>NZ_MUBM01000505.1 GCF_002154505.1 Streptomyces carpinensis | reverse complement strand
GCCCGGCGCAGGAACTCGGCGCGGCAGCCGCGCGGCGGCCGGCTCGGCCGGGAGAACACCGTCGAGAAGTGGTCGATCACGCGGCGGAACGACAAGGGCCGCCACAGGGCCAGTTCCGGGCGCCGGTCGAGGAAGGCGAACACCCGGTCGTACCGCTCGAAGACGTCGAAGTGCCGGCGGCTGGTGGTGCCCGGGACGCTGCCCCGACGGCGTTGCCGGTAGTGCACGCACACCTGGTCCAGGGTGGCGATCGACTCCGTCGCCGGCAGCACCGGATACGTCCACGGAGCGTCCTCGTCGTAGCCGGTCGGGAAGGTGAAGCCCTCGCGCTCCACGAAGTCCCGCCGGCAGGTCTTGTTCCAGGCCACCGTCAGCACCAGGAGCAGGTCGGGGCGGTCGGCCAGGCGGAAGGGGGCCGGGCCGTCCTCGCTCAGGGGGCCGGTGACGTCGTCGCGGACCGCCCTGCCGGTCCAGTCCGTGCACGCGAAGTCGTAGACCAGGACGTCCGGTTCCCCGGTCTCCTTCAGGCGGGTCGTCATCGACCAGAGCGCGTCCGGCGCGAGCGTGTCGTCGCTGTCCAGGAAGACCAGGTAGTCGCCCGTGGCCTGGGCCATCCCCGCGTTGCGGGCCCGGCCCAGACCCTGGTTCTCCGCCAGGTGCACCGCCTTGACGCGCGGGTCACGGGCGGCGAACTCGTCGATGATCGCGCCGCACGCGTCCGGTGAGCAGTCGTCGACGGCGATCAGTTCGAGGTCCATGAACGACTGGGACAGCACCGACTCCAGGCACTCGTGCAGGTACGCCTGGACCTGGTACACGGGGACGATGACACTGAACCGGGGCAACGGGGACATCCAAGGGTCGGTGCGGGCGGAATGCCCCGTCATGTCGCTTCCGTCACGACGGGGCTGTGCCCGGCAACGTCCGATGGAGTGAATTGGTCACGTTCCGGTACGGCAAGTGGGGGACGGCGGGTGGACGCAGGGGGGCGGGCCGGTGACGGCCCGCCCCTGATCGCCGGATCGTGTGGTCACTTGACCGCGCCGGCCATCACGCCGGACACGAACTGCCGCTGGAACGCGAAGAACACGGCCAGCGGGATCACCATCGAGATGAACGCGCCGGGCGCCAGTACGTCGATGTTGTTGCCGAACTGCCGTACCTGCGTCTGCAGGGCGACCGTGATCGGCTGGGTGCCGGACTTGGTGAACACCAGCGCCACCAGCATGTCGTTCCACACCCACAGGAACTGGAAGATGCCGAGGCTCGCGATCGCCGGCCCGCCGAGCGGCATCACGACCCGGGCGAACAGGCGCAGTTCACCGGCACCGTCCAGCCGGGCCGCCTCCAGCAGCTCGCGGGGGATCTCCGCGAAGAAGTTCCGCAGCAGGAACACGGCGAACGGCAGGCCGAACCCGGTATGGAACAGCACCACCCCGAAGATGGTGCCGAACAGGCCGATTTTTCCGAAGAGTTCGGCGATCGGGATGAGCGCCACCTGAACGGGCACGACCAGCAGGCCGACCACGGCCAGGAACCACCAGTCGCGGCCCGGGAACTCCATCCACGCGAACGCGTAGCCCGCCAGCGAGCCGACCACGACCACCAGGACCGTCGCCGGGACGGTGATCAGGACGGTGTTGAGCAGAGAGCTGGTGATGTCGCTGTTCTCCAGCAGCTTCTGGTAGCTGTCGAACGTCAGCTGCGAGGGCTTGCTGAAGACGGTCCACCAGCCACTGGCGCTCATGTCCTCCGGGGAGCGCAGCGACGACAGCAGCAGACCGATCGTCGGCACCAGCCAGAACAGGCCCACCACGATCAGGAACACGCGGACCAGGCCGCCGCTGACGGCCTCGGAGAGGCGGGCGGCGAAGGACTGCCTGGCCTTCACGGTCCCGGTGGCCGTCCTCGGGGGAAGAACCTCCGCTTCCGCCGTCATCGGCGCACCTCCCGTCGCAAGCGCCGCATGTTGAACAACATCACCGGGATCACCAGGAGCAGCAGGAACACCGCGATGGCGCTCGCGACGCCCGGCCGGCCCTCCGAGAAGCCCTTGCGGTACAGCTCCAGGGCCAGCACGTTGGCGTCGTCCTGGGAGGAGCCGGGGGCGATGATGAAGACCAGGTCGAAGATCTTCAGCACATTGATCATCAGCGTGACGGCGACGACCGCGAGCACCGGCGCCAGCAGTGGCACGGTGACCCTGCGGAACACCTGCCACTCGTTGGCACCGTCCACCCGGGCGGCCTCCAGCAGTTCACGCGGCACGCCCGCGAGCCCGGCCGCGATCAGCACCATCGCGAACCCGGCCCACATCCACACGTACGCCCCGATGATGGCCGGTGTGACCAGGGAAGGGCCCAGCCAGTCCACCCCGTTGTACGGCTCCTTGAAGTTGCCCGCCGGAAGCCTCAGCAGGGCGCCGTCGGCCTTCGCGGGCAGTGTGAACGTGCCGTCGTCGGCGGCCTTCGCCGTCGCCACCACCTTGCCGTCCTTGACGGCCTCGATCCGCATGCCCGAGTAGCCCAGTTCGGACGGGTCGACCGCGCCGAGCCGGCCGACTCCCTTGCCGCGCGTGAAGTCCTGCCAGGTGGTACCGGTGATCTTCCCCGGTTCGGACGTGGCCTGGACGGCCTTCTTCGCGCTGTGGGGCATCTGGTCGGGGGCGACGCCGACCAGTGGCAGGGCGACCGACTGGCCCGTGTGGACCGGACTGGTGGTGAGGAAGCCGCCGTGGTCGGCCCTGAGCGGTGAGTTGCGGCCCGGGTGCGCCTTCGGGAACGCCGACGACTGCGCGAAGGTGTCGTGGATCCCCACCCATACCGCGTTGGCGACGCCCTTGCCCGGGTCCTGGTCGTACACCAGCCGGAAGATGATCCCGGCCGCCAGCATCGAGATCGCCATCGGCATGAAGACGACCAGCTTGAACGCCGTTCCCCAGCGCACCCGTTCGGTCAGCACCGCGAAGACCAGGCCGAGCGCGGTGGCGACCGCCGGGGCGAACACCACCCAGATGATGTTGTTCTTCAGCGCGGTGCGGATGCCGTCGTCGGTGAACAGCGCCTTGTAGTTGTCGAACCCGGCGAAGTGGTCGCCGGAGGAGTCGTAGAGGCTGCGGACGATCGAGTACCCGATCGGGTACACCACGAGCGCGCCGAGCAGCACCAGGGCGGGCAGCAGGAAGAGGGCGGCCACGGTCCTGCGGGTGCCGGTCACGCTCTTGCGGCCACGGGGAGCGGAGGGCGTCGCCGTCGTCTTGGCGACGCCCTCCGCGGCTGCCGACGTCATCGCCGGCCCCCTCCTCGGTGGGTGCGAGCGGTCATCGCCTCATCAGCTCCCGTTGCCGTACGCCGCCGCCGCGTCCTTCTCCAGCTTCGCCTGGGTGCCCGCGACGTCCGAAGGGTTCTTCAGGAAGTCCTGGAGGTCCTTCCACTCGCCCTTTCCGGGCGTGCCGCCGAACGCCTGCGGCGCCTGGTCCGACATGTCGAAGCGGAAGTTGTCGCCCGACGCGATCAGCGCCTGTGCGATCTTGCGCTGCACCTCGTTCGGATACGCCGAGTTCGGCACGTTCTTGTTCGGGGACAGGTAGCCGCCGAGCTTCGCCTGGATCGTCGCCGCGTCGGACGAGGCCAGGAACGTCACCAGCGCCTGCGCCGCCTTGGAGTCCTTAAGGATCACCGCCGCGTCACCGCCGGAGACGACGGGCGCGGTGGAACCCACGGCCGGGAACGGGAACACCTTGGCGTCCGTGCCCACCTTGGCCTTGGTCTCACCGATGTTGACCTGTGCGAAGTCACCCTCGAAGACCATGCCGGCCTTCGGCTGGTCGCCACCGGTGAAGGTCTGCGTGACGGAGACCGGGAACTCCGTCTGCAGGGCGCCGTTCGGGCCGCCCGCGATGTAGTCCTTCTTGGACCAGATCTGCGCGAGCGTGGTGAGGGCCTGCTTGACCGACGGGTCCGTCCACTTGATCTTGTGCTGGGCGAGCTGGTCGTACTTGTCCGGTCCCGCCTGGGAGAGGTAGATGTTCTCGAACCAGTCGGTGAGGGTCCAGCCGTCGGCGCCGCCCACGGAGAACGGGGTGACACCGGAGTCGTAGACCTTCTGCGCGGTGGACAGCAGGTCCTGCCAGGTCTTGGGCTCGGCAGCGCCCGCGTTCTCGAAGACCTTCGCGTTGTACCAGATCAGCGACTTGTTGGCGGCCTTGTAGTAGGCGCCGTACTGCTTGCCGTCGACCTTGCCTATGTCCTGCCAGCCCTGAGAGTAGTTCTTGGCGAGCTGTGCCTGCGCCTCCGGGCCGAGCGGCTTGGCCCACTTCTTGTCCACGGCCTGCTTGATGGCGCCCGGCTGCGGCAGCAGCGCCACGTCCGGCGGCTGCCCGCCCGCGATCTTCGAACCGAGGAAGTTGATGATCGGGTCCTGGGCGGGGACGAAGGTGACCTTCGCGCCCGTTCGCTTGGTGAACTCCGCGAGGACCTGCTTGAAGTTCTTCTGCTCGCCGCCGGTCCAGACGGCGGCGACCTCCAGGGTCGTGCCGTCCAGCTTGGGGAGGGTGACGGCGGCGCCGCCCGGGCCGCCGCTCGCTCCGCTGCTGTGGCCGTCGCCGCTCTTCTTGTCGTTGCCCGAGCCGCCGCACGCGGCGAGGGAGAGAGCCAGTGCTCCCGCGGCGACCGCCGCCGCCACTCTGGTCGGCCTGGTGGACCTTGCGGCCCCGTGTGTCCGGATGGTGCTGCTCGTGCTGCGCATCACTGCCCCGTTCTTCGTCCTCGTCGAACGTCCCAGTGCTCTCCTGTCCCGTGCGCTCTGGTCTACGCCGGGGTCCGGGAGTCGGCAAGAGCGCCCACGGTGTCAAGCGGGAGATCGTGACCTCGTCGTGACGGTAAGTCAGCGATGCCCGAGGAGCGGCCGGAGCAGAGACCTGAGGAGGGGTCAGAGCAGAGAGGGCACCTCGGCGGCCGACACCTCCCTCGCGGCCCGCTCCAGCGCGCTGGCCAACAGGGCCAGGTCCGTTGGCCCGTTGCCCAGCTCCCGGACCGAGCGGCGGGTGGGCGGGTCGCCCATGCGCTGCCACTCCAGGGGGACGACCGTGGGCCGCTGGGTCGCCGTCCGCGGGATACGTCCCGTGACGCGGCCACCCTGGAACGGGGTGACCCGGCCGTCCGCGCCGGTCAACCGGCCACGCCCCGGCGCCGGTTCTCCTCCGAGCTCGCGGCCTCGCTCCAGCAGGGAGGCGCCCCCATGACCGGAGGCCGGGGCGTCCAGCGCGACCCGCAGCGCGGCCCGGCGCGCCGGCTCCGTCTGCGCCGTACGGCCGCCGGGCGTGGTGGCCGCCACCAGGTGCACGCCGAGTCGCCCGCCCTCCCGGGCCACCGCCTCCAGCGCGCGTATCACGGACCCGGCCGAGGGCCGCCCGGGCGAGCCCAGCGCGGGGGAGACCAGTGCGTCCAGGTCGTCGACGACCACCACCAGCCGGGGCAGCGGCGGCGGTGTCGCCTCGCCCCGCGCCCGGGCCGCCGCGGGCCGCAGCCGGAGGGTGGAACTGGGCGGGGCGTCGAGATCTGCGCCCTCCGGGTCGGCCGCCGCCGGGTCGGCTGCGCCGGACCGCCCCGGCCCGGTGCGCTGGGCGACGATCCGGCCGGAGACCTCGCGCCGGGTGTGCCACTCGCTGAAGTCGGCCAGCCCCAGCAGCTCGGCCCGCCGCTTGAGCTCGGCGCTCAGCGACTGGGCGAACTCCCGCATGCGCACGGGATCGTTGGCGGTCAGGTGGGTGGTGACATGCGGCACGTCCGTGCAGACCCGCAGGCCCTCGCCGTGGCCGTTGCCCGCGGCGACGCCGTCCCGGCCGTCCAGCAGGACGATGCCGAGGCGGTCCGGGCGCTCGGCGGCGGCGAGCGAGGCGACGGCGGACCGCAGCAGCTCCGTCCGGCCGCTGCCGGACGGTCCCTCGATCAGCAGATGCGGCCCGTCGGCCACGAGGTCCGCGCAGACCGGCCCACGCGGACCGGCCCCGAGTATCACCCAGGCCCGTCCGCCGAGGGACTTGGCGTCGTCGGCCGCGTCCGCCCAGCGCGCCTGGAGCGAGGCCGG
>NZ_MUBM01000504.1 GCF_002154505.1 Streptomyces carpinensis | reverse complement strand
GGGCTCGTCGGCGAAGATCACCGTCGGCGCGGGGGCGAGGGCGCGGGCGATGCAGACGCGCTGCCGCTCGGCCTGGCGCAGCTGGTGCGGCCGCTTGCGGGACAGTTCGCCGACGTCCAGGCGCTCCAGCCACTCCAGGGCGGCCACCTTGGCCCGGCGCCGCCCGGTGCCGCGCAGCATCAGCGGCAGGGCGGTGTTCTCCCAGACGTTGAGCTCCGGTACGAGCGTGGGGACGGGGTCGATCCAGGTGAACCGGTCCCGGCGCAGCCGTTCGCGGGCCAGTGGGCCGAGGGTGTGCACGGGGGCGCTGTTGAACCACACCTCGCCCTCGCGGACGCGCACCATGCCGGACAGGCAGCGCAGCAGGGTCGTCTTGCCGCTGCCGCTCGGTCCGGCGACGGCGAGGATCTCGCCCTGCCGAACGCCGAGCGAGACGCCGCCGAGCGCGGGCGAGCCGTCGTTGTGGGTGTAGTGCAGGGCGCGTGCCCAGAGCACGTCGTTGTCCGGCGGGGCCACCATGGCGTACACCTCGGTTCGGATCAGGAATGCCGCGCGGGTTGCTGTGCGGGTCCGTGGAATTCCCCAGACGAATCCCTCGTACGAATCCCTCGTACGGGGGAACGAAGGCGGAGCCGATCGGTCACTGGCACGCTAGGCAGCCGACGACGGGTCGCCGGACAGCACACGGCCCCGAGCCGCCGTTTCCCACTCGAACGGACGGCATCGGGGCCGGTGATGATCATCTGATCGGAGGTGTGCGCCTCACCTCGTATCCGCGAGGCGCGGCGGTCACAGCTTGGTCCACGCCTCCGTCAGCGTCGCGCGCAGGATCTGCTCGATCTCGTCGAAGGTCTCCTGGTTGGAGATCAGCGGCGGGGCGAGCTGGACGACCGGGTCGCCGCGGTCGTCGGCACGGCAGTACAGGCCGTTGTCGTACAGCGCCTTGGAGAGGAAGCCGTACAGGACGCGCTCGGTCTCCTCCTCGTTGAAGGACTCCTTGGTGTTCTTGTCCTTCACCAGCTCGATGCCGTAGAAGAAGCCGTTGCCGCGGACGTCGCCGACGATCGGCAGGTCGTGCAGCTTCTGCAGGGTGGAGAGGAACGCGGACTCGTTGTCCAGCACGTGCTGGTTGAGGTTCTCGCGCTCGAACAGGTCGAGGTTGGCCAGGCCCACCGCGGCGGAGACCGGGTGGCCGCCGAAGGTGTAACCGTGCAGGAAGGTGTTGTCGCCCTTGTAGAACGGCTCGGCGAGGCGGTCGGAGATGATGCACGCGCCGATCGGGGAGTAGCCCGAGGTCATGCCCTTGGCGCAGGTGATCATGTCCGGGACGTAGTCGAACTTGTCGCAGGCGAACATCGTGCCGAGGCGGCCGAAGGCGCAGATGACCTCGTCGGAGACGAGCAGCACGTCGTACTGGTCGCAGATCTCGCGCACCCGCTGGAAGTACCCGGGCGGGGGCGGGAAGCAGCCGCCCGCGTTCTGCACCGGCTCCAGGAAGACGGCCGCGACCGTCTCCGGGCCCTCGAAGAGGATCTGCTGCTCGATCTGGTCGGCGGCCCAGCGGCCGAAAGCCTCGGGGTCGTCGCCGAAGATCGGGGCGCGGTAGATGTTGGTGTTGGGGACCTTGTGCGCGCCCGGCACCAGCGGCTCGAAGGGGGCCTTCAGGCCCGGCAGGCCGGTGATGGACAGGGCGCCCTGCGGGGTGCCGTGGTAGGCGACCGCGCGGGAGATGACCTTGTACTTGGTGGGCTTGCCGGTCAGCTTGAAGTACTGCTTGGCGAGCTTCCAGGCGGTCTCGACGGCCTCACCGCCGCCGGTGGTGAAGAACACCTTGTTCAGGTCGCCCGGCGCGTAGTCGGCGAGGCGCTCGGCCAGCTCGACGGCCTTCGGGTGTGCGTAGGACCACACCGGGAAGAACGCCAGTTCCTGCGCCTGCTTGAAGGCGGTCTCGGCGAGTTCGGTGCGGCCGTGCCCGGCCTGGACCACGAACAGGCCCGCCAGACCGTCCAGGTAGCGCTTGCCCTTGTCGTCGTAGATGTAGGTGCCCTCGCCGCGCACGATGGTCGGCACGGGGGCGTTCTCGTACGAGGACATGCGGGTGAAGTGCATCCACAGGTGGTCGTACGCGGTTCGGCTGAGGTCCTTGCTCACGGTTATCGGGTTCCCCACATGTAGGTCTGCTTCTTGAGCTTGAGGTAGACGAAGCTCTCGGTGGAGCGCACGCCGGGCAGGGCCCGGATGCGTTTGTTGATGACGTCCAGCAGGTGGTCGTCGTCCTCGCAGACGATCTCGGCGAGGATGTCGAACGAGCCCGCGGTCATCACCACGTACTCGACTTCCGACATGTCAGTCAGCGCGTCCGCGATGGCCTCGACGTCGCCCTCGGCGTTGATGCCGACCATCGCCTGCCGGCGGAAGCCCACGGTGAGCGGGTCCGTGACGGCGACGATCTGCATGACGCCCTGGTCGAGCAGCTTCTGCACGCGCTGGCGGACGGCCGCCTCGGACAGGCCGACGGCCTTGCCGATCGCGGCGTACGGCCGGCGGCCGTCCTCCTGGAGCTGCTCGATGATGGCGAGGGAGACGGCGTCCAGCTGAGGGGTGCCGTTCCCGTTGCGGGACTCGCGGGACGAGTCCTTCTGGTCTGCGCTTCGACTGGCCACGTGCTCACTGTGCACGACGTCTCGACAGTTCCGCAAGCCCGAAGCGATGAAATTCGTTGTTTGAAGGTGCGAGACGTGCGGATTTCGCAGAAGTCGTGGCAGTGGGGGTGTTGAAAACGTGGGCGCGCGGACTAGGGTGGGTGTCTCAGCGACTGGACACCAAGAACCAACCAGGAGGGCCGGCAGTGAGCACCGAGCTGCGTCGTCTGCGCAACTACATCGACGGTGAGTTCCGGGACGCCGCCGACGGACGGACCACCGAGGTGGTCAACCCCGCGACCGGAGAGGCGTACGCGACCGCGCCGCTGTCCGGCCAGTCGGACGTCGACGCCGCCATGGCCGCCGCCGCCGCGGCCTTCCCGGGCTGGCGCGACACCACCCCGGCCGAGCGGCAGAAGGCGCTGCTGAAGATCGCGGACGCCTTCGAGGAGCGCGCCGAGGAACTGATCGCGGCCGAGGTGGAGAACACGGGCAAGCCGATCGGGCTGACCCGCTCCGAGGAGATCCCGCCGATGGTCGACCAGATCCGCTTCTTCGCGGGCGCGGCGCGGATGCTCGAGGGCCGCTCGGCCGGCGAGTACATGGAGGGGATGACGTCGATCATCCGCCGTGAGCCGATCGGCGTCTGCGCGCAGGTCGCGCCGTGGAACTACCCGATGATGATGGCCGTGTGGAAGTTCGCCCCGGCGATCGCGGCCGGCAACACGGTCGTCCTGAAGCCGTCGGACACCACCCCCGCCTCCACGGTCCTGATCGCCGACATCATCGGCTCGGTCCTGCCCAAGGGCGTCTTCAACGTCATCTGCGGCGACCGCGACACCGGCCGCCTGATGGTCGAGCACGAGACCCCGGCGATGGCCTCCATCACCGGCTCGGTGCGGGCCGGCATGTCGGTCGCCGAGTCCGCCTCCAAGGACCTCAAGCGTGTCCACCTGGAGCTGGGCGGCAAGGCCCCAGTCGTGGTCTTCGAGGACACCGACATCGACAAGGCCGTCGAGGACATCTCGGTGGCGGGCTTCTTCAACGCGGGCCAGGACTGCACGGCCGCCACCCGCGTCCTGGTCCACGAGTCGATCCACGACGAGTTCGTCGCGGCGCTGGCGAAGGCCGCCAAGGACACCAAGACGGGCCGGCCGGACGACGAGGACGTCCTCTTCGGCCCGCTGAACAACCCCAACCAGCTCAAGCAGGTCGCCGGCTTCATCGAGCGGCTGCCCGCCCACGCCAAGGTGGAGGCCGGCGGCCACCAGGTCGGCGAGAAGGGCTACTTCTACGCCCCGACCGTCGTCTCCGGCCTCAAGCAGGACGACGAGATCATCCAGAAGGAGGTCTTCGGTCCGGTCATCACCGTCCAGTCCTTCGCGGACGAGGACCAGGCCGTGCAGTGGGCCAACGGTGTCGAGTACGCCCTCGCCTCCTCCGTGTGGACCAAGGACCACTCCCGCGCCATGCGGATGTCCAAGAAGCTCGACTTCGGCTGTGTGTGGATCAACACCCACATCCCGCTGGTGGCCGAGATGCCGCACGGCGGCTTCAAGAAGTCCGGCTACGGCAAGGACCTGTCGGCGTACGGCTTCGAGGACTACACGCGCATCAAGCACGTGATGACGTCCCTGGACGGCTGAGCACCGCAACGGCTCAGTAGCGCGACTCGCGGCCCCGGGTGGAGGACGGACCCCCGGGGCCGCGGCGTGTGCCGCCTCGACAGTCTGTCCGGCCGGGTCAACTCCGCTTGACGCAGCGTCGATTGTTCCCCCGTGTGGGCGGGCGGCATGCTGCCCGAATGCCCCGGACACCGATGACGCCCGTGCGGGCGTTCCCGAAGCCGCCCTCGCCCTCCCGCCGTTCCCTGCTGCGCGCGCTCGGCGGCACCGCCGCGCTCGGTGCTCTCGCCGGCTGCGGGGTCCCCGCCGCGTACGTCCGGCCCGGCGACCGCTCCGTCCCGGACCGGTCCGCCACCGACAGGCGGCTGACCTGGGCCAACTGGCCGCTCTACATCGACACCGACGACGACAACCCCAACAAGCGGCCCACGCTGGACGCCTTCGAGAAGCGCACCGGGGTCTCCGTCGACTACACCGAGGAGATCAACGACAACGACGAGTTCTTCGGCAAGATCAGTCCTTCCCTGATGAACCACCAGAGGACGGGGCGCGACCTCATCGTCATCAGCGACTGGATGTGCGCACGCTTCGTACGCCTCGGCTGGGTGCAGGAGATGGACCGGCCGGGGCAGCCGAACGTCACGAAGTACCTCGACCCGCTGCTGCGCTCGCCCGCCTTCGACCCCGGGCGGCGGTTCACGGTGCCGTACCAGTCCGGTATCACCGGCATCGCCTACAACCGCCGCAGGCTCGGCCGCGAGATCCACCGGGTCTCCGACCTGTGGGCGAGCGACCTGAAGGGCAGGGTCACCCTGCTCTCCGGCCTGGACGAGGCGTTCGCGCTGCTGATGCAGGGCAACGGGGTCGACATCCGCAAGTGGACCGCGGACGACTTCCACCAGGTGTGCGACCTGGTGGAGAAGCAGGTCGGGCGCGGCCAGATCCGCCGCTTCACGGGCAACGACTACACCAAGGACCTGGTCAGCGGAGACGTCCTGGCCTGCCAGGCCTACTCCGGCGACGTCATCCAGCTCCAGGCGGACAACCCCGACATCCGCTTCGTCGTCCCCGAGGAGGGCGGCGAGCTGTGGTCGGACTCCCTGATGATCCCCAACCGGGCCCGCCACAAGACCAACGCCGAGCGGCTGATCGACTACTACTACGTTCCCGAGGTCGCCGCGGAGCTCGCCGCCTGGGTCAACTACGTCTGCCCCGTCCCGGCGGCCCGGGAGGTCCTGGCCGCCTCCGACGACAAGGACACGGCCGCCCTGGCCGGCAACCCGCTCATCTTCCCGGACGCCGGCCTGCGCAGGCGCCTGGCGATCGCCCGCGACATCACGTCCACGGAGCGGGTGGAGTTCGCCAGGCGATGGAACAAGATCGTGGGGCTGTAGCAGACTCGCGGCCGTGACGAACACAGCGAAGGCGAACGCTCGACAGGCGGGCCCCGCCGTCACGTTCGGACTGCTTGCGGCCTGGGCCCTGCACGACGTCGAGGAACTCGCCATGCTGCCAGGGTGGTTGCGCCGCAACACACCGGTGCTGCGCGAGCGCTTCCCGGTGGTGCCGGAGGCGGTGTGGCGGCGGGCCGGCTCCATGGAAGGGCGCGAATTCGCCGTGGCCGTGGGGCTGGTGGGCGCGGTCGTGGCCACCGTCTCGGCCGCGGGACACGCCACCGGCGGGCGCTCGGCCGTCTACCAGACCGCGCTCAACGGCTTCGGGCTCCACGGCCTGGTCCACCTGGCCCAGGCCGCCGCCGTGCGCGGCTACACCCCCGGCGCGGCGACCTCGCCCGTCCTGGTCGTCCCCTTCACCCTGTGGGCGCGTGGCCGGCTGCGCCGCGCCGGTGTCCTGCGTCCCACGCGCCCCCGTGACGTGGCCCTCGGTCTCGGGTTCGCGGCCGCGACGGCGGTGGCGTCGCACGCGGTCGCGCGCCGGGTGCTCGGCGGGAGGTGACCGACGGGCGGCCTCGGGCGGGGGAGGCGTGGGGAGTTGGGGAGCACCGACAGGAGAGGAGGACAGGCGACCCCGTCTTTTGAACATGTTCAAGAAAGGCGTACGCTCATGCCATGAGCGACAGAGCCGCCCTGCTCAAGGGCATCCGCGTCTGGCTGTTTCTCTTCGTCGTCTGTCTGGCCCTCAGCGGGGCCACCGCCTTCCCACTGGTCCACGAACTGCGCTGGACCGAGAGCGTGTTGCGGTCCCTGGCCGTGCCCGATCACCTTCCCGGAGTCATGGACTGGATCGAGCGGGTACGGCACGGGCTCGACTCCGCCGACGCCGACTACCCGTTCCTGCTGTACGGCACGGACTGGCTGGCCTTCGCGCACCTCGTCATCGCGGTCGCGTTCTACGGCCCGTACCGTGACCCGGTCCGCAACATCTGGGTCGTGGAATTCGGGATGATCGCCTGCGTCGGCATCGTCCCGCTCGCGCTGATCTGCGGACCGATCCGGGGGATCCCCTTCTGGTGGTCGCTGATCGACATGTCGTTCGGGGTGTTCGGGATCGTTCCGCTGTACGTCGTCCGCAGGAAGATCAAGCGGCTGGAGGCGCTGACCGCGCCGTCCGTGCCTCCGGCCGCCGCCGCTGCCGTCAGCGGTTGACCGCCGGGTGACCGAGCGGCTCGGCGGTGGGCGCGCCGTCGCCCTTCACGTCGGTGGCGGTGACGTCGTGGACAAGGAGTGCCCGGCTCAGCGTTCGCGCAGCGCGCACAGCAGGTCGACGCGGTTCGTCGTGATCGAGTCGACGCCGAGGTCCAGCAGGCGGCGCAGCGAGCGGCGCGTGTCGGGGGTCCAGACCGACAGCAGCCGGCCGTCGCGGTGGACGCGGGCGGCGAGCTCCCGGTCCACCAGGGCGAATCGGTAGTTCAGCCACCTGGGCCGCACCGCGTCCAGCAGCCCGGCCCGCGGTGGCGCGAGCGTCGTCCAGGTCAGGGCGATCTCGGCGGACGGGTCGGCCGCGCGCACCGCGAGCATCGCCTCCGCGCCCGCGCAGTAGTACACACGGTCCTGCGCGCCGCACTCGCGGACCACCCCGACGATCCGCCGCACCGCACGCGGGTCGGCCGCGCCCGGCAGGTCGAGCATCACGCGGCTGCCGTCCGTCGCGGTGAGCGCCTCGACGAGCGTGGGCACCCGGCCCGCCGTGAGACCGCGCACCTCCTCGGCGGACAGCGAGCGCAGCGGCCGGTCGTGCGCCCACAGGCGCTTCAGCGACTCGTCGTGCAGCAGCACGGGAACGCCGTCCCGGGTCAGGCGTACGTCGATCTCCACCGCGTCCGCGCCCTGGTCGAGCGCGGAGCGCAGCGAGTCGATCGTGTTCTCGGGGAAGCGGTAGGGGTCGCCGCGGTGCGCCACGGCGGTCACGGTCTGCATGCGCCCCATTGTGTCCCCTGCCCTCGGGTCAGGGCGCGAGCCAGCGCGCGGTGTAGGCGTCGATCTCGCCGGCGATGCGCGCCTTGCCCGCCTCGTCGAGGAAGGAGGCGTGCACCGCGTTCTTGGCCAACTCGGCGATGCCCAGCTCGTCGAGACCGAGCAGGCGCGCGGCCACGGCGTACTCGTTGTTGAGGTCGGTGCCGAACATGGGCGGGTCGTCGGAGTTAATCGTGACGACGACTCCGGCCTTGACGAACTCCCTTATGGGGTGCTCCTCCAGGGTGCGCACCGCGCGGGTGGCGATGTTGGAGGTGGGGCAGACCTCCAGCGGGATGCGGTGCTCGGCCAGGTGCGCGAGCAGCTTCTCGTCCTGGGCGGAACTGGTGCCGTGGCCGATGCGCTCGGCGCGCAGCTCGGTCAGCGCGTCCCACACCGTCTGCGGGCCGGTGGTCTCGCCGGCGTGCGGGACGGACCGCAGCCCGGCGGCGATCGCACGGTCGAAGTACGGCTTGAACTGGGGCCGCGGTACGCCGATCTCGGGCCCGCCGAGCCCGAAGGACACAAGTCCCTCCGGGCGCAGCCGGTCGTCGGTGGCCAGCCGCGCGGTCTCCTCGGCCGATTCCAGACCGGCCTCGCCTGGGATGTCGAAGCACCAGCGCAGCACGGTCCCGAACTCGGCCTCGGCCGCCTTGCGGGCGTCCTCGATCGCGTCCATGAAGGCACGCTCGTCTATGCCGCGGCGGGTGGAGGAGAACGGGGTGATCGTCAGCTCGGCGTAGCGCACCTGCTGCCGGGCCATGTCGCGGGCCACCTCGTACGTCAGCAGACGGACGTCCTCCGGGGTGCGGATCAGGTCGACGACGGACAGGTACACCTCGATGAAGTGGGCGAAGTCCGTGAAGGTGAAGTAGTCGACCAGCGCCTCGGGGTCGGTGGGCACCTTGGAGTCGGGGTGCCGGGCGGCCAGTTCGGCGACGATCCGGGGCGAGGCGGAACCGACATGGTGCACGTGCAGTTCGGCCTTGGGCAGTCCGGCGATGAAGGCGTGCGGATCGCGAGGAGCGCGCTGGTCGGTCAAGGGGTTCCTCCCCGGGAAGGGCACCGCGGGCCGAGGGCGGGCGCGATGCGGGTGATCGGCTGATCGATGAGCACCGCCATCGTAGGCGGCCGTCCGGCCGCCACGGCCGGGGGCGTCGCCCGGCTCGGGGCCGCCGGGGGAGCCGCCCGGCCGGCCGGCAGGGGCG
>NZ_MUBM01000503.1 GCF_002154505.1 Streptomyces carpinensis | reverse complement strand
CGAT
This sequence comes from Streptomyces carpinensis, assembly GCF_002154505.1. GTDB lineage: Bacteria > Actinomycetota > Actinomycetes > Streptomycetales > Streptomycetaceae > Streptomyces > Streptomyces carpinensis. The sequence goes on along the minus strand of NZ_MUBM01000503.1, from coordinate 4,977 downwards.
TCCCGCCAGCCCACCGATCGGCAGGGCACGCGTCTGCGCCTGGGCGGGTGTGGCGGGCCTGGCGACCAGTCGTCCACCGGGATCGGTCCACACGGTGACGCGGCTGCCGACCGCGCTGCCGGGCTCCACCCGTGCCTGGCCGGTGTGCGAAGAACCGTCCGGCGCGCTCCAGCGCACCTCCGCCCACACCCGGAGCGCGTCGGTCCCGTGGGCGATCCCCCGCCCCGTTCCGTCACCCGTGGCGTCCCGGTCACCGGGTCGCAGACCGGGTGCCCGCTCGGTCACCACCGCGGCCGTGGGCCGCCACTCCATGCGTTCCCGGGCCATCACCCGCTCCACTCCGCGGGCCGCCGTCCAGCCGGCGAGCACCCCGGCGAGCACGGTGACCACCCACGCTCCGAGCACGACCCAGGCCTCCACCATGTCGGCGCGGCGTCTGAGCGGATTGCGGCGCCATCGCCACAGCCACGTCTTGGGACCACGGAACGCCATCGACGGCATCCTCCTCACGACCACGCGGACCTGCCGCACCGTCCTTCCTTACGGCAGACGGCTCGCTGACGCTCATCACGGGTTCCCAGACCCGGCGCTCCCATGAGTGCCGGCAGCGGCACACGGCCCCGAGTCCCGGCGGCGGCACGCCGATCGGTCGCCGGTCCCACGCCGGTCGGTCACCGATCACTCGGGGGTCGGCCGGCGGCCGGTCGGCCGCCGCCCGCGGCTCGGTGGGCCGGGCGGCGCGAAACCGGCCCCGTGCGCTCGTGCGGCGCGCCGACCATGCCGGTCCGACCTGCGGTGACGTCGCCACGAAGGTGACTGTCAGTGGTGGGGTGCAGACTGGCCCGTGTCCGTGACAGAGCTGTCCGGACAAAGACCTCTCGGAGGTGATCGGCATGACCGAGGTACTGCTCGCCGTGGGTACCCGCAAGGGCCTGTTCCTCGGGCGTCGGCGAGACGGCGCCTGGCAGTTCGACGACAGCCCCCACTTCAACGCACAGGCCGTGTACTCGGTCGCCATCGACACCCGCGGCGCCGTTCCGCGGCTGCTGGCAGGTGGCGACAGCGCGCACTGGGGCCCGTCCGTGTTCCACTCCGACGACCTGGGCCGCACCTGGACGGAGCCCGCCCGGCCGGCGGTGAAGTTCCCCAAGGACACGGGCGCCTCACTGGAGCGGGTGTGGCAGCTGCACCCGGCGGCCGCGGAGCCGGACGTGGTCTACGCGGGCACGGAACCGGCCGCGCTCTACCGCTCCGAGGACCGCGGCGAGAGCTTCGAGCTGGTCCGCCCGCTGTGGGAGCACCCCACCCGGTCGAAGTGGGTGCCGGGCGGCGGCGGTGAGGGGCTGCACACCGTGGTGACGGACCGGCGCGATCCGAAGGCCGTGACCGTCGCGGTGTCCACCGCCGGGGTGTTCCGTACGGCCGACGGCGGCGCGAACTGGTCGCCCGCCAACTCCGGTGTGTCCGCCGTCTTCCTGCCCGATCCCAACCCGGAGTTCGGGCAGTGCGTCCACAAGGTGGCGCAGGACTCGGCCAACCTCGACCGGCTCTACCTGCAGAACCACTGGGGTGTGTACCGCAGCGACGACGGGGGCGCGCACTGGACGGACATCGGCGAGGGCCTGCCGTCGACGTTCGGGTTCGCGGCGGCGGCCCATCCGCACCGCGGCGACACGGCGTACGTCTTCCCGATCACCGCCGACTCGGACCGGGTGCCCGCCGACCACCGGTGCCGTGTGTTCCGCACGGCGGACGCCGGCAAGAGCTGGGAGCCGCTCACGGCGGGCCTGCCGCAGGAGGACCACTACGGCACCGTGCTGCGCGACGCGTTGTGCACCGACGACGCCGACCCGGCGGGCGTGTACTTCGGCAACCGCAACGGCGAGGTGTACGCCTCGGCGGACGACGGTGACAGCTGGCAGCAGTTGGCCGCACACCTGCCGGACGTGCTGTGCGTACGGGCGGCGGTGATCGGTTGAGCATGACGGCGGCCACCGGTCTCGACGAGGCGTCCCGGCCGTCACCGGCCCCTGTGGGGGCCGGGTTTCGGCAACAGCTTGATCACCGGGCGGTGCCCGGCAGTAGGGTGACGCCCGTGGCACCACGACCCTTGCATGAAATCGTCGAGGCCGGCTGGGCGAAGGCCCTGGAACCCGTGGCCGGACGGATCGCCGAGATGGGCGACTTCCTCCGCGCGGAGATCGCCGCGGGACGCACCTACCTCCCGGCCGGCGCGAACGTTCTGCGGGCCTTCCAGCAGCCCTTCGACGACGTACGCGTCCTGATCGTGGGACAGGATCCGTACCCGACCCCGGGACATGCGGTGGGTCTGTCGTTCTCGGTCGCACCTGAGGTGCGTCCGCTGCCCGGCAGCCTCATCAACATCTACCGGGAGCTGAACACCGACCTGGGGCTGCCCCAGCCGTCCAACGGCGACCTGACGCCCTGGACCCGGCAGGGCGTGCTGCTGCTCAACAGGGCGCTCACCACGGCTCCGCGCAAGCCGGGCGCCCACCGCGGCAAGGGCTGGGAGGAGGTCACCGAGCAGGCGATACGGGCGCTAGCGGCGCGCGGCAAGCCGCTGGTGTCGATCTTGTGGGGCCGTGACGCCCGCAATCTCCGCCCGCTGCTCGGCGACCTGCCCTCGGTGGAGTCGGCCCATCCTTCCCCCATGTCGGCCGACCGCGGCTTCTTCGGCTCGCGCCCGTTCAGCCGGGCCAACGACCTGCTGATCAGGCAGGGCGGGCAGCCGGTGGACTGGCGCCTGCCGTGACGGGCCGGGCAGCGGCCGGGGCGACCCGTGCGACCGGTTACCTCGCTGTGGACTCCGGCGGTTCCGGGATGCGGGTCGTCGTCGGTGCGCCCGGGGCCGGACCGCTCGCGCAGCGGGCGTCCAAGGAACCGGTGCGCACCGGGGCGCAGGGGATCGACCCCGGGCACCTGATGGAGCAACTGGTGCCCATGGCACGGGCGTTGTCGGCCGAGGCCGGGGTGGGCCGGCTGGAGGCGGCCGTCGTGGGCGCGGCCGGGCTGGCCACCCTGGGCGACGCCCTGCGCGCCGAACTCCCCGGTGCGCTGGCCCGGGAACTGGGGGTGCGCAGGGTCGCGCTCGTCGCCGATGCGGTCACCGCCTATGTCGGCGCCCTGGGTCCGCGGCCCGGGGCGGTGGTCGCCGCCGGGACCGGTCTGATCGCGATCGGCACCGACCTGGCCGGCTGGCGCCGCGCCGACGGCTGGGGGCATCTGCTGGGCGACTGCGGCAGCGGGGCGTGGATCGGGCGGGCGGGCCTGGAGGCCGCGCTGCGCGCCTACGACGGACGGGACGGCGGCTCGGCGGCGCTGCTGGCCCGCGCCGAGGAGATGTTCGGGCCGATGCCGCAACTGCCCGGCGGGCTCTACCCGCGCTCCGACCGCGCCGCCGTCCTCGCCTCCTTCGCTCCCCAGGTGGCGGCCTGTGCCGCCGGCGACCCCGTGGCGGCCGGCGTGCTGCGCGCGGCGGCCCGGCACATGGCCGAGTCGGCCGCCGCCGTCTGCCCGCCGTCCGGAGAGCCCCTGATCGCCCTCACCGGCGGCCTGTTCAAGATGGGCGACGCGCTCCTCGTACCGCTGGCCGAGGAGTTGGCCGTACGGCTGCCGCACGCGCGTCGCGTCGCCGCCCAAGGGGATCCGCTGCACGGATCCGTGCGCATCGCGACCGACCTGGCCGGTGGCACGCTCGCCCTGCCGGCTGACGAGAAGCTGCTCTACGTGCCACCGGAACAAGGGGATTGATCGCCGCACATCCCCATGCGTCCGGCACATGTCGGACAAGTGCGCCCATGGCCCTTACGAATTGCCGTGTCCGGCTCTCCTGCACACTTCGATCAGTTCGGATCACCGCATAACTCATCAGACAAAACCGGACGGATACCGCTCACCTGCACCCTCCCCGAACAGGGGAGCCCAGAAAGCCAGTAACATGCGGCGCCATGAGCTCCCCCACTGGGCCCGCGTCCGGCCTGCCAGTACGAATGCCGCGCCCCCGCCAGCCCGGAAGGCACCGCCGACCCGAACCGCTGGCGGCTCCCGAGGGCGCGCCCGCGCTCGTCCTCGCGGTCCCGGGCACGCCCAGCACCGCCACGCGCGGCCTCGCCGAGGAGGTCGTGAGCATCGCCCGCTCCGAGCTCCCCGGCCTCGACGCGCTGATCGGGTACGTCGACGGGGACGACACGGAGTTCCCGACCCTGCAGTCCGTGCTCTCGCACGCGGCCGACCAGCGGACCGCCCGCTACGAGCAGGCGCTCGCCGCCGGTGCCGAGGTCCAGGAGCCCGACGGCCCGGTCGCGGTCGTCGTGCCGCTGCTGGCCGGCCCGGACAGCGCGCTGCTGCGCCAGATCCGCCAGGCCGTCATGGACAGCCGCGTCGCCGCCGAGCTGACCGATGTGCTCGGCCCGCACCCGCTGCTCGCCGAGGCCCTGCACGTGCGCCTGTCGGAGGCGGGTCTGGCCCGCGCCGACCGCGCCCGCCTGTTCACCGTGGCGACCGCCGCCGACGGCATCATCCTCGCCTCGGTCGGTGGCGAGGAGGCCGTCCAGGCGGCCGGGATCACCGGCATGCTGCTCGCCGCCCGCCTGGCCGTGCCGGTGATGGCCGCCGCCCTCGACCAGGAGGGCTCGATCGCGAACGTCGCCGAGCAACTGCGGTCCTCCGGGTCCCAGCAGCTGGCCCTGGCGCCGTACCTGATCGGCCCGGAGATCGACGCGGAGCTGATCGAGGCGGCCGCCAGGGAGGCGGAGTGCCCCGCCGCCGAGGCCCTCGGCCCGTACCCGGCGATCGGCAAGCTCGCCCTGGCCAAGTACACGACCGCCCTGGGCATCGCCCCGCAGCAGCCGCAGGGCGCGCCGGTCCGCTGACCTGCGCGTCGCAGGCTCCGGGTCGCCGGAACCATCGAGGGCGTGGCCCGGGACCACCGAACGACCGTACGACCACGACGAGGGG
>NZ_MUBM01000502.1 GCF_002154505.1 Streptomyces carpinensis | reverse complement strand
AGAGACAGGGGGTGGGGCGGGCCGTGGCCTCCATCTGCATGCAGGACTCGATGAGCGGGCGCAGCTCGTCCGGGAGGCCTTCGAGGTCCGGGCCCTCGCGCAGCAGCATGAAGACCGTCTCGACCGGGTTGGCGCCGTGGAAGGGGGCATGGCCGGTGGCGGCGAAGACGAGCGTGGAGCCGAGCGAGAAGACGTCGCTGGCGCCGGTCACGCTGCGGGAGTCCTTGGCCTGCTCGGGGGACATGTAGGCGGGGGTGCCGACGGCCACGTTCGTCATGGTCAGACGGGTGTTCGAGACGCCGGACGCGATGCCGAAGTCGATCACCCGGGGCCCGTCCTCGACCACGAGCACGTTGGACGGCTTCAGGTCGCGGTGGACGAGCCCGGCGCCGTGGATGGACTGCAGCGCCTCGGCCACGCCCGCCGCGAGCCAGCGCACCGCCTGGACCGGGAGCGGTCCGCACTCGGTCACTATCTCCTCGAGGGAGGGCGCGGGGACGTAGGCGGTGGCCAGCCACGGCACGGCGGCGCGCGGGTCGGCGTCGACGACGGCGGCCGTGTAGAAGCCGGAGACCGCCCGGGCGGCCTCGACCTCGCGCGTGAAGCGGACGCGGAACAGCTGGTCCTCGGCCAGCTCGGTGCGGACCGTCTTGATCGCCACCCGCCGGCCGGACGCCGAGCGGGCGAGATAGACCAGCCCCATGCCGCCGGCACCCAGCCGTCCCAGCACCTCGAACGGCCCGATCCGCCGCGGATCGTGCTGCGTCAGCTGATCCACCACTTGCCTGCCACCTCCCCGTACGAGCCGCGTCACCTCCGTGTGTACGCGGCCCCGTGCAGCGTCTCACCACCGCACCGCCGCGGCGGCACGCACCCCGATTCTTCCTGGCCGGAGCGCTGGTTGCGAACCCGCCGACGAATCGGGATGTCCCATGGCAAATCGACCGCAAGTCGACCGCACGCCGGCGGTATCCCGCCGCCCGGGCACCGGTTACCGCCCGGTACGGCACGAGTCACCTCTCCAGCAGGGCGAACGACGCCCCCTGATTGTCGGCCACGACGGCCACGGTCCCGTAGGACGCCTCGAAGGGTGACACCTGCATCCGGCCACCGAGCCGGGCGACCGCACCCAGGGCGGCCTCGAGGTCCGCGGTGCGGAAGTGGACGAGGAAGTGGGGCGGCATCTCGGAGGGGAAGACCTCGCCGACGGCGGTGCGGCCGAAGTCGGGGCGGGCGTCCGGGCCGAACAGGGCGTCGTGGAAAAGGCCGCCGTAGAAGGCGTTGGCGGCCTCGGTGTCGCGGGCGTAGAGCTGGACCCAGCCGAAGGTGCCCGGTTCGTGCCGCCGGCCGAAGCCCGCGTGCCGCTCCGGCTGCCACAGGCCGAAGACCGCGCCCTCCGGGTCGGCGGCCAGGGCGGCCGCCCCGAAGTGGCCGACCGTCCGGGCGTCGCCGAGGGTCTGGCCGCCCGCCGCCCGGATCCGTCCGCCCAGCGCCCCGGTGTCCGGGGTGGAGAAGAACACAGTCCAGACCGTGGGCATCCGGCCGTCCGTCTTGGGTGTGAGCGTGGCGACGGGCTCCCCGTCCAGCCGGGCGAGTACGGAGCCGCCGTACGCCTCCTTCGCCTCGAATGTCCACCCGAAGAGCTCACCGTAGAACCGCTGTCCCGCCTCGACGTCGGGAAGCTGTGCGTCCACCCAGCAGGGGACGCCCTCTGTGTATGCGGATGCCCTGTTTTCGGCCATGCCGTCAAAGTAGCGGGGCGTCCCGCACCCCGCAGTACCAGGCACACCACCCTCTCTTCGCTCGTGCACCCCATTTGCAGTCGGCCGAATCGCGCTCCCACACCCCCTCGGTAAGCTGACGACATGACAGGACAAGTGCGTACAGTCGACGGCCGCGTGGCCGGGCGCCGCGGGCAGGCGACCCGGCAGAAGCTGCTCGACTGCCTCAGTGAGATGCTCAGCTCCTCCCCCTACCGGGACGTCAAAGTCATCGACGTCGCCCGGAAGGCGGGCACTTCGCCCGCCACCTTCTACCAGTACTTCCCGGACGTCGAGGGCGCCGTCCTGGAGATCGCCGAGCAAATGGCCACCGAGGGCGCCGGGTTGGCCGAGGTGCTCGAAGGGCGGTCCTGGGTCGGCAAGGCCGGTTGGCAGACGGCACAGGAACTCGTCGACGGCTTCCTGGACTTCTGGCGCCGCAACGACGCGATTCTGCGCGTGGTCGACCTCGGGGCCGCCGAGGGCGACAAGCGCTTCTACAAGCTCCGTATGAAGATCCTGAACTCGGTGAACAATTCTCTCGCGGATTCGGTTGCCGAACTCCAGTCCAAGGGCAAGGTCGACAAGGATGTGAACCCGGCCGCGATCGCCGGTTCGCTCGTCGCGATGCTCGCGGCCGTGGCCTCCCACCAGAAGGGCTTCACCTCCTGGGGCGTGAAGCAGGCCGAACTGAAGCCGAACCTCGCACTGTTGGTGTACCTGGGCGTCACGGGAAAGAAGCCGACGAGATAGCCACACCTCGGCCCGGAGCTCTTACACGGCCCTCCCAGGCCCCAAGTCCTGTCAGGCAGGCGGCGGTTCACTCAAGTGGACCGCCGCCTGCTGCGCTGTGGGGCACCTCGTGGTACACGACGGCCCGAGCGGCGCACGCACCGCCGCACACCGGTCACCCACCGCCACACATACCCGAACGAAGGTTCGCGAAACGGGTCCGGCTACCCCAGGACCCTGATGACGGCCTCGTCGTTCGCCGGATCCGGATCACGGCGCCCGGACGGCCACTCCGGCGGGCCGGACCTGTTCGGCTCATTGTCCTCGATGCGTACCCGGCCCGTGCCCGGCTCGCCCAGCCGGAGCCGGAACTCCAGGACACGCAAGGCCCCGGTTCGAGCCGTCGCACCGCGCACCTGTAGTCCGAGCCGGCATGGTCGCACCAGGGCTCGTAGCGAGACCGTCTCACCGGCGGTGCACGCGGTGGCCCCGAGCAGCAGGGCGCCGACGAGGCGACCGGCGCCCGCCGGACGCCCTCTCACCTGCTCGACTCACGCCGGGCACGGGTCACTTCAGGGTATGCCCCGCCTTCCGCCCTGTCGTGGCCCGGCTTGGGCCGAGCGAGCTCCGCCATGTCCACGGTCGCCTCACCTTCCTGTCGATCGGCCCGCCCGTGTCTCTCCCCGGCGTTCAGCGGGGCCGTGATACTCGGGTCATGCACACGGATCTTGACGAACTGCTGAGGTCGCTTCGCGTCTGGGACCCGGCGGTCACGGAACTGCCGGGCTTCGACCCGGCCACCGCTCCGTCGACGCCCCTGCCCCTCTTCGCGAGGTGGTTCGCGCAGGCGGTGGCGGCCGGCGAGCGGGAGCCGCACACGATGTCCCTCGCGACGTCCGACATGGAGGGTCACCCGGACGTCCGTATCGTGATGCTGCACGGCGCGGACGCCTCGGGCTGGTTCTTCGCGACCCATGCGGGCAGCCGCAAGGGCCGCCACCTGGCCGCCCACCCGCACGCGGCCCTGGCCTTCTACTGGCCGGCACTGGGCCGCCAGGTCCGGGTCCGGGGCCCGGTCACGACGGCCCCGCCCGAGCAGGCGCAGTCGGACCTGCACGCGCGCTCCACGGGAGCCCTGGCCGCGGCCCTCACCGGCCACCAGAGCGAGGTCCTGGGCTCCCTGGACGAGCTGGCCCGGGCCTCGCGGGAGGCCTGGGACCGGGCGCGACGCGACCCCGGGACGGAGGTCCCCTCCTGGACCCTCTACCGCCTGCGGCCCACCGAGGTCGAGTTCTTCCAGGGCGACCCCGACCGCCGCCATGTGCGCCTGCGCTACCTCCGCACGGCCGACGACACCTGGTCCCAGGAGCTCCTCTGGCCCTGAGGCCCCGGCCGCTTCCCGAGCCACCGCCACCTCACCCGAAGTCGTACACCGCGAAGTCGGACACCGGCCGGTACCCGATCCTCTGGTACAGCCCGTTGCTGGTGGGGTTGGCGAGGTCGGTGAAGAGCAGCACCTCCGCCGCTCCCCTCTCCAGTGCGGCCCGGCTGGCCTCGGCCGTGACGGCTCCCGCGTAGCCCCGGCCCCGCAGGTGCGCCGGCGTGTAGACGCCGAGCACCCGGATCTGCCCGGCGACCTTCGGGGCCGTACCGGCCATGGCGACGGGCGTTGCGTCCGGTGTCTCCCAGAGCATGACGTCACCGCGCTCGACGTGTTCGTCCGCCCACTCCCGCGCGTCCCGCCCGGCCGACTCGCCCACGGCGGCGCAGAACTCCTCGTACCAGCGGACGAGCAGCTTCCGGTCCTCCGCTCCCGCCACCCTCGCCCGCCCCGGCGGGACCGGCCGGGGCACGTTCAGCTCGCCCAGCCGGTAGAGCCGCATCCGCACGCGGAGGGCGGTCTCGGCACCGGTGCGGCGCCGCCAGGCGGCGGCGAAGGCCGCGGCGGTGTCGCGCTCGGCGTTGACGCCGGACAGCTTCCGTCCGATCCCGGCCAGCTGCCCCGCGAGGGCGTCGGCCTCCCCCTCCGTCAGGGCGGTGAGGACGATCGGGTGGGGCGGCGTACGGAAGAAGGCGGCCCGCACTCCGGGCGCCCCGTCCGCCTCGCCCTCCCGCGGCGACTGCCCCTCCCTCTCCAGGACACCGAACTCGGGGTCCTGGCCCCCGTAGATCCGCCCGCCCCGTGCGCGCAGGTTCTCCGTCACGGTCAGGTGCACGGTGTGCGGCGCGGGCCGCGAGCGGAGGAAGTCCCCGGCGCGTGCGAGGAATTCGTCGACGTCGTCGGTGAGGTGCCAGTCGTCCGAAGCCATGCCTCATGATTCCGCCCGGCCCGGCGCGGCGCCTCCGAATTACGGTGCCCCGCCCCGGACTTCGGCGCCGGCTCCCGCTACCCCAGCTCCGGCTCGGGGTCCGTGGCCAGCCGGGCGTGCAGGTGGCAGTCCCGGAAGGCGTCGTGCCGGCCCGCCTCCCACATCGCGCCGCGCAGGGTCCCCTCGTAGAGGAAGCCGCACCGCTCGGCGATGCGGCACGACGCGTCGTGGCCGAGGGCGTGGTCCAGCTCCAGGCGGAAGAGGCCGAGGTCGGTGAAGGCCCAGCGCACGGCCAGCAGCAGCGCCCGTGTGGCGACCCCGCGGCCACGGGCCTCGGGGAGCACCCAGTAGCCGACCCGTCCGGCCCGCATGGGGCGGCTGACCACGCCGATACTGACGTGACCGAGCGTCGCGCCGGTCGCCTCGTCCGTGACGCACAAGGGCATGCCCATGCCGTTGACGGCGTTCTGCACGTGGGAGGCGAGCGACTCGCGCGCGTCCGCCGGCCCCTCTTCCAGGATCAACGGCGTGTTCCAGTGCCGGAACTCGGGGTCGGACCGCCCGCGCAGCCAGGCCTCCACGTCGGCCTCGGACTCCGGGTCCCAGACACGCAGCCGGAGACCGTGCCCGTACAGCTCGGGGGCGGGGTCGACGAGGGACGTCTCATTTATGTCGGCCATCGGATCATTGTCGCCGAGACGACGGCGGCCTGGCCCCCGTCATGAACGACAGCCCCGTTCATCCGTGATCAATGCGCAACCAATTCCGGTCTTGACCGATACCCATCAACCGGGCGCGTGATTACGCTCGCGCTCATGGCCGACTCCGACACCCGCACCGCAGTGCAGCCCAGCGACCGCCCCGTCTACGTCGTCGGCGGCGGACCGGGCGGCCTGGCCACCGCGTACGCGCTCCGCGCGCGGGGGGTCCGCGCGGTCGTCCTGGAGAGGTCGGAGGGAGTGGGGGCGTCCTGGCGGCGCCACTACGACCGGCTGCACCTGCACACCACCCGCCGTCTCTCCGCGCTGCCCGGCCTGCCGATGCCGCGCCGGTTCGGCAGGTGGGTGTCGCGGGACGACGTGGTGCGGTACCTGGAGAAGTACGCCGAGCACCACGATCTGGAGATCGTGACGGGTGTCGAGGTCTCCCGCATCGAGCGCGTCCCCGACGGCTCCGCGGACGGCCCGGGCTGGCTGCTGCGCGCCACCGGCGGCCGGGAGCTGACCGGCAGCGCGGTGGTCGTCGCCACCGGCTACAACCACACACCGCGCATACCCGACTGGCCCGGCCGCACGGAGTACGGCCGCGATGAGGGCGAGCATCGCGAACTCGTGCACGCCTCCGCCTACCGCAACCCCGGGCCCTACGCCGGCCGGGACGTGCTCGTCGTCGGCGTGGGCAACACCGGCGCCGAGATCGCCGTCGACCTGGTGGAGGGCGGGGCCGGGCGCGTACGGCTGTCCGTGCGCACCGTCCCGCACATCGTGCGCCGGTCGACCGCCGGGTGGGCCGCCCAGTACACGGGCGTGCTGTGCCGGCGGCTGCCGGTCGCGCTCGTCGACCGTCTCGCCGGGCCGCTGGCGAAGGTCAGCCTGCCCGACCTGTCGGCGCAGGGCCTGCCCCGCCCCGACACCGGCCTGTACTCCCGGGTCCGCGAGGGCGCGATCCCCGTCCAGGACGTCGGTCTCATCGACGCCGTGCGCACCGGCAGGGTCGAGATCGTGGCCGCCGTCGAGGGCTTCGAGGACGGCAAGGTCGTGCTCGCCGACGGCAGCCGGATCGCGCCGGACGCGGTCATCGCCGCCACCGGCTACTCCCGCGGCCTGGAGGACCTGGTCGGCCACCTCGGCGTGCTCGACTCCCGCGGCAAGCCGGTCGTCCACGGCCCCCGCACCCCTGCCGACGCCCCCGGCCTGTACTTCACCGGCTTCACCAACCCGATCAGCGGCATGCTCCGCGAACTCGCCATCGACGCGGAGCGGATCGCCAAGGCGATCGCGGCGAAGCACGGCGCCTGAGTCGGCAGCGCCCTCGCGGCCGGCGCGCCTTCACGCGGCGGCGGGGACGAGGGACAGCGGCCGCCGCCGGATCACCAGTGCCATCAGCGCCGCCACCGCGCAGAGCGCCCCGGAGGCGTACCAGACCATGTCGTACGAGCCGAAGGCGTCCCGCACGACACCGCCGACGAAGGCGACCAGGGCGGCGCCGACCTGGTGGGAGGCGAGGACCCAGCCGAAGACGATCGCGCTGTCCTCGCCGTACTGCTCGCGGCACAGGGCGAGCGTGGGCGGGACCGTGGCGACCCAGTCGAGGCCGTAGAAGACGATGAAGAAGATCATCGGCGGGTGCACGCTCGGTGCCAGCAGCATCGGCAGGAACAGCAGGGAGATCCCGCGCAGGGCGTAGTAGACGGCGAGCAGTCGGCGCGGCTCGAATCGGTCGGTGAACCAGCCGGAGGCGATCGTGCCGACCACGTCGAACACGCCGATGACCGCGAGCAGCGAGGCCGCCGCCGTGATGGGCATGCCGTGGTCGTGGGCGGCGGGGACGAAGTGGGTCTGGATCAGGCCGTTGGTGGAGGCGCCGCAGATCGCGAAGGTGCCGGCCAGCAGCCAGAAGGGGCCGGTGCGCACCGCCGAGGACAGGACGGTCACGGCCCGGCGCGCGGCTCCCGGCACCGGATCTGGCTTCGGCACGAACTCCTTCGCCCCGTACGGCCGTACGCCGATGTCGGCCGGGTGGTCGCGCAGCAGCAGCCAGACGAAGGGGACGACCGCGAGGGCGGCGAGGGCGACCGTGACGGCCGCCGGGCGCCAGTCGTGCCGCTCGACGATCCAGGACAGCAGGGGCAGGAAGACCAGCTGGCCGGATGCGGAGGCGGCCGTGAGGATGCCGGTGACCAGGCCGCGCCGCTCGGTGAACCACCGGTTGGTGACCGTCGCGGCGAAGGCCAGCGCCATCGAGCCGGTGCCCAGTCCGACCAGCAGTCCCCAGCACAGCAGCAGCTGCCAGGCGGCCGTCATCCACACCGTCAGCCCGGAGCCGAGCGCGATCACCGTCAGGGCCGCCGCGACCACCCGCCGGATGCCGAAGCGGTCCATCAGCGCCGCCGCGAAGGGGGCCGTCAGCCCGTACAGCGCGAGGTTGATGGAGACCGCCGCGCCGATCGTGCCGCGCGACCAGCCGAAGTCCTGGTGCAGCGGATCGATGAGCAGTCCGGGCAGGGAACGGAAGGCCGCGGCGCCGGTGATCGTCACGAAGGTGACGGCGGCGACGAACCAGGCGCGGTGGATGCGGTGCCCGCCCTTCCTGACGGACGGGTCCCCCTCTGTGGCTTCGACGGCCTCGGCTGCGGCGGCCGCGGGCTCGGTGGCTGCGGAGTCGGTTGTCTGGGTCACGTCACCAGCTTGCGGTGAGGGCCCGCGCGCATCGAGTGGCCCGAAGGACAGCATTCGTTAGAATCGGGCCACTAGGATGAGGCCATGAGTCCCGCGCAGGAGTCCCGGCCGCACCGCGTCGTCGTCCTCGCCCTGGACGGGCTGCTCCCCTTCGAGCTGGGCATCCCGCACCGGATCTTCGGGCGCCCCAGGGACGCCGAGGGGCGCCTCCTGTACGACGTCGTCACCTGCTCGGCCCGGCCGCCGGGGCCGGTGCAGACGGACGCCGACTTCACGATCGACGTCGCGCACGGCCCGGAGGCCCTGGCCACCGCCGACACCGTGATCGTCCCGGCGTCGTACGAGCTCGGCCCGGTGTACGAGGAGGGCAGGCTGACCGAGGAACTGACCGCCGCGCTCGCCCGCGTGCGGCCCGGCACCCGGCTCGCCTCGATCTGCACGGGGGTGTACGTGCTGGCCGCCGCCGGTTACCTGGACGGCCGCCCCGCCACCACCCACTGGGCCGACGCCGAGCGATTCCAGCGGCTCTTCCCGCGGATCGACGTCGACGCGGACGTGCTGTTCATCGACGACGGCGACGTGCTGACATCGGCCGGGGTCGCGGCGGGCATCGACCTGTGCCTGCACATGGTGCGCCGCGACCACGGCACCGCGGTCGCCAACGACGTGGCCCGCCGTACCGTCGTACCGCCCCACCGCGACGGCGGGCAGGCGCAGTACATCCACCGGCCCGTCCCGGACCCGCAGCTGGCCACCACGACCGCCGCGCGCGCGTGGGCGCTGGGCCGGCTGCACGAGCCGATCCAGCTCCGCGACATGGCCGAGCAGGAGGCCATGTCGGTACGGACCTTCACCCGGCGCTTCCGTGAGGAGGTCGGGGTCAGCCCCGGGCAGTGGCTCACCCAGCAGCGCGTCGAGCGGGCGCGCCACCTGCTGGAGTCCACGGACCTGTCCGTCGACCAGGTGGCCCGGGGCTCGGGGTTCGGTACGGCGCAGTCGATGCGGCAGCATCTGCAGGCGGCGCTCGGGGTGACGCCGACGGCGTACCGGCGCACGTTCCGCGCCACGACCGCGCTCAGCGCCGCACCCGCGGCGCCGGCCCGCCGGGGACGGACGGAACCGTAGCGCGCCCAGGAACTGTCCACAGCCTGTGGAAAAGTCAACCGCGGATGGCGGCCCGGCTGGCGGCGCGCCCATGCCCGCCCCGAGCACGGCACCGCGCGCCGCCATCCGGTTCCGGCGCTCCGGTCCCACCCCCTCGACCCTGCAGGGACCGGCCGGCACCGGCCTGACGACTCACGCTCGTCGAGGGCCTCCGTCGCCGGGCCCTCGTCGTCCCCTCACGGCGAATCGCTGCCACAAGGGTGATCAGACGGGCACGGACCGTCAACAGGTGTTCAGTGATTCACCCGTTATGCCGGGATCACGGCTGCCGCGCACGGAAGCATCCCCGGCGCACGGCCACCCCATCGAACCGGCCCGGGGAGCACCGGGGCTCACACCGCCCCGTACGCCGGCCCGTCGACCGAACCGGCTCCGCACGAGGCACGGGAACGGGAGTCGCCGGGCGGCCGGAAGCCGACTCGCGAGGCGTCCCCGTCCCGCCTACGCCGTCTGCACCGCCTCGTACGCCAGGCCGTCGAACGCCGGGTCCGCACAGGCAGCCGCCGCGCACGCAGCCGGGGCGCCCGCCCCCACGGCACACACCGACCCACCCGCCGGCACCCGGCCGCCGCAGGTCGCCGGTGCCGCCGCCCGGGACGGGGACGGCGTACGGCGGTCCAGTTCACACCAGATGCGCTTGCCCGCGCCCTCGGCGCTCCAGCCCCAGCGGTCGGCGAGGCCGTCTACAAGGGCGAGGCCGCGGCCGTTCGTGGCGTCGTCCCCCGCACAGCGCGGGACGGGTGCCCGGGTGCTGACGTCCGCCACCTCCAGGCGCACGGTGGCTGCTTCGGCCGCCGCACCGGGCAGGGACAGTCTCAGCACGGCCGGAGCGCCGGTGTGCACCACGGCGTTGGTGACGAGCTCGGAGACGAGCAGGACCAGTGTCTCGGCGAGCGACTCGTCGGACGCTATCCCCGACACCGCGAGCCGTGAGCGCGCCCACCTGCGGGCTCGCCCCACTTCCGCGGGGTCGGGCCGGATCTCCAGCTGCACTTGAAGCACCTGCACCGCTCACACCATCCGAACCGGCGGACACGTAGCCCCGCGCCACACGAGGGCCACGATCGTAGCCATTTTCTGCATGGCCAGAACAACGGCCAGAGCAAGGGTCACGGACCGTGACTCCCTTGCCAGACAGCATGGTTGACGTACCGTCACCGCAACAAGCGCTTCGGGCATATTCCCGCGCGAAGGAGTACCCGTGCGGCATACTGTGCGACGCTCGTCGCGGGGAGTCGAACGGGCGGGCGGCGAAGACCGCCCGACCTCGCGAGCTGCGGCGCGCACCCCCGGATCCGGAGCCGCCCCAGGGGCAGCACCGGGACGGCCGGCGCTCCGAACCACTCGCATCTCCCACAAGGTACCGGAGCGGGGCGGCGACTCCGGGACGTGACGAGCCCGGTCGGCGAAACGCCCCGGCAACTACGCTCCGCAGTCCCCGGGTGCCACGATCTTCGGCATCCGCGTCCGGCTCGGCCGCGCATGCGCAGCCCAGGGGGCGACCTCCCCGCCCCGGCCGCCGGATCGGCCGCGAACGGTTTCTCACCCTCGGTCACATCGCCGCCGGCACTGCACCGGGCCAGCGCCCGCTTCGGACGCGGTTGCGCCTCGGAGTCCCAGGTGGGGGGCTGTCCGCCGGCGGTCGGGGGCGGG
>NZ_MUBM01000501.1 GCF_002154505.1 Streptomyces carpinensis | reverse complement strand
CTCGCCGCCTGGCGCCTCGATACCCACGGCAACCCGGTCGGCGCACCGCTGCGGTTCCGCTACGACCTGTCCGGCACCGTCGGCCACCGCGACGCCCAGGTCCGCCGCGCCCTCATCCGCCTGCTGCACGTCGCCCAGCGCCACAACCTGGCGATCGCCGTCGAAGACCTCGACTTCGCGGCGGAGAAGACCCGGGAGAAACACGGCCGCCGCAAGCGGTTCCGCAAACTGCTCTCCCACATGCCCGTGAGCAGACTGCGCGCCCGGCTCGTCAGCATGGCCGCGGAACTGGGCATCACCGTCGTGGCCGTCGACCCGGCCTACACCTCCCGGTGGGGCGCCCAGCACTGGCAGAAACCCCTCACCGGCAAGGCTCGTAAGACCACCCGCCACGACTCGGCAGCCGTGGCGGTCGGACGGCGCGCCCTCGGGCACCGTATCCGGCGACGGACGGCACCGCCCCCTGCCCACCAGAGCGATGGACAGGGGCATCGGACCGCCCAGGCCGGATACGGCACCGGGAGGCGCGAGGAAACCCGCCCCCTTATCCCCGGACCACGGACACGAGCCGCCGGGACCGGGCACGGAGCGAACGCGGGCGACCAGGGCACTCAACACCGTTCGGAGTACCCGGCTGAGCACGAGTCCCTCCAGGACTCACCCCCGCTCAGCTTCTAGAAACGGTAGAGGCCGGCCCGGAAGGTGAACGAGACGAGTTGCGCTCGATCACGTGCACCGACCTTCGTCATGGCCCGCACCGCATGCGTCTTCACGGTGAACGGCGACACGGACATCTGGGCCGCGATCTCGTCGTTGCCGAGACCGCTCGCGACGAGAACGACCACGTCCCGCTCCCTGGGTGTCAGAGCGTCGAAGCGTCGCAGCAGTTCCTGGTCGATCACCGGGGGCGGACTGTCGGTCATGTGACCGATGAGTGCGGCCGTCGCGGCGGCCGACAGCGCACCGCCACCGCCAACGACCTCGGTGATTCCGGCGACGAGTTCAGCGGGACTCACGGTCTTGCTCAGGAAACCGTTGGCGCCAGCGCGAAGAGCGGCGAGAACGATGTCGTCCTGGTCAAAAGTGGTCAGCACGATCACCCGCATCTTTTCGGGTGGGTGCTCTTTGCGGATCCGGCGGGTGGCTTCGACACCGTCGATACCTGGCATCCGGATGTCCATCAGGACCAGGTCGACGGGGTGGTCCCGGAGGAAGGGGACGACCTGGAGTCCATCGGAGAGATCACCCGCAACGACGAGACTGGGGTCGAGCCGGAGCATCGCTTTGATGCCGGCCCTTATCTCGTCCTGGTCGTCGACGATCAGAATCCGCGTCATCATACGGCGGCTCCCAGGGGGCTGAACTCCGCATGGACCCGGAATCGCCCGTCGTCACTGTCGATCGTCAGCCGCCCGCTGGAGGACTCGACGCGTTCGCGCATCCCCACGAGTCCGAGTCCGCTGCCCGAGCCGGAGCCGCGCAGTGAGTGACCGACACGGTTCTCCACGGTGACGCAGATCCTGCCGTCGCGCTCGCGCACATCCACCGTTGCCGCCCCCTCTCCATGCCGGTAGGCATTCGTGAGTGCTTCCTGAACGACCCGGTAGACCGTCACGCCGACGCTGGGCTCCACGAAACCGGTGGGGATGTCGATGGAGGGCCGGACCTCGAGGCCGATGCTCTCGAATGAGGCGACAAGGCCTTCCAGGCCGCTGAGCGCCGGGGTCGGCCGGAGCGCCTCGTCGTCGGAGATGTCGTCTCCGAGGCGGAGGAGCGCGAGGATCCGTTGCGTTTCGACGACGACGGTGCGGGCGCTGGACCTGGCTGAGACGAGGGCCTGCCGGGAGGACTCGGCGTCTTCGGGCAGCCCGATCTCCGCGGCACCGAGATGCATACTCAGCATCGCGACCTGGTGGCCGATGACGTCGTGGAGGTCCCGGGCGATGCGGAGTCGTTCCTCGGTAACCCGTCGGGTGGCTTCGATCTCTCGGGTGGCGATAGCACTTTCGGCCCGTTCCTCCAGGGTCCGCCAGTGCTCTCGATGGATGCGCAGCGCGGCCCCTGTCGCACCTCCTGCTATGGCTGAGAAGAGCGCGGCGGCTCCCACGATCGCGCCGCCACGGAATCCTCCCAGCGTCATGAACGCCCCCAGGAAGAACGCCGCCACGATGCCGGTTCCGGCCAGCGGCTGCTTCCCACTGAGGGTGACCGAGAACAGCACGAGCACCGCCATCATCCACACCGAGAGGGGGTCGTGGCCCACGGCCGTGACGGCGAAGGACGCCGCGCTCGCCACGACCAGTCCTGCCCACGGCCTCCACCACGAGAGGGCGACACCGCCACCGGCGAGGAGCACGGAGAGGGCCGTCGGCCAATCCGACCCTCGCAGGATCACTGCCACGATCTGGCCGGTGAACACCAGCGCGGCCACCGAATAGGCGACGAGGTGCAGCGACTCGGGGCGGCGGACCCACACGGGTGCCACGGGTCCGTCCTGATTGTTCTGCGCCTTGACCATGGCCTGATTCTCGTCCATGTGTGCTGCGGCCGTGTACTTCGAATGATGTAGACGGCGAGCCCGGGCCGGGCGATGGGGACGGCGGAACTCATTCGATTCCAAGTGGATGGCAGAACTACTTCGTTCGAAGTACACGGCCCCTCCCGAGGCCACTGAGACTCCTCATCGAGATGACCGTCTCACACCATCACGATCACGAAACGGGACACCCGATGACTCAGACCAGCGCGACTTCGAGCACGACCACCACCACGACGACGCTCTCCGGGCTCCGATCGCTCTACCTGATCCGAGTCGCCTTCTCCCTGATCTGGGTGGCACTCGTCGTCACGACCTCCGCCTCGCTCGTGTCGACGGACAGGCCCACAGTGATCGCGGCCGTGCTGCTCGTCATCTACCCCCTATGGGACGTCATCGCCACACTCCTCGAGCGTCGCATGTCTGGCACCGGCTCCACGGACCGCGTCGGGACCACCAACATGGCTCTCGGCCTCGCCACCGCCGCCGGGATGATCAACGCGGTCTTCTCCACCATCGGGACGGCCCTGCTCGTGTTCGGCATCTGGGCCCTCCTTTCCGGAGCGATCCAGCTCGTCGTGGCGATCCGGCGCCGACGCACCGTCGGTGCCCAGTGGCCCATGGTCATCAGCGGCGGACTGTCCGTCCTCGCCGGTGCCTCCTTCGCTGCCATGTCCGCCTCGGCGACGAGCAGCCTGTCCACCGTCGCCGGATACTCGGCCTTCGGTGCCTTCTGGTTCCTCGTCTCCGCCACCGCCCTGAGCATCCGCAGCCGACGCGAAAAGCGTTGACCACCGCCGTCGGAGCCACGGGGTCGGAGCCAATTTGCAGGTAGGTGATGCGCGGCTCGGACCAAGCTGCGGGCGGGTGGGCGAAGTCGACCGGTCGTTGCGCGAAGCGCACCGTCTGGCCGTTGCGGTACACCGGCCGCCACACCGGGTTCCCCCGGTCCCGCCCAGCGGTGACCGACTGCCACATCGGGTTGCCCGATGTCGGCCCGAACAGAAGTCCGCCGCCGGTGTGCGAGACGGCCTCCGCCCCCGTCCGTCGAAAGCCTTCTCCATGGCGTACGAGCCGAGGCTCTCCCCGTACACGAACAACCGCGGACGGGTCGCCGCCGGGACGTTTGCCCACTTGGCGTGGACCGCGTTGATCAGCGCCGCTCTCGCGTCGGCTGTTTCGTCCTCGGTCAGGTACGACACCCAACTGGGCAGGTAGGAGTACTGCATCGCGACCAGCGCGCTGTCACCGGCGTACATGTATTCCAGCGGCTCAGCCGCCCGCTCGTTCACCCAGCCGGTGCGGTCGTACTCATTCCACCAGTACCTTGCGGGAGAACCCTTCGGTGCGTTCCAGGCGCCCCGCGGGTCGGCCGGCCGCGGCGGACCGCGGCAGCGGACGGTCGCGCAACGCCGACCGTGCTGCCTCGGCCGCTCGGCTGCTTTCGCCCCCTACTCTCGGGCGCTGTGACGCTGGCAGACGGAAGATACGGGCTGGGGCCGTCGAACGGCCGCTTGTTGATCAAGACTGGTCGCGCCGGGCTGGGCCGCAAGGCGGGGCACGACCTGACGATCGAGGTAACCCGGTGGTCCGGCGAGGCGGTGATTGCCGCAGGCGACCCCGGCAGGTCGTGGGTGAATGTGACCGTCGAGGCGGGCTCGCTGGAAGTCCGGGAGGGAACGGGTGGGTTGAAGCCGCTCACCGATACCGACCGGGCCGAGATCAAACGGACCCTTGAGGACAGGGCCCTGCTGGATGCCGCAGAGCACCCCGTGATCACCTTCCGTTCCACTGGCATCGCGGGGACTGCGCAGTCCTTCGAGATCACCGGGGAGCTCACCATCAAGGACCGCACCCACCCTGTGACGGTGCATGGGAAGGGCAACGGCGACGGACTGGTCCGCGGCTGGGCGACCGTCACGCAGTCCACCTGGGGAATCAAGCCCTACACCGCGTTCCTGGGCGCACTGCGGCTGGCCGATGATGTCCGGGTGGAATTCGATGTGGCCCGGCTCGAACCGGCAAATGAACCTGGCTACTGAGGTCCCACCGTCTGACTCGGTCCTCGCCGGCTGCCG
>NZ_MUBM01000500.1 GCF_002154505.1 Streptomyces carpinensis | reverse complement strand
CTCCCCGACGCGGCCCCTCGGCCGTGCCGGTCAGCGTCCGGAGGGACACGCACCAACGGACCGGACCCGGCTGCCCCGCGCAGCCCACCGGCACCAGGGCGTGACCACGATCAGCACACACACCACCAGCCGACACCGGCCACGCGGAGCAGCACTCGGCGCGGGATTCCATCTCCACGCTCACGCTTCCCCGCCCAGGTGGGCACAACCCACGCCGGATCATACGGTCCGCATAGGATCCCTTAGCTGATCAGAGACGCTGTGTTCCTTCCCCCTGCATGACGGAGCCGCCCGCTGTCAGGCCTGACAGCGGGCGGCACGGATGTCGTCGGGGCTAACGACGCCAGTAGCAGTCCCGGTCGTAGTTGCTGTACCGGTACTGGTCCCAGCTGTAGTAGCGGTAGCGACCGTAGTCGCCGCAGTGGTTGCGGTGACGCCAGCCGTCGTAGCGGTCGTCGTCGCAGTATCGCCGCCAGTCACCGCTGTGACGGTACCCGTAGTGGCTGCCCGGGTGGTGGAACGAGGGCGCCACCGCCGTCACAGAGACCGCCGCCGGAGCAGCGGATGCCTCCACCGAGAGAGGCGCCATGACAGCGCCGGCCGCCAAAAGCGTGCCCGCTACTGCCTTAGCAATGGTCTTCACCTGATCTCCTTTCAAACATCAGGGGTCGGTTTCGCCCCTGGTGTTGAACCTGACGCTACATCAATTTGCGCGCAATTCGTCGCGGGCTGAGCCGTCGTCAATCCGCTGACGATCCGGGTGAGATATCGAAAACGGCAGCTCAGCGGTATTGCCGCGCCCTTTGCGGGAATTCGTGCCGCGCCTGGCAAATGGCATCCGACCAGGTGAACTTGGTGGTCGACCAGGCCGGTCGCCAAGTGTGCGACGAAATGAGTCCGACGGTGTGAATACGCCGCCTGAAATGCCCTGCATTTTTCGGAGTCGGGAAACGAGAGAATACGCGGTGACCTGGCGGCGGGGCCGGCGGGCGAGTTTCGGTACTGCCCTGGCTTTTGTGGAGTGCATTTCTCGTCGGAGGATGCGTGCCGGCTGTCTGCGGGCGGATGGCCGCGCCCGGCTCCTTGCGTGTCGCCTTCTGTCTGCGCGGCGGCTGTGCAGGGGCGAGGGGCGCCTGACCGCCTCCCGGGCGGTGCGGCGCGCCTTCCGGAACAGGGGAGATGGCAGTCCAGCAGTCGCCAGTCGGCCCTGTGAAGGGGGACTTCGGTGGCGGTGCGCACCGGCACGCTGCCGAGCGGAGGGCAACCGGGGCCGGACGCCGTCCCCATGGCGCTGTCCGCGGCCGGATGCGGCCGCCGGTTTTCGGAAGGGGCGTTCTCGATGCCTTGGCCTGGGGGCGGTTGGGGCGGACGGCTGCCGGCCCGCCGGTGCTTGCCCCTGTGTCTGTGCGCACCGTCGACCCGGGGGCGGCAGCGGTAGCGGACGCCGACGCACGGCGCCGCCAACGCCCGGCGCGAGGCGTGCAGTTGAGACCCAGAACCGAGGAATGGAACAGACGCGCGCTTCTGAACGAATGTCGGAAATAGACGGTTTGCGTTGACCGTTCCTTTTCGACTACCGTCCACGCCCTCTGGACGAATCGTCCAGAGACTCCGGACGGCGGGGTTGGCGCATGCCTGCGCGTTCCTTTCACGCAGGCCCTGCCGTGCAGCTCCGGACGGCCGGGCTCCCCATGGCCCGGCCGTCCGGGGAAGACAACCTCCGGTCCGGGATCCGTGCGACGCCGCCGTGCCGGTCCACGGCACTTGCGGTGGCCGTCGCCGGCGGCGCCGACCGGGGGTGGAGCACGGCCCACGGCAGCGGTTGTTCCGTTCGCTGCCCGGCCCGGCTCCTGTTTCGCATACGTCCCTTCATTCATGAAAGGCTTCCTGATGAACAACGACTGGCTCGAGGCCGAGACCGCCGAACTGCTGCCCTCCCGCGAGGCGCTGGGCAAGTTCTCGTTCAACTTCGCCAAGATGACGACCGTCTCGAAGAAGGTCGCGCACGTGAGCGCCCACAACGAGTCGGCGGCGGTGAACCAGTTCTCGCCGTTCGCGGTCGCCCAGTCCCAGGCCACCCAGGCCATCAGCGTCCGGCAGTAACACGCCCTCTGGCGCAGGGACAGGCCCCAGGGCCTGCCCCTGCAGCGCCGCAAGGATCGCTGCTCACACGGCACACCGGGCGACGGCCTCGGTCGGCGGCCGGTGTGCCGTGCAGGCACCGGCCGGCCGATCGCGCACTGTCGCCGGTGCCAAAGACCCTTGCGGCGCGCGCCAGTCGGTGGGGGAGACACACGCCTTGGCAAGCGAGCTCGAACGCCGGACGGACGGCGGACTCGGCGGCATCCACCCGCGGATACGGGGGAAACGACCGGGCCTGCACAGCGCCCTTTCCCCCGTCCTGCGGCAGCGGCATGAACGAGTGGGATCCAGTGAGCAGTCCTCACCCCGCAGCACTGCGCACCCGCGCAGAGCAACTGGTCTCCGAAGGACACTCGGCGAAGGAAGTGGCACGGCAACTGGGCATCTCCCCGCAGACCGTGTACCGCTGGCAGCGCTCCCGTGTGTCCGGGTCGGACCTGGCACAGGCCCGCACCCGCATCGACGAACTGGAGCAGGAAGTCCTCCTGTGCCGCGAAGTCATCGCCGCCATGCGGCAGGTGATGCCCCCAAAAGACGTTACGAGGTGATCCACCGCATGACGTCGCAGGGCTTCCCGGCGCGCAGGATCGCCGCACTCCTCGGCGTCTCGGAGTCCGGGTACTACGCCTGGCGCGCACGCACCCCCTCCCCACGAGCACTGCGCCGGGCCTGGCTGACCCGCCTGATCCTCGACATCCACCAGGAGTCCGGCTCCACGTTCGGCTACCGCAGGGTGAGGCAGGAACTCGGCCACCGCTACGGCATCGACATCAGCCACACAACCGTGGAGCTGCTCATGAAGGGGGCCGGGATCCGCGGGAAAGCAGGGCGGCTGCACGACCAGCTCCCGCAGGAAGGCGACCTCACGCCCGGCCGGCGCTGGATCGTCGACGTGTTCGCCTTCACCACACTCCAGGGCCCCCTGTACACGGCCGTCGTCCTCGACACCGCATCGCGCTGTCTGATCGGCTGGAGCACCGCCGCGGCAGCACGCCGCACACTCGTCCACGACGCTCTCATGGCCGCCATCACCCGCGCCGCCGGCACCGAACCGGCCGCCGGCACAGGAGAGGGCAGCCTCCTTGACTGCTGCTTCACCGAGCGCGCCGGCTCGCTGCGATGCGCGCCCGTCCGCGCGACGGTGGGGGACTGGTACGACCACGCCCTCGTCGAGACCTTCTGGGACACCGTCCACCGCGAACTGCACGGCCCGCACCCCTGGCCTGACACACAGGCCCTCGAAGACCGGCTCGGGGAGACCTTCGACCGCTTCACCCGGCAGGCCTGAGCCGCCGGACGACGCAGCCCCACCCACATCAAGGCGGATCAAATGGACACGACACAACCCCTGCCCGTCGTCGGCGGCAGATCCGACATCCACGCAGGGCAGCACACCTCCACCGCCCACACCCACCGACTGCGCCTGTACGGCGCCCTGGACGCGGTGTGCGTGCCCCTGGCCGCCGCTGACATCCAGGCCGTCTTCCAACTGGCCGAACTCGACTGCGTCACCGTGCACGCCGTCATCGACTGGATCACCACGGCACGAACGCTTCCACCGCTTCCGCACCCGATCTGACGGACCCCGACGGGCACCCGGAACGCTCCCCCTCCTACCGGGACCCGCCCGCCTGCAGCAACGACTCGACGAGGACGGCCACATGCCGGCGGTCCTTCGGACTCAGCTGGTGCACGCTCGCGATGAGGATCGCCACCTCGGGATCCGCGGCCTCGGGCGCGTCCTCGAGGTACAGGTTGACGCCCGCGGCCTCGGCGGCGGCCCGCTGCACCGGCGCCACCGGGATACCCAACCCCCTGGCCAAGCCCTCCAGAGTGGTCTGCTGAGGCATCTGCGCCAGCCGCGCCGACGTCGCCAGATGGTGCACCGTCGAACGGGAGATGCCACCGCGGCGCGCTACATCGCTGTAGGACCAGCCGTTCTGGTCCAACTTGTGCTTGATCATTTCCTGCAGTGTGTTGGGCACGCCGGTTCTTCCTGTGGAGAGGGAGTGACCGCCTGTCAATGAGTCTAACGGCGCTGCCGCCGGGGCGTTCTGCACCTTCTTTCCCACCGGCGCCCTGCGCTAGGCTGCCCTCCGACTGCACCCGTCGAACGGTATGCCGGTCTGCCCCGCCCCCGATCCTCCAAGCCGGCGGCCGCACAGACCGCCGGGCCACCACCGCGCGGGCGGACACACTCCTTCACCCGGCCGCGACCGGCGAGTTGAACCACGACAGCGGCCGACGCCCCCCCGACGTCCTCCACGGGCCGCCCGGAGAGCCTGCCACCCACCCCCACCGGCTGAGGGCAAGCAAAGCACCGCCCCCCGTGGGACGGCGGGGCGGTGCAAAGGGGGGCCACATGTCGTGACGGCTCCCACGGACCGGCTGGAACGCTGCCACAGCAGCGGTGTTGGCCACCGCCACGCCGGCACGCCGGCACGCCGGCACGCCGCCACGCCGGCACGCCGTCACGCCGTCACGCCGTCACGCCGCGAGGCTGACGGCGAAGCCGACCGTGCCCGGCACGGCGACCTTCGCACGACGGTGTCCCGGCCCGCCGGCACACGAGCGCCGACGGGCTGAGGACCCTGGCCGCCCGCACACCGCACCCCCCGGACGGCAGCCTCACACAACACCACGCCCACGGCTGCACCGTGTGGAGGGCCCCGGGGTGGTACGACAACGCGCGGCGAGGAACCGGGGCGGCTGTCGCGAGCCGGTGCACCTTCGCGGCCACGGCCACCCGATCCAGGACGGCGCCCGGGCCACGGAACGCACCGGCGACGTGCGCGAGGGCCGACCGAAGGGCGTGCGGCTCATCGGCGTGCGGGAAACAATCCTGCCTCGCCGGTTGCGCCGACGACTACGGACGCCCAGGGGTGCGCAGATCCCCTCGGGAACGGCAAAACGCCGAAGTGCTGCATCCCCTCGGCCGGCGTGGGGCACGCCGAGCACGGCACCGGGTTGTCCTCCAGCCTGGGCCCTCGCCTTCGATGACTTACCGCCGTAAGGCCTCGGCAGCCGTCGTCTGCCGCGCGGTGCTCCTCGCAGGAGGGACCCGGGAGTGCAGGGGACCGACGGCGGTGCGACGCGTGTTCAGCAGGTGTCCGTGTTCTCCGGGGTCGCAGCAGTGGGGGCGAGGGGCCCGTTGGCCGTGACGATGGAGGTGAGCGGGTAGGACGGGCCGCTGGTACCGCCCAGGGTGAAAAGAGGCGTGTCGTCCTCTTGGCGCTGACCCTGGTAGTGCCAGGTCTGACCATGGCGGTCGGTGTGGCCGAGGGCGAGGTCGTAGATGCGGCCTCCGAGGCAGAACGGTTCGGTGGCCCGCTGCGCCGCTTCCTCCAGGAGACGGGGCACGGCCTCCGCGGTGAGATGGACCTCCACACCGTCGAGGTGCCCGATGGCGCTCTGCGCCCATCCGCTGCGGTGGGTCGGTGCGTTCAGGGGCGCGCCGATCGCGGTCAGCCAGTACTCCCAGTCGCCCAGCGACAGGGCGTGGATGTGGACGGTGACGCGTTCGTCGTCCGAAGCGATCTGCGTGACCTCGAGCCGGCCCGCGTTCTCGGCCCGCAGCCTGGCCGCTGTGACGGCGGCCTTGGACTGCTCCTGGTCCTCCTGGGCCGTGTGCGGCTCCTGGGCGCCGGTGCTCTGTCCGGGGACCGGCGCGATGGCGGCGGCTTGCTGGACGGGCGCCGGGTCGACCGCGGTGGCCTGGTGGACGGCGGCCGGGTCGGGCGGGGCGGCCTGCTGGGCGG
>NZ_MUBM01000050.1 GCF_002154505.1 Streptomyces carpinensis | reverse complement strand
GACGTCGGCCCCCACGACGTCCTGATTGCGATCCAGTACGCCGGCGTCTGCCACTCTGACATCCACACGGTCAACGGGGACTGGGGCCCTCAGCCCTTCCCCGTCGTCCCCGGCCACGAGATTGTCGGCACAGTTACCGAGGTCGGCTCCGATGTCACCACGCATCGAGTAGGGGACCGCGTGGGTGTCGGCTGCATGGTCAACTCCTGCGACGAGTGCGCCGCCTGCCGCGACGGTGACGAGCAGTACTGCGTGAACGGAACCGTCTTCACCTACGCCAGCGCGGACCGTGACGGCACCCACACCCAGGGCGGCTACTCCACGCACATCGTCGTGGACGCCGACTTCGTGCTGTCTGTCCCGGAGAACCTGGACGCGGCCGCTGCGGCACCGCTGCTGTGCGCGGGCATCACTACCTACGCACCGCTGCGCCGCTGGGGCGCCGGCCCCGGCAAGCAGGTCGCGGTCGTCGGCCTCGGCGGTCTCGGCCACATGGCCGTCAAGATCGCCCATGCCATGGGCGCCGAGGTGACCGTGCTGTCGCAGTCGCTGAAGAAGCAGGAGGACGGGCTGCGCCTCGGCGCAGACCACTACTTCGCGACGTCTGATGCGGACACGTTCTCCGCTCTCGCGGGACGCTTCGACATCATCATCAACACGGTGAGCGCCGACCTCGACATTAACGCCTACCTCGGTCTGCTGACTGTTGACGGCGTCATGGTGAACGTCGGTGCTGCCCCTGGACCGCTGACCGTGAACGGGTTCCTCCTCGGCGCCCGACGTGTGCTGACAGGTTCGATGATCGGCGGCATCGCCCTGACCCAGGAGATGCTCGACTTCTGTGCCGAACACGGTATCGGTGCCGACGTCGAGGTGATCTCCGTCGACCAGGTCAACGAGGCGTACGCGCGGGTGCTGGCCTCCGACGTCCGCTACCGCTTCGTCATCGACACCGCCACCCTCGCCTGACCCGCTGCACCGGCGCGCGCCCGGACGGTCGACGCGCGAGCGTGGCCCCGGGCGCACAGCGCGAATCTGGGATGCACTGCCGGTACACCCCTCGACAGAAACTCCCTGCCGGCCGCGGAACACGGTTGTCTTGTTGGCGGGGGAGTCCTCATCGCGACGTGGAACGTGCGTCGCGCACAGCCCCCGCTGTCTCACCCTTTTGCCTGATTGGAGCCGTGTGAGTACCCCCGTGATCCCGAGCGCGCCGCGTGAGCGGACGGTCGGCCGTGCCCTGGCCGTCGTGCTGGCCCTGCTGACCGTGTTCGGGCCGATCTCGATGGACCTGTACCTGCCGGTGCTGCCGGCGCTCACGAACGAGCTGCACGCATCGACGTCGGCCGCGCAGCTCACGGTCACCGCCTGCCTGCTCGGCCTGGCGTTCGGCCAGCTGATCGCGGGCCCGCTGTCGGACCGGTTCGGCCGCCGCCGCCCGATGCTGGCCGGCGCCGTCGCCTACATCGCCACCTCGGTGCTGTGCGCGTTCAGTCCCGGCGTCGAGTCGTTGGTCGCCGCCCGCTTCGTGCAGGGCCTGGCCGGGGCCGTCGGCATCGTGATCGCCCAGGCCGCCGGACGCGACCTGTACTCCGGCGGCAAGCTCGTGCGCTACTACGGCCGCCTCACCGTGATCGGCGGACTGGCCGCCATCGTCGGACCGGTCCTGGGCGGCCAACTGGCCGCGTTCACCGACTGGCGCGGCATCTTCCTGTTCCTCGCCCTGCTCGGCGCCGTGATCCTCATCGCCTGCCTCACCGTCTTCCGCGAGACCCTTCCCGCCGTCGAGCGCACCGGGGGCGGCCTGGCCCAGAGCGGACGCGACTTCCGCCGACTGCTCTCCGACCGCCTCTTCCTCGGCGCGGTCCTGATCACCGGGTTCGTCAACGCCGCCCTGTTCGCCTACCTCAGCGGCGCCACCTACGTGCTCCAGGGCATCTACGGGCTGTCTCCGCAGGGCTACTCGTTCGCGTTCGGCCTGAACTCCGCAGGGTTCATGGTGTTCGGCTTCATCGCCGGCCGCCTCTCCGAACGCTGGTCGGAGAAGGGCACCCTGCTACTGGGCCTGACCATGACTCTGGTCGGCGCGGCCGGACTGCTCGTCACCGCGGCACTGCAGCTGCCGCTGGCAGCGATCGTGCTGTCCCTGCTGACCATGGTCAGCGGCGTCGCCACCACCACCCCGCCCTCCACCTCACTCGCGCTCGCGCACTATCCCCAGATCGCCGGCACCGCGTCCTCGCTGCTCGGCACCGCACGCTTCGCGTTCGGCGGCATTGCCGCCCCGCTCGTCGGCCTCGGTGGCTCCGCCACGGCTCTCCCTCTCGGACTCGTCACTGTCACCTGCGCACTCCTCGCCGCCGTCGTC
The DNA here is from genome assembly GCF_002154505.1 of Streptomyces carpinensis. Classification (GTDB taxonomy): domain Bacteria; phylum Actinomycetota; class Actinomycetes; order Streptomycetales; family Streptomycetaceae; genus Streptomyces; species Streptomyces carpinensis. The sequence goes on along the minus strand of NZ_MUBM01000050.1, from coordinate 33,433 downwards.
TACGTCCTCGCCGTGCGCCCCCACGCCCGGGCGGCGGAGCACACCGTCACCATCGGGCAGCCCGTCGCCGACCGGGTGACGGCCGCCTCCTGACTCTCCCGCCCGCGCGGAACGGACACCTACGCGTCCCGCGCCGCCAAGGAAAGGAAACACCCTCATGCAGTACACACACCTCGGCCGCAGCGGTCTGAAGGTCGGCCGTCTGGCGCTGGGCACCATGAACTTCGGCGACGCGACCGATGAAGCCACGAGCTTCACGATCATGGACGCTGCGGTGGATGCGGGCATCAACCTGTTCGACACGGCCGACGTCTACGGCGGCCCGCAGAGCCCGGACATGCAGCGGGGCTACGGCCTGTCCGAGGAGATCATCGGCCGTTGGCTCGCCCAGGGCGGCGGACGCCGCGACAAGATCGTGCTCGCCACGAAGCTCTACCAACCGATGGGGCTCGGCCCGAACGACAAGTACCTGTCCGCGTACAAGATCCGCCGCGCCGCCGAGGCCAGCCTGCGGCGCCTGCAGACCGACCACATCGACCTGTACCAGATGCACCACATCGACCGGGCCACTCCGTGGGAGGAGATCTGGCAGGCCATGGAGCAGCTCGTGCGCGAAGGCAAGATCACATATGTGGGCAGCAGCAACTTCGCCGGCTGGCAGATCGCCACGGCCCAGAGCGAGGCCCGCGCCCGCCACTTCATGGGCCTGGTCTCCGAGCAGAGCCTGTACAACCTCACGGCTCGCACCATCGAACTCGAGGTCATCCCTGCCCTGCGCCACTACGGCATCGGACTCATCCCCTGGAGCCCGCTGGGCGGCGGCCTGCTGGGCGGCGTCCTGAAGAAGATCGAGAACGGCCGCCGTGCCTCCGCGCAGATGCAGCAGACCATCGAGCGGTACCGGCCGCAGCTTGAGGCGTACGAGAACGTGTGCGCCGAGATCGGCGAACAGCCCGCCGATGTGGCGCTGGCCTGGCTGCTGCACAACCCGGTGCTCACGTCGGTGATCGCCGGCCCGCGCACGCCCGAGCAACTCGCGGCCAGCCAGAAGGCCCTCGATGTGCAACTGTCGGACGACATCCTGCGCAGGCTCGACGAGATCTGGCCCGGCCCCGGGGGAGAAGCTCCCGAGGCATACGCCTGGTAGACCATCAGGGCAGCCGTTCCCGCCGGCCTCTGGGCCGATGGGGACGGCTGCCGCGTGTCGGCGTACGCGGCGGACGGGTTCAGCGGACCTCGGCGCCTGTCTCCTCAGCCAGTGCCTGCAGGAGGCGGACCTGGAACGCCTCGTCGTGCGCACCGCCGGGTGGGGCTGCTGCCGCTGCCGGTGATACCAGTCCAGGTGCCGCTGCCGCACGCCCGAGCCCGTCGGCGGAACCTGTCACAGGATCCGACTCATGATTGCACCATCTTCCAGGCCGACGTGAGAGGCACGCGGTCCACGCCTCCCATGATCCCGACGGTACGGACGGGCGGGCGCGTCACGAATGCACTGCCAGTACACCCCTCATCCGTAACTCGATCTCCTTACGCCGGGCCGGTTTCCTGGATGGGGCGGCGCCGGAGTTCCGCCCGTGACCGCCGATCCCACCGCCCCGAGGAGACAGACCGTGTTTCGCGCCGTTGTCCGCGCAGCCCCCGCACTGGCACTGGTCCTGGCTGCATCCGCCTGTACCACGAGCCGGCCCACGCCACTGTCCGGGCCCTCCGCGCCGTCCTCCGCCGTGCGCCATCCGGCACCGACGCACGAGGCAACGCCCCACGCATCCGACAGGAGCACCGCCATGAACATTCACCTGACTATCAACGGCCACCGAGTCGGTGCCGCCTTGAACGGCAGCGCTACCGCCCGAGATCTCGCCGAATTGCTGCCGCTCACCCTGGAGATGGAGGACTTCCACCAGACGGAGCGGATCTCCTACCCGCCCCGCAAGCTCGACACCAGCGGCGCCCCTGCGGCATCGAACCCGAAGGCCGGCGACCTCGCCTACTACGCCCCCTGGGGCAACCTTGCCCTCTTCTACCGCGACGGCGATCACTCCCCGAACCTGGTCATCCTCGGCCGCCTCACCGACCCCGACGACATCGACCGGCTCGCCGGAGCGGAGCACATCCGCATCGAAGCCGCCTCCTGACCGCACACCCGCGCCTTCTACCGAAAGCGATCTCCCCGTATGCCCTCCGCCTCCACGACCGCTCCGGGCAGGATGCCCGTCGTCGTCTGGGTGCTCGCCGCGGCCGCGTTCCTGATGGGAACCACCGAGTTCGTCATCGCCGGCCTGCTGCCGGACATGGCCGGCGACCTTGACGTGAGCACGTCCCGCACCGGCCTCATGATCACCATCTTCGCGATCGGCATGATCATCGGCGGGCCCGCTATGGCGCTGGCCACGCTGCGCCTGCCGCAACGCATGACCGTGATCCTGTCCCTCGCGGTCTTCGCCGCCGGGCACGTCGTCGAGGCCGCCAGCAGCTCTTTCACCGTCATTCTCGTCGCCCGCTTCGTGACGGCGCTGGCCACCGGTGCTTTCTACGCGGTCGGCTTCGTCCTCGCCACCGCCGCCGCAGGGCCCGAGCGGTCCACCCGCGCCGTCGGCATGATCATGGGCGGCCTGACCCTGTCCAACGTGATCGGAGTGCCGATCGGCTCGTTCGCAGGCCAGCTCATCGGCTGGCGTGGCCCCTTCTGGGCCCTGGCCGTCTTGGCTGCTCTCGCCGCCGCGGTCATCGGCCGCTTCCTCCCCGCAGCCGAACAGGGTGCCAGGGTGTCGATACGGGCGGAGATCCGCGCCCTGCGCAACACCCGGCTGTGGCTGGCGCTCACCGCAGCAGTCATGATCATGGGCGGAGTGTTGGCCGCCTACACCTACATCAGCCCGCTGCTGACCGACCGCGCCGGCATCCCGGCGGACGCGGTCCCGCTGGTCCTGGTCGCCTACGGATTCGGAGCCGTGGCCGGCACTGCCATCGGCGGACGCATAGGTGACCGACACCCCATGGCCACCACAATCACCGGCGCTGCCGCCACCGCCCTGGCCCTGCTCCTGCTGATGCCTCTGTCCACCAGCGCGGCGCCCACTGTCATCCTGGTGGCGCTCATGGCGATGACCGGCTTCACCCTGAACCCCATCGTCACCTCCCTGGCCGTCCGCTTCGCCGGAGACGCCCCGACCCTCACCGCCGCGCTGACCACCTCCGCCTACGAGACCGGCGTCGCAGCCGGCTCGGCCCTCGCCGGCGTGGCTCTCGGCTCGTCTCTCGGCCTGACCGGACCCGCCCTGGTCGGCGCCGTCTTCGCCGCACTCACCCTGCTGCCCCTCATCGCGCTCGCCGTGCGCGGCACCCGAGCCGACTCGCGCATCGTCGCCCAGCAAGCTTCCACGGACCGCGAGCACGAGCTCGTCCCGCAGAACGGCCGTGCCCAGCGCTGAACCGCCCGGTTGCCGCGGCATGTGCGCCCGCAGCACACACCTGCTTCAAGGAAAGAACAACCCACCATGCCCTCCGCACCGTCCGCCTCCCGGACCGGTACTCTCCCGTTCGTCGTCTGGGTACTCGCCGCCGGAACCTTCCTGATGGGGACGACCGAGTTCGTCGTCGCCGGGCTGCTGCCCGAGATCGCCGACGACTTCAATGTCAGCGTCTCCCACGCAGGACTACTGATTACCGCGTTCGCCATCGGCATGATCGTCGGCTCCCCGACGATGGCGATGGCCACCCTCCGCCTGCCCCAGCGACAGACCCTGATCCTGGCGCTTGCGGTCTTCAGCCTCGGACACGTCGTCGCCGCCCTCAGCAGCTCCTTCACCGTTGTTCTCGCCGCCCGCGTCGTCACTGCGCTGGCCACCGGCGCGTTCTGGGCCATCGGCATGGTCATCGCCACAACCGCCGATGGCCCCACCGCAGCCACCCGGGCCACCGGACTGATGATCGGCGGCCTGACCCTGGCCAATGTCGTCGGAGTACCCGTCGGATCCTTCGTCGGCCAGTACATCGGCTGGCGCGGCCCGATCTGGGCCCTGGCCGTCCTGTCCGCCTTCGCCGCCGTCTTCATCGGGCGCTTCATCTCCGCCCAGGATCAGCGCACTACCGTGTCCCTGCGGGCAGAGTTCAATGCCCTGCGCCAGGGCCGCCTATGGCTCGCACTGAGCTCCGCCATGCTGATCATGGGCGGCGTCATGGCCACCTACACCTACATCACGCCCCTGCTCGAACGCGCCGGGATTCCCGAGAGTGCCGTCCCGCTCGTCCTCATCGCGTTCGGCATCGGCGCCCTGGCCGGTACCACCACTGGCGGCCGGCTCGGAGAACGCCGCCCGATGGTCACCACCATCTCCGCCGCCGTGGCCACCGCACTCGTGCTGCTCCTGATGATCCCGCTGTCCACCAACGCCGTCACGGCCACCGCACTGGTCCTGCTCATGGGCTGGACCGGATTCACCGTCAATCCCATCGTCACCGCACTCGCCGTGCGCTTCGCAGGCGACGCACCGACCCTCACCTCCGGCCTGACCACCTCCGCGTTCAACGTCGGCATCGCCGCCGGATCCGCAGTCGCGGGCATCGCCCTCGACTCCGCAGGACCGGCCGGCCCCCCAGTGGTCGGCGCCGTCATCGCCGCATGCACCGTGCTGCCCCTCGCCGCCCTCGCCATGCACGCGGCGCCCCGCGCCTCACGCATCGTCGCCCAGCACACACCCGCCACTGGGCAGGCCGACGAGCTCACTACGTCAGCACACCAATGACAGTCAGAACAGCCTCGAGTCCCCAGGGGCCCCGAGTCACTTTTTGCGTGGGCGTCCCGGGTAGGAGCCGGCCGGACGGAGCGGAACGTCGTTCTTGAGCAGCGCCAGGCGCGGCTTGACGTCCACAACCACCGGGCCCTCGCCGGTGACCAGCAGGTGGTCAGGGATATGGCGTCGGACTGCTCCCGCGGGCACGGTCTGCAACGAGAACGGCTGAGCCGCGATGCTGTGCAGGAGTGGATCGGAGTCGGCGAACAGGAGCCTGGCCAGCTCCAGCTGGGACGTGTAAACAACGTGATCGCGCATCTTTGCCGCCCTCATCGCCGACATTCCGGCCTTATCCTGCGGAGCTTGCCGCCGATCCGATGCCGTGCGCGGTCGGCGTACGGGCCGTCGACCCTTCTCTCTTTTGGCCTCTTCCCGCCACCACTACAACGTGCCGAGTCAGGCCGGGCAGCGGGCCAGCGCTCGGCTGGTCGCCGTTCGCGATGGTGAGACTGGGGGCACGCGATCCATGAGCGCACCTCGTCCGTGGTGAGGAGCCGGTACTGCCACGCCGGGGTGACGAGGTACGCCGGGTTACGCGCCTGGAGGGTCTGCACCTGCTCGCGGGCGTCGCCGCGAACCACCGCAACGGGCCGCCGAGAATGTCGGCCATCGCTACGGAGCCAGCATGTTCGCTTCCAGCGGCTTCGGCTTCGGCTCCGCGATCGCGTGCGTGGCGTAGGCAACCTCGAGCGCGGCAGCGGTCTCGCCCATGCCGTATAGCTTGCCTCGGCGTACTTCAGGCAGCTGGTGTATGAGGCCGCATGCGTGAGCTACTTTGCCCGCACCAACGGGGAATAGCTGAGGAAGACACGCGTTGCGCGCCGTCCCATGCCCGAGGAAGGGACTACGCCATGAACGCCCTCCGCGTCGGGTTCCCCGTATGCGAGCGACGGGACCTGACGATCCACGATCTCCTGGGCGCTGAAACGGGCCAGGCCACCGTCGCTGTCCGAGGAGTTCGGCCTGTACTTCCGCCAACAAGCGATCGCGCCTCTCGGTGCAGCGCAATGCGTGCGCCGGGAGCGCCGATCGGCTGTTGGTAGTGGATCAGTGTGACGCCGCTGCGGATGGCTTGGATCGACCGTGAGTGGGGTTGTCGTTGGGCTCGCCGTTGGAAGGCTTTCCGTGGGAGGGGCCGAACCGCTTTCGGACGGCATAGATGGCTGACATGAGTGCCCACACGACGACCCCCTGGAGCAGTTCGATCCGCGACTCACTCCTCACGCCCATGCTGATGAGAACCGCGGCGATGGCCAGTGCGACGAGGACGGGCAGGAACGGATGCAGCCACATCTTGAACGTCAGCCCGCCTGGTGTCTCCGCTTCGAGGCGCTTGCGCATGCGTAGCTGGGACAGGCTGATCAGGAGGTAGACGAAGAGGAAGACCGCACCTGATGCGTTGATCAGGAAGAGGAAGACCGTGTCCGGCCAGAGCGCGGAGAGCATCACACAGCCGTATCCGACGACCGTGCACGACAGAAGTCCCTTGACGGGGACACCCCGGCGGTTGACGGCTGTCATCCACCGAGGCGCATCTCCGCGGCCGCCCAGGACGAAGAGCATGCGGGACGCGGTGTAGAGGCCGGAGTTCAGACAGGACAGCACGGCGACCAGGACCACGGCGTTGAGGATGTCCGCGGCGGCGGGAATGCCGATACCGTCCAGCGCCGCCACGAACGGGGACTCGCCGGGAGTGATCGCGCTCCAGGGCCTGATCACCACGATGAGGAAGGTGGACAGGACGAAGAAGCCCAGGATGCGGAAGACGACAGAGCTGACCGCCTTGCGGATCGCGTTACCCGGCTCCTTCGACTCGGCGGCCGCCACTGTCACGACTTCCACCCCGGTCATGGAGAAGATCACCACGACCACGCCCGAGAGCACCGGGGCCAGGCCGTTGGGGAAGAAGCCACCGTGCTCGGTCAGGTTGGCGAAGGACAGCTCGGCGCCCGGCCACAGGCCGAGTACGAAGAGGCCGGCGAGGAGGATGAACACGATGATGGCGGCCACTTTGATGCCGGCGAACCAGTATTCCGCCTCGCCGAACGAGCCGACGGACATCAGGTTGATGGCTGTCATGATGACAAGAAGTCCGAGAGCGATGAGCCATACCGGCAACCCGGGCAACCACTTGTTGATCATCTGGCCGCCCACAACCGCCTCGAAGCCGACGACGATCACCCAGAAGTACCAGTACAGCCAGCCGGTGGAGAAGCCCGCCCAGGGGCCGAGGGCCATGCGGGCGTAGTCGGTGAACGACCCGGTGCTTGGCCGGGCCGCGGCCATCTCGCCCAACTGCCGCATTACCAGGAGGACAAGGAGGCCGGTGAGTCCGTAGGTGATGAACGCGCCGGGGCCGGCTTCGTGAATGATCGCGCTTGAACCGATGAAGAGGCCTGCGCCGATGACGCCGCCCAGCGAGATCATGGTCAGATGGCGTTGCTTGAGACCAGCCCGCAACGGGGTGGTGTCATCGGGGATCGTGCCCATGCGCGGTTCCCTTCGCATCGCCCCGACCGTCTGCGCGAGGAAGCCGCGGGCCCGGACGGGGCTGGCCGAGTGTGCCTGTGATGCGGACCACCATCCCGTCGGAGCGCTGACCGGGCCATGCGCGGTTTCGCGAACCCTGGAGCCGACCCTCATACATTCGTATGGCGGCTTGGCGAGAAGTTCGGCATCAGGTCATGAGGTCGTCGAGAGACAGTTGCGCGCTGTCCGTCGCCTGAAGCGCGAGCCACAGCATGGCTGAACCGCGCGTCGATGTCGGCTTCAGTCCGGTGAGCTGCTCCACCTTGCGCAGCCGGTACACGAGGGTCTGTCGATGGATGCCCAGGTCGTCCGAGCTTCGCTGCCAGCCACCGTCATTGGCCAGGAACGTCCGCAATGAGGTGATGAGATCGCCGTCGTGGGCACGGTCGTATGTGATCAACGGACCGAGGATACGGCGGACGAGCTGGCGGGTGTCCTCGAGGCTGCGTGGCAGGAATCCGCTGTCGCGCTGGTCGTTTCCGTAGCGCACCAGCGATGTGCCGGCCTCGTGCGCTCTGGCCACGGCGAGTTGCGCCTGCCGTGCGGCTTCGGAGACCTGGGTGCTGGCGGCCAGGGGAGTGCTTAGGCCGACCGCGCAGTGCTCTGCGAGCTTGGTCGAGAGGGACGCCAGGAGCTCACCGTCGTCGGGGACGACACCCAGGAGCATGGGGGAGCGATACGCCAGGAGCGGTGCGCAGTCCTGCAGGCGCACGTCGTGGTGAACGTTCTCGTGGTGAAGCGGTGCGTCATTGGATGCCTTCCAGCAGGCGACGACCACGGCCCCGGCCATCCCTCGGTGACGCAGCTCCGGCCAGACCGCCGACAGGTCGATGGTGTCGTCGAGCAGGCCGAGCAGCAGGTCCTCTCCGGATGCCCGCAGATGGTCGCGCTGGGCGGCGTGATGTTCCAGTTCCAGAGCGATCAGTCCGCCCAGGTGTTGGAGCAGGGGACGGTCCTGGACGGGCCGTCGACCGGGATAAGCCACCAGGGCGACGTTGCCGACCCCAGGGATGGGCACCTGCGTGCCTTCGGCGTCGGGGCCCTCGGGGTGTGCCGACCGCCGCCTGGCGGCCTGACGACCCTGGGCCAGCATTTCGCCGACGTCCAGATCCCGTACCTCCAGCGCCCATCCGATGCTGCCTTCCAGGGCTGAGATACGGGTGTCGAAGGTGCCGCGGGCACGCAGTGACTGCCAGTACACGTCATACAAACGTTTAATGGTCGCCAGCCGCTCGCGTTCTGCCTCGACCGCACTCTCGATGACGGTGCGGGCCAGGGTGACGAACTGCAGGTCAAAGCTTGCCGACAGCACCGGGAAGTTCCGACTGTCGGCTGCGTCAAGGAGCTCGGGGGTCACCTCCGGTGCTCCGGCTTCCGGTGCGACCACCAGAGCACTCACCCGGCTGTCGATCAGCCGGGTGATCCACAGCTCCTGCTCAGGCGATCCGGTGGGCAGCCCTCCACCCGTGGTCATCACCAGGTCGCCCGCCTTGAACCAGCGCCAGGGATCAGGCAGGTCGCACGCGTGCGCCCAGGTGACCGGGCGGGAGCCACCGCGAGATCCGGCCAGGTATGTCAGGCCCAGCGAGGGTACGGACACCAGGCCGTCGACTGTGATCACAGCGGCCCCTTTCTCGTGTGCTTCATACGAACGTACAGCGCGCGGAAAGAGCACTGTGCATCGGACGGATGTCCCCTTCGACCCCGTGATCCAAGACTGGCCCCAGTAAAGACACCAGGGAGGCAGCGATGGTGGTCGGTCAGGTCCGCACGGTGCGCGGCACGGAGAGCTCTTCGGGGGTGCCCCTGTGGGCGGAGAGCCGGGAGTCCTCATCCCGCAGGCCCGCTCTGCCGGGCAGCACTTCGGCCGATGTCGCCATTGTCGGCGCCGGTTTCACCGGTCTGTGGGCGGCCTACTACCTCCTCAAGGAGGACCCCACCCTGAAGGTGGTCCTGCTGGAGCGGGAGTACGCCGGCTTTGGTGCTTCGGGCCGCAACGGCGGATGGTGCTCAGCGATCTTCCCGGTCTCCCTGCAGCGGGTGCGGCAGCTGTACTCACACCAGGCGGCACTGGACATGCAGCGGGCGATGAACGAGACCGTCACCGAGGTGGGCCGAGTCACCGAGCAGGAGACCATCGACTGCGACTTCGCCCCCGAAGGCTTCGTCTCGCTCGCCCGTACGCCCGCGCAGCTCGCTCGAGCCGAGGCCACCGTCGCCGGCGCGGCGGCGTTCGGGGTGGACGGGCAGTGGCGACTCCTGAGCGGCGAACAGGCGCGGGCCAAGATCAACGCCGACGGCGTGCTGGGCGGCATCCACACCCCGCACTGCGCCCTGCTGCACCCGGACAAACTCGTGCGTGGGCTCGCCTCCCGAGTGGAGAGCCTGGGCGGAACCATCTACGAGAACACCGAGGTCACCGGCATCGCAAACGGCTGCGTTCGCACGGTCCACGGGACGGTCACGGCGTCGGTCGTCGTCCGCGCCACCGAGGCGTTCACCCCGCAGTTCGCGGCGTACCGCAGGCATGTCGCTCCGCTGTACTCGCTGGTCGTGGCCACCGCTCCACTGCCGGATGCGGTACGCAAGGAGCTGGGGCTCGATTCCCGCACCGCGTTCAACGACATGCGCAATCTGCGAATCTACGCCCACCCGACCGCGGACGGGCGGCTTGTCTTCGGCGGCCGGGGTGCCCCGTACCACTTCCGCTCCAAGGTCTCGCCCGAGTTCGACGTCGACACCAGGATCCACGCCAAGATCATCGAGACGATGCGCGAGTTCTTCCCGGCCCTCGCCGACGTCGAGATCACCCACCGGTGGGGCGGACCGCTCGGCGTTCCCCGTGACTGGTTCCCGTCGATCGGATACGACAAGAAGTCGGGCATCGCGTGGGCCGGGCCCTACGTCGGAGACGGGGTCGCGACCAGCAACCTCGCCGGGCGGATCCTGCGCAATCTCATCACCGGCCGGCACGACGAGCTGAACCGGCTGCCGGTCGTCAACCACACCTCGCCGCGCTGGGAGGTCGAGCCCTTCCGCTGGATCGGAGTGAACGCCGGCCTCCAGGCGGCCGCGGCAGCCGACTTCGAGGAGCGGCTGACGAACAGGCCGTCCAAGGTGTCGGCGCTGCTCGAAAAGCTCACCGGCGCCCACTGAACCGGAACAACCCCACGCACCACACATCAGGGAGAACACACCATGCCCTCGTTGATCCACCTTCCCCGCCACCAGGTGGTCGGCCCGCTGAGCCCCGCGGGCCGGAGGCCCGGCGCCGACTCCGGAGACCCGCAGCTGCACACCCTCCCGGTGGACGCGGGCACCCCGGCCCAGGTCGGCATCTGGGAGTGCGAGCCGGGCGGGTGGCCCGTCGTCGATCGGCCCAACACCGAAACCTGCTACATCATCTCCGGCCGGGCGACCCTCACCGACGAGCAGTCGGGGACCGCCGTCGAGATCTCCGCAGGTGACTACGTGGTCCTTCCTCCGGGCTGGACCGGACGCTGGGACGTCACCGAGACGCTCCGCAAGGCCTACAGCATCTTCTGACACCGCCCGAAGGGAATCATGATGACGCACACCATCGCGCACTGGTCCGACGGCAAGCCGTTCCTCGGTACGAGCGCCCGGACTGCCCCCGTGACCAACCCCGCGACCGGCGAGATCACCAGTCAAGTAGCCCTGGCCGACCTCGCGGACGCCCGCGCCGTCATCGGCGCCGCCCAATCGGCCTTCCCGGCCTGGCGCGACACCTCTCTCACCCGCCGTACCCAGATCGTCTTCCGGTTCCGCGAAGTGCTCAACGAGCGCAAGGGTGAACTGGCCCGGATCATCACGGCCGAGCATGGCAAGGTGCTCTCCGACGCGCTCGGAGAAGTCAGCCGCGGGCAGGAGGTCGTCGAGTTCGCCTGCGGCATGCCCCACCTGCTCAAGGGCGGTATGACCGAGAACGCGTCCACCAAGGTCGACGTCGCCTCCGTCCGTCAGCCTCTCGGCCCGGTCGGCATCATCAGCCCCTTCAACTTCCCGGCGATGGTGCCGATGTGGTTCTTCCCCATCGCCATCGCCGCGGGCAACACGGTGGTGCTCAAGCCCAGCGAGAAGGACCCGTCCGCAGCTCTGTGGATGGCAGAGCTGTGGACCGAGGCCGGGCTGCCGCCCGGTGTCTTCAACGTGCTGCAGGGCGACAAGACCGCCGTCGACGAACTCCTGGAGAACCCCACGATCAAGGCGGTCTCCTTCGTCGGCTCCACACCCATCGCCCAGTACGTGTACGCCACCGCCACTGCCCATGGCAAGCGTGTCCAGGCCCTCGGCGGGGCGAAGAACCACATGGTCGTTCTGCCAGACGCCGACCTGGACCTGGCGGCCGACGCGGCGGTCAACGCCGGCTTCGGCTCCGCGGGCGAACGCTGCATGGCCATCAGCGCCCTGGTGGCCGTCGGTGACATCGCCGACGAACTGGTGGACAAGATCGCCGAGCGCGCCGCTTCCCTCAAAACCGGCGACGGGACGAAGAACTGCGACATGGGGCCCCTGGTCACGAAGGCCCACCGGGACAGGGTGGCCTCGTACGTCGACGCCGGCGAGGCCGCCGGAGCGACCATCGTCGTGGACGGACGGCAGGTCGCGGCGGATGGAGGGCCGGACGGCTTCTGGCTGGGCCCCACCCTGATCGATGACGTGACCACCGACATGAGCATCTACACCGACGAGATCTTCGGCCCCGTGCTCTCCGTGGTGCGGGTGGACACCTATGACGAAGCCCTCGCACTGATCAACGCCAACCCGTACGGCAACGGCACGGCCATCTTCACCAACGACGGCGGTGCGGCACGGCGCTTCCAGAACGAGGTGGAGGTCGGCATGGTCGGCATCAACGTGCCCATCCCGGTTCCGATGGCCTATTACTCCTTCGGGGGTTGGAAGAACTCACTATTCGGCGACACCCACGCTCACGGGACCGAGGGCGTGCACTTCTTCACCCGCGGCAAGGTCGTCACCTCGCGCTGGCTCGACCCCAGCCACGGCGGCATCGAACTCGGGTTCCCGCAGAACGTCTAGCGGACCGTCACACCGCCCCGGTCGAACGGGCGATGAGCGGGCGACGTCCGCGACGAACGCAGCGGCGCGGCACCCATGCGTCAGGGGGAGAGCTTCACCCAACCGAGCAGCAACAGCCAGGACATCGCCGCGAAACACCCCTTCTGTTTCCAAAGCAACGAAGTTTCCTGTAAGGGATCGAGGTCATATCGTGATCACGCGGCCGGCCGGTTGCCGGCGCGAGACACAGGCTTGGCCGCCCGGCAACACGTGGCACCCGCACCGCCGCCAGAACTGCACACCCCACAGCGACTCCGTCCGAGAGGCCCTGACAGCGATGCCCGACATGACAGACCTGGCGACCCTGGCTGCCAAGCACGACACCACCTTCATCCTCGCCCTCTTCGTCGACCTCATCGGCAAGCCCTGCGCCAAGCTCGTACCGATCGAGGCCATCGAGGAACTTCAGAACGACGGAGTCGGGTTCGCGGGTTACGCGGCCGGTGCCCTCGGCCAGGAGCCCAAGGACCCCGACATCATGGCGCTGCCCGACGCGTCGTCCTTCACACCCGTGCCGTTCATCAAGGAGGGGCTGGCGATCGTCCACTGCGACCCTTACGTCGAGGGTAAGCCGTGGCCGTACGCGCCGCGGAACATCCTGCGCTCCATCTTGGACAAGGCCGCCGAGTGCGATCTGTCGGTGCACGTGGGCGCCGAGGTCGAGTACTTCCTGGTCCACCAGGACGAGCACGGCGGGCTCATCACCGCCGATCCCGGCGACAACGCAGCGCGGCCCTGTTACGACGCCCGCGGCGTGACACGCATGTACGAGCACCTCGCCGCGGTGTCGCGCGGGATGAACGAACTCGGCTGGGGCAACTACGCCAACGACCACGAGGACGCAAATGGTCAGTTCGAGCAGAACTTCGCCTACGCCGACGCGATGACGACCGCCGACCGTGTCATTACCCTGCGGTACCTGATCTCCATGATCGCCGAACAGCGCGGGATGACCGCGACCTTCATGCCCAGGCCCTTCGCCGATCGCACCGGTTCGGGTCTCCACCTGCACCTGTCGCTGTGGAAGGGTTCCAGCCCGCTGTTCCCCGCCCACGACGCCGCAGACCTCCGCGGTCTCGGACTGTCCAGCCTCGCATACGACTTCATCGGCGGTGTCCTGGACCACGCCGGGGCCTTGCAGGCCGTACTCGCCCCCTCGGTCAACTCCTACAAGCGCACCGGCGCGGTGAGTATGAGCTCGGGTGCCTCGTGGGCGCCCCGCGTGCCGACGTACGGCGGCAACGACCGCACCCACTACGTGCGGGTCCCCGACGCACACCGCATCGAACTGCGCGGCGGGGACGGGTCGGCCAACCCCTACCTGGCGATCGCGGCGGCGGTCGGCGCCGGACTGGACGGCATCGCACGGCACACCGACCCCGGCACCCCCGGCGGGGACAACGGCGTCGACCGTGCGGCCCTCCCGCTGACCCTGCTGCATGCCGTGGACGCCCTGGAGGCCGACCCCACCATCAGCGGTGCACTGGACTGCGCCGGAGCCGGCGTGGCCCGGTACTTCGGCGAGCTGAAGCGGGAGGAGTTCTTCCGCTGGCACTCCCAGGTCACGTCCTGGGAGATCGACCACTACCTCACCGCCTTCTGAAACCCAGCCCGAAACACCTGTCGAGAAACGAGGAACGCATGTGCGGAATTGTGGGGCTCCATCTGCGCAACCCCGCCCTCTACCCGCAGTTGGGCACCCTGCTGACCGGGATGCTGTGCGAGATGCAGGACCGCGGCGCCGACTCCGCCGGAGTCGCGGTCTACGGCGACCCGCGCTGGTCCCCGCCCGGGCACGCCGCCGTCTCGCTCGTCGAGAGCCCGCTGACACCCGCGGAACTGCGCACCGCGCTTGAAGAACTTTTGCCGCCCGGCACGCCTGTGGGGGTCGTCGACGCGTCCCCTACGCTGGTGGTCAACGTGCCCGTCGAGGTCGACGCCCTGCGCACCGCGGTCGCAACGGCGGCGCCCGGGGCCCTGGTGGTCGGCTTCGGCGAGAACATCGCCGTACTGAAGGGTGTCGGCCACCCCCGCGCCCTCGCCGACAGCTTCGGTCTGGCGGCGGCCCAGGGCTGGCAGGGCGTCGGGCACACCCGCATGGCGACCGAGTCCGCCGTCACCCCGGGCGGCTCCCACCCTTACGCGGTGGGCCCCGGCCAGTGCCTGGTGCACAACGGGTCCTTCTCCAACCACGCCACCATCCGCCGCGAACTACGGACCCGAGGCGTGGTGTTCGACAGTGATAACGACACCGAGGTCGGAGCACGCTTCGTCGCCGACCGGCTCGCGGCCGGGCTCGACATCGAGACCGCGCTCAAGGAACTGTGTGCCACCTTCGACGGCTTCTACACCCTGCTGGTCTCCAACCGGGAGTCCTTCGCCGTCGTCCGCGACGCCATCGCCTGCAAGCCGGCGGTCGTCGCCGAGACCCAGGACTGGGTCGCCGTGGCCAGCGAGTACCGCGCGCTGACCGGGCTTCCCGGCATCGAGAGCGCCTCCCTCTACGAACCAGAGCCCGAGCGGATCTACGCATGGACGCGCTGACCCCTCACCCGACGAAAGGCGCCACCGCCGTGCACGACGTACTCGAACTCGACCTCGCCGAACGCTGGCTGCGCGAGGTCAACGGCCTTCTCCACCAGGCCGACCTCGCCGCCGACGAGGTGCGCATCCTCCATCCCGCCGGCAAGCACAGCGTGGCCGTGGGACTGAACAAGGCGATGCGCGTGACCGTCGAAGGCCAGGTCGGCTACTACGCCGCGGGAATGAACCAGCTGGCCGACGTGGTCATCAACGGCAACGCCGGTGTTGGCGTGGCGGAGAACATGATGAGCGGATCGGTGCTGGTCCGCGGCGACGCGTCGCAGTCCGCGGGAGCGACCGCGCACGGCGGCCTCCTCGTCGTCGAGGGCGACGCCGCCGCCCGCTGCGGCATCTCCATGAAGGGCGTCGACATCGTCGTCGGCGGCAGCATCGGCCACATGAGCGCCTTCATGGCCCAGGCCGGGCGCCTGGTGGTGCGAGGCGACGCCGGTGAGGCGCTCGGCGGCTCGATCTACGAAGCGCGCCTCTACGTCCGGGGCACGGTCGCCTCCCTCGGCGCCGACTGCGTGGCCAAGGAAATGCGCCCCGAACACCACGAGGAACTCGCCGGGCTGCTCAAGAGCGCCGGATTCGAGAGCGAGGACACCTCGGCCTACACCCGCTACGGCTCGGCCCGGCGGCTCTACAACTTCCACGTCGACAACACCGACGCGTACTGACACAGACCAAGGGGCCAGCCAATGACCGATCACCGTCTCTCGGCAGAACAGCGCGGACTGCGTGAGTCCGCCACCTTCGACCGTGTCACCATCAGCGCGATCCAGCGCGCCGCTCGCACCGGCGTCTACGACATCCGTGGCTGGGGTGCCAAGCGGGCGCTGCCGCACTTCGACGACCTGCTGTTCCTCGGGGCGAGCATGTCCCGCTACCCGCTGGAGGGCTACCGCGAGCGCTGCGGCACCGACGTGGTGCTCGGAGACCTCAACGCCAAGCACCCCCTCCACCTCGACATCCCAGTCACCATCGCCGGCATGAGCTTCGGCGCGCTGTCCGGCCGAGCCAAGGAGGCGCTGGGACGCGGCGCGAGCGAGGCCGGCACCTCCACCACGACCGGTGACGGCGGAATGACCCCGGAGGAACGTGGCCAGAGCAAGCACCTCGTCTACCAGTACCTGCCGTCCCGGTACGGCATGAACCCCGACGACCTCCGCAAGGCCGACGCGATCGAGATCGTCCTCGGCCAGGGCGCCAAGCCCGGCGGTGGCGGCATGCTGCTCGGCCAGAAGATCACCGAGCGGGTGGCGCGGATGCGTACCCTTCCGCAGGGCGTCGACCAGCGCAGCGCCTGCCGCCACCCTGACTGGACCGGACCGGATGACCTCGCCATCAAGATCGCCGAGATCCGTGAGACCACCGACTGGGAGAAGCCCGTCTACGTCAAGGTCGGGGCGACCCGCACCTATTACGACGTGAAGCTCGCCGTGCACGCCGGCGCGGACGTCGTGGTCGTGGACGGCATGCAGGGCGGCACCGCCGCCACGCAGGAGGTCTTCATCGAGCACGTCGGCATCCCGACCCTGACCGCGATCCCACTGGCCGTGCAGGCCTTGCAGGAACTCGGTATGCACCGCAAGGTCCAGCTCATCGTCTCCGGCGGCATCCGGACGGGCGCCGACGTCGCCAAGGCGATGGCGTTGGGCGCCGACGCGGTCGCCATCGGCACCGCCGCGCTGATCGCGCTCGGCGACAACGACCCGAAGTGGTCCGCCGAGTACGAGGCCCTGGGCTCCGCGGCCGGCTACTACGACGACTTCCAGGATGGCCAGGACCCCGCCGGCATCACCACCCAGGACCCCGAGCTGCAGCAGAGGTTCGACCCGGTCGAGGGCGGTCGGCGGCTCGCCAACTACCTGCGCGTCCTCACCATGGAAGCCCAGACCATTGCGCGGGCCTGCGGCAAGGCACACCTGACGCACCTGGAGCCCGAAGACCTCGTTGCCGTCACCATCGAGGCGGCCGCGATGGCGAGGGTCCCGCTGGCGGGGACCTCCTGGATCCCGGGAGGCACCGGTGGACTGTGACGTGGTGGTCGTCGGAGTCGGCCTGGCGGGCTCCTCGGCGGTTTGGCAGTTGGCTGCCCGTGGCCTCGACACCACCCTGATCGAGGCCCGCGCCATCGGCCACGACCAGGGCAGCTCGCACGGTACGTCCCGCATTTACCGACGTGCGTACGCCGATCCGGACTACATCGACCTCACGGGTCGCGCCGGGGGAACTGTGGGACGAGCTGGAGGACCGCTCTGGCCAGGTGCTTCGCACCCGCACCGGCGGTCTCGATCACGGCGCCGAACGGAATCCGGAGGCACTGGTGGCCTTGATGAAGGAACGGGGCGTCACCGCCGAACTGTTGCGCCCCGAAGCGGCCCAGGAACAGTTCCCCGGCATGGTGTTCACCGGCCCCGTCATGTTCCACCCCGACGCCGGCCACCTGGACGCGGACCGTACGGTGCGGGCCGGTGTCGATGTCGCCGTGTCACTGGGTGCGACGGTCGTCGAGGGCAAGCCGGTCACCCGCGTCGAGCAGACTGCGTACGGTGTCCTCGTTCAGACCGACGACCGTTCGTTCAGTGCCCGTTGCGCGGTCGTCGCGGCGGGGCCGTGGCTGCCCGAGCTGCTGCCCTCGATCGGGGGCTCACCCCGGATGCCCCGCTCCTGGGTCACTCAGCAGCAGGTGTTCCACTTCCGGCACCGCGACCCGCAGGCCGCGTGGCCGACCATGGTCTACAAGGAGGGCATCCAGCTCTTCGGCCTGCCGTCGGGAGCGGACGGGGGCCCGGTTCCCGCGATGAAGGTCGCCCAGCACGACGGAGGGACGCCGACAACCGCCTCCACGCGGGACGGACGGATCAACCCCACCTCCCGGGACATCGTCACTTCCTGGGTGAGCCATCGGTTGCCGGGGCTCGACCCCGAACCGGCCGCCGAGGGCAGCTGCCTGTACACCATGACGGCCGACGAGGACTTCGTCATCGACCGGCTGGGCTCCGTGGTCGTCGCCTCGCCGTGCTCCGGCCATGGCGCCAAGTTCGCGCCCCTCGTCGGGGCGCTCGTCGCGGACCTGGTGCAGGGCGGCACGGCGCACCCGCGCTTCGCGTTCCGCGACTGAACTTCCGCAACTCCCCACCGCAGGGAGAGTCGGTCTCTGTGGAGACGATCAACGTCCCCACCCCCGGCCCGGGCGAAGCACGGGTGAAGGTGCAGGCGTGCGGCGTCTGCCACACCGACCTGCACTATCGAGAGGGCGGCATCAACGATAAGTTCCCGTTCCTGCTGGGACCCGAGGCGGCCGGCGTCGTCGAGGCTGTCGGCGACGACGTCACCGCTGTCGCGCCGGGCGACTTCGTGATCCTCAACTGGCGCGCGGTGTGCGGCGACTGCCGCGCCTGCCGCCGCGGCGAGGCGCAGTACTGCTTCGCCACCAAGAACGCCACGCAGAGGATGACGCTGGAGGACGGCACCGAACTGACGTCGGCCCTCGGCATCGGCGCGTTCGCCGAGAAGACCCTGGTGGCCGCGGGCCAGTGCACGAAGGTCGACCCCTCGGCCCGGCCCGCCGCGGTCGGACTGCTCGGCTGCGGGGTGATGGCCGGCCTCGGAGCCGCCATCAACACCGGAGGGGTCACCCGGGGCACGTCCGTCGCGGTCATCGGCTGTGGCGGAGTCGGCGTGGCGGTCATAGCGGGCTCCGCGCTGGTCGGCGTCGGCCGCATCATCGCCATAGACATCGGCCCCAAGAAGCTCGCCGTCGCGAAGAAACTGGGCGCGACCCTACCGTCGACTCGTCCGGCACCGACCCGGTAGCCGCGGTCCGGGAACTCACCGGCGGCCTCGGCGCCGACGTCGTCATCGACGCCGTCGGCTGCCCGAAGACCTGGAAACAGGCGTTCTACGCCCGCGATCTCGCGGGCTCCGTCGTACTGGTGGGCGTACCGACACCCGACATGAAGGTGCCCGACATCCCGCTCATCGACATCTTCGGCCGGGGCGGTGCCCTGAAGTCGTGCTGGTACGGCGACTGCCTGCCGGGCCGCGATTTCCCGATGCTCGTCGACCTCTACCACCAGGGCCGCCTCGACCTCGACGCCTTCGTCACCGAGGAGATCGGCATCCAGGACGTCGAGGCGGCCTTCGAACGAATGCACCACAGCGACGTACTGCGCTCGGTGGTGCTGTTCCCGTGACCGTTTCGACGCCCGAGACGCGGGTCAGGATCGACCACTCCGTCTCCAGCAGCACCTTCAGCATCGACGGGCAGAGGTTCGACGTCGACAACAACATCTGGGTCGTCGGCGACGACACCGAGTGCGTCGTCATGGACGCCCCGCACAACGTCGACGACATCATGTCCGTCGTGGGCGACCGGGAGGTGAAGGCCATCCTGTGCACCCACGCGCACGACGACCACGTCCGGGTCGCGCCCGAGCTGCGCGAGCGGACCGGCGCACCGGTCATGCTGCACCCGGACGACAAACGCCCTGTGGGCACTGACCCACCCCGACATGACCTGAGGCATCGACCTGTCCGACGGAGCGGAGATCCGGGTGGGCGCCACCACGCTGCGGGTGCTCCACACACCGGGCCATGCACTCGGCGCGGTCTGCTTCCGCGCACCAGACCTCGGCTGCGTTTTCACCGGCGACACACTCTTTCGGGGCGGTCCGGGGGCGACGGGATGGTCGTACAGCGACGAGGCCGTCATCAACCAGTCGATCCGCGCGCGGCTGTTCGTGCTGCCGGACGACACCGTTGTGCGCACCGGGCACGGTGACGACACCACGATCGGGCGCGAGGCGGAACTGCTCGGCCCGGAGTCCGGAGACCGGGACCACGCCGGTTCTGAGCCCACCGCACACCGTCAGCGACGGGGGCGTGTCCGAGAACCTGCCTCGCGTCGCTGACCCAGTCCTGCGGCTTGATCGCCACGCGAGTATCGCGAAGAGGGCCCGGAACGTGGCGAACAGAGCTGGGTGCCCCTTGCCGTCTTCAGGCCGGCGTGTCGCCGTACGCGACCACCGACAGAAAGCGGATCGGGAGCGTAACCAGCTCCTTTGGGCCATGCAAGCCCTCCCCGTCCAGCTGCAATGCGTCACCGGGACCCATCCGGTACTCGGCGTCGCCATGGCCGTAGACCACCTCGCCCTCCAGCATGTACAGCAGCTCGGTACCCGGATGCTGGAAGAGCGGGAACACCTCGCTCCGCTGCGTCAGCGTTACCAGGTGCGCCTCCATGCGTCTGTGGGGACCGCGCAGCGCGCCCAGCAGGGTGTAGTCATGCCCGACCCGGGAGCCGCGCTGCACGATGCGCGCCCCCTGACCCGACGGTGTGAAAACGGCTTCCCGCCCTGTGTCGGCACCGCGGAACAGCGCGGTCACCGGTACGTCCAGGGCTGCCGCCAGCCGGGCGAGCGTCGTGAGGCTGCACGAGATCCGGGCGTTCTCGATCTTCGACAGCATGGCCTTGGAGATTCCCGCACGCGTGGCCAGCTCTCCCACGGTCAGTCCTGTCGCCGCCCGGTACTGACGCACCTGCACTCCGATGACCCGTTCCAGTTCGCCCTCGGAGGGCGACGGCTGATCGACCTCCCGGGCCGCCGGGCCGCCGATCGGCTCCACATCCGGTTCCTGCGCCTGCGACTCGCTCATCGGTCCCCGTCCATCCGTACGACCACGTCACGGTACCCGCCGTGGCCGACGCGCCCGGGCGGCGGTACCGAAACAAGCCGTCACAATGTCCGCCCCTGCCCTGGTGGGTCCAGTAGTACTCCGTTAGGCCTTCCGGGTAGTCGTGGTCAGCGGCATGGTGGGTGTGTGGACGCACGTGAAGGGAACCGTGCTCGAGGGAAGCCGGCGTTATCGTGGCGGATGTGTTCGCCTCGGTGCCGCGCAAGGACTAGGCCCTGTCGTCAAACTCCCGTCTGCCCCGCGACGCCATGCACGCCCTCTCGCCGCACCGGGCACAGACCCAAGTACGTCCAGTACGTGGGTCTGCGCCCGGCACGCCGAGAGCACGCACCTGACGCCGCAGGGCCCGCCCTTCGGGCGGACGACGGGAGTTTGACGACAGGGCCTAGCGGGCCACGAGCGACTGCCACCCTGCGGGGACTGATGATGGACGGTCGCCGCAAGTCCGTCCAGGCCATGACCTCGCGGTTGCCGGATGGGAACGAGAGAACCCCCAGCAGTTCGTGAACCAGTTCACCTGGTATCCGGTGCCGATGCGGCGCCGGATCGCCCATGGGTGGTGCCGCTGATCGGCCCGGACGCCTGGGCGGTCGACGACGGGGCGTTTCCCGAGGACGGCAGAATGCCGGTCGCCGTCGCCACCAGCACTGCAGGGCCTTGAGCGAGCAGACGAACTGTGAGGGCTTGTGCCGCCGGTGGTGGTGGCCGATTCCGGCTACGGCCAGAACGCTGACTTCCGAAACGGCCTGACCGACCGGGGCATCGACTACGTCGGGGCCGTCCGCTCCGACATCACAGTCCACCCTGACGACGCCCAGTCCATCACCCCGCCCTGGTCCGGCAACGGCCGCAGGCTACGACCCCGCTGCCGCTACCAGCCCTCCTCGGTGGCCGACACGGTCACCAGCCACGTACGACAGGCGTTCACCGAGATCACCTGGCGGGAAGGACCCCGCGGGCCGATCCACTCACACTTCCTGGCGTTGCGGGTGCGGTCGGCCGGCATCAGGGACCGTCGCCTGGCCCAGGCAGCCGCCACCGACGAGCACGTTGCTGCCGCGGTCACGGATCCGTCTCGTCGTCGGCAAGAACCGGGAGCCGACGCTGCGTCCACAGCTGCACGAGAATCGCACTCCAGACGGCGGCAAGTCGCCACACACACCATGATGAGCAGTTCCGATTCCAACTGGTTGACGAAATCTCACAATGCAGGATATCGTCCACGCACCGCTGCGAGGAGATGCTCGCCATCGCTGCTGAACCGCTGACACATCCCGCCAGCGCGTTGAGCCGGGTTCAGCAGTTCACAGAGATCTGGACGGTCCATCCGCGACTAGCGCGGCTCACCGACATGCTGTTGTGTATCTGTCTTGCGCCGGACTACTGCTCGAGGACGCGGTCCGGTCAACCTCGTACGGCATCGGGCCGGTCAAGGAGGGTCAGTTCCCCTACAAAGGTGTCCTACCCGGCACCGTGCTGACGGTGCAGACGAGCTTTGTAGCGTCCGGATCATTGCCGGCTTGCGGCGCGTGCCCTCTCGCGATGCGCGGTGGGGGCGAGGTGGCTGCGTTCACCGCCACGCGGTGCCTGGTCGACGCGATCGCCTGATTGGTCCCACGACCCCCGCGCGGTGCCGCCCGACCGAGAACCTATCGGTTTACGGCTCCGGGTCGACGCGCCGGCGATGGATACGGACGTCAGCGCGGGCGTGCGGCTCGACGGCGTCCCGATCAGCCGGTTCGACCGGTGTGAAGTGCTGCCAGCCGGCCGCGGCAACTGTTGGACTGGAGGAGAGACACGTGAAGGAACATCAACTCTACATCGGCGGTGAGTGGGTGGATCCCGAGGGAGGCGACCATCTGGACAGCGTCGACCCGTACCGGGGTGAGGTCTGGGCGCGGATCGCCCGTGGCGGCGTCAAGGACGTCGCACGTGCGGTCGACGCCGCCAGACAGGCACTGACGAGTAGCCCGTGGGCGGACATGTCCGCGTCTCAGCGGGGCGGGGTGATGCGCCGACTGGCGGATCTCGTCGTGGAACACTTGGACCGACTGGCCGAGATCGAGGTTCGCGACAACGGCAAGCTCCTTGCCGAGGTGCGCGGACAGCTCAGGTCCGTCGCGGAGTGCTGGTACTACTACGCGGGACTCGCCGACAAGATCGAGGGCGCCTCGATCCCCCTCGAGAAGCCCGACATGGTGGCCTTCACCAACCGGGAGCCAATCGGCGTGGTCGCCGCTCTCACGGCCTGGAACTCGCCCCTGTGGTTCACCGCGGTGAAGTGTGCCCCCGCCCTGGCAGCCGGGTGCACGGTCGTCGTGAAGCCCTCCGAATTTGCATCGGTGAGCACGCTGGAGTTCGCCGCCCTCGCCGAGCAGGCCGGTCTGCCCGCCGGCGTCTTCAACGTCGTCACCGGTCTGGGTCTGGAGGTCGGCAGCGCGCTGGTCGAGCACCCCGATGTCGCCAAGGTGACCTTCACCGGTTCCGACGTGACCGGCATGCGGGTCTACGAGACCGCGGCGCGGACCATGAAGCGGGTCTCGCTCGAGCTGGGCGGCAAGTCGCCCAACATCGTGTTCGACGACGCCGACCTCGATCTGGCCGCGACCGGGGCCGTGTCAGGCATCTTTGGCGCGGCCGGCCAAATGTGCGCGGCGGGATCAAGACTGCTCGTGCAGCGCTCGGTCAAGAAGGAGTTCACCGAGAAGCTGCTCGAACTCGCCCGCGGGGTACGGCTCGGGGACCCGATGGACGCCGCGACCAACGTGGGCCCTATCGCCACTCCGCCCCAGTTCGAGAAGGTCCTGCACTACATCGATGTCGCGGAGGCGGACGGTGCCCGCCGTCTGCTCGGCGGCAGGGCCGCGACAGGCCCCGGCCTCACCGGCGGCCAGTTCGTCGAGCCGACGATCTACGACGGCGTCACCAACGACATGCGCATCGCCCAGGAGGAGGTATTCGGGCCGATCCTGTCGATCATCGAGTTCGACGACGAGGAGGAGGCCGTCCGCCTCGGCAACGACGTCGCCTACGGCCTCGTTGCAGGGGTGTGGACGACGAGTATCGGTCGAGCGATGCGCATGTCGAAGGCCCTGAAAGTCGGCACAGTCTGGGTCAACACCTACCGCGCGTACAGCTACATGGTGCCCTTCGGCGGTACGAAGCGCTCCGGCCTCGGCCGGGAGCACGGGATCGAGGCGGTGCACGAGTACCTGGAGACGAAGAGCGTGGTGATCTCGACGCGGGACGACGCCCCTGCGAACGCGTTCGTGATGCGCTGACCGACGGCTTTGCACACAGGAGCCACAAATATGAGCACAGCGAGGTGAGTGTCATGATGGCAGGTCTTGCCGAGTCCGCGGGGTCCGGCGCCGGAGAGCCGGCGCAGCGGCTGCGCGGTCGGCGCGTGGTGGTGACCGGAGCGGCGTCCGGGATCGGGCGCGCGACGGCGCGGCTCTTCGCGGCCGAGGGGGCGGCCCTCGCCCTGCTCGATCGCGACGAGGCCGGTCTGAGCCGAACCGGTGAGGAGACGGGCGGCAGTACGTTCGCCGTCGACATCACCAACGAGGAGGTGATGGCGCGGACGGCCGAGGAGATCTCCGAGGCGCTCGGCGGAATCGACGGTGTGGTCAACGCCGCGGGCATCATGTTCCAGGGTGCGGCGGCGGACGTTCCGGCCAAGGCGTGGCGCACGATGCTGGAGGTCAACCTGACCGGTACCTACATCGTGATCCGCAGCTGCCTGCCGTGGCTGACGCGGGCGCCGGCCGCGACGGTGGTGAACATCGCTTCGGCCCAGGGGCTGCTTCCCAACGCGCCGAACCATTCCGCCTATGCCGCCTCGAAGGGTGGGGTGATCAACCTGACCCGAGCCCTCGCCGCGGAGCTGGCACCGCAGACCCGGGTCAACAGCGTCTGCCCCGG
This sequence comes from Streptomyces carpinensis, assembly GCF_002154505.1. GTDB lineage: Bacteria > Actinomycetota > Actinomycetes > Streptomycetales > Streptomycetaceae > Streptomyces > Streptomyces carpinensis. The sequence continues at coordinate 8,801 of NZ_MUBM01000050.1, read as the reverse complement.
CATGGTGGACACCCCCATGGCGGGCGACAACGGGTGGAACGTGCAGAACTACGCGATGAAGAGGATGGCCGATCCGATCGAGATCGCCCGAGCCGTCCTGTTCTTGACCGGTAGCGAGTCATCCTTCGTCACCGGGGCCGCCTTGGCCGTGGACGGCGGCCGAGCATTCCACTGAGCGTGCCGCCCGGTGACCGCTGAGCAGCCGATGAAAGCTGCATGACAAGTACATGCCACATCGTGCTGGGTACACCACCGAACGGACGGCGGCCGTCATCGGTGGACGTTGGGGTCGCACCGAAGGGGAGCGACCAGATCGACACGGTCGAGGCCAGTACCGCTCCTGGTCGTCTCCGGAATCCCGCGGCGTTGATCAAGCCTGAGACGACGTTGCCCACTCATCGGAATCCGGTCGGCGCCTCGCCGGGCGAGCCCTCTGGCAACTCGCCGAACACCCTCTCGTGCCGACCCTCTAAGGAGGCCTTGCCATGCCTACGGAACACCCGCTCCCTTCCGACCCGGCGCCACCGACCACGGCTCTCGAACCGAGCCCAGGCCCGGCTCCCGAGCCGGGCTCGGCCCAGACCCACGCACCCGGCGACAGCCCTGGCCGGCGCCTGCTCGGTGGGGCCGTCGGCAGCTTCGTCGAATGGTACGACTTCTACGTCTACGGACTGAACGCGCCGATCCTCGCCGCGCTGTTCTTCTCGGCGGACTCGAGCCAGACAGTCGCAATTCTGAGCACACTGGCCATCTTCGGCATTGCCTTTGTCTCACGCCCGCTTGGTGGTGCCCTCTTCGGCTACCTGGGCGACCGGTACGGGCGCGTCCGGGTGCTGTCGGCCACCATCTTGCTGATGGGCGGCAGCACGGCCCTCATCGGTGTGTTGCCCACCTACGAGACCATCGGCATCGCGGCACCGTTGCTGCTCATGCTGTGCCGCCTGCTCCAGGGCTTCTCGGCCGGCGGCGAACACAGCGGTGCCCTGACCTACGTGGTGGAGTCCAGTCCGGCCGGCCGCCGCGGACGCTGGGTCAGCGTCGTCTATGCGGCCTCGTACATGCCGAACGCCTTCCTCGCGCTGCTGTTCCTGGGGCTGCGCGTGGGCATGGGCGAGGAATCCTTCACAGCGTGGGGCTGGAGGCTGCCGTTCCTCTTCGGCGGGGTGCTCGCGGTCGTGGGGCTGTGGCTGCGGCGGCGGCTCAACGACCCGGAGTTGTTCGTCGAGGCCCGCAAGAAGGCCCCTGTGGCCAATCCGCTCAAGACCGCCCTCACACACGACCTTCCGTCGCTGGTCCGGGTCGTATTGCTGGTTGCGCCGCAGGGTGTCGCGGCCTATCTACTGATGACGTACATGTACACCCACCTGGTGAGCAACATCGGAGTAAGCCCCGGCACCGCTTTGGGGGCCCAGGCCCTGACCTCCATCATCGTCACGGTTTTGATCCCGTTCGCGGGTGCCCTGTCGGACCGGGTCGGTCGCAACCGGATGATGGTCGTCGGACTCGTCTGGCTGGCGGTGGCCGCGTTGCCGGCAATGCTGCTGGTCGAGCAGGCCGACTTCATGGGGGCGTTCATCGGCCAGTTGCTGATCGGCATCGGAATCGTGCTCTTCTGCCCCGTCTCGATGGCGACCATGCTCGAGCTCTTCCGCACCTCGTCGCGGTACTCCGGCCACGCCGTGTCGTACACGATTGGCCAAGGACTGTTCGGCGGCACCACCCCACTCCTCGCAGGCGTGCTGGTGGCCTACTTCGGCCCGGTGGCACCCGCCTACTACGTGATTGCAGCTGCGCTGTTCGGACTGCTCGTCGTAGCCCGGACGCCCGAGACCAGCAAGGTCCAGCTGTCGGACAATGACGCGGCGCCGAGCGCGTAGGCCCGCGGTTAAGACTGAGCAAGGGCACTCCGACGGTTCCCGTTGAGAGGACCAGGCTGATGCTCACCGGTGGCATGCTCGTCGAGAGCGAGGGTGGCCGGGTAGACCGCAGCGTCGACCCGGCCACCGAGGAGGCCGTCGGGCGAGTCCCGCTCAGCATGGTCGCAGCCCGCTGGGCAGGAATGCCGGTCTGCCCGGCGCGCTGAGTACCTGCACCGGCTCACCGCCGCGCTCGAGGCCCGGTCGGACGAACTGCTGTGCCTCGCGGCGGCCGGCGCCGGGGACTCCCTCACCGGGACGGCCGAGGATACGGTGGATGAACGGGAGGGGCGTTCTGGGGGGCGCAGGTCTGGCTGCCCGGCGAGTGCACTGGCGGTGACGGGTTGCGCGGCATATGCGCGTCGTCCGCCAGCGCACCTGCATCAAGTACGGGGTCCAGTCGACCCTGCACCGCAACCTTAATGCCCTGGCTTCCGGTCATTACCTGTAGGTCCACTGCGAGCTTCGATACGGATCCGCGCCCGCCCTCGAAGCCCCGGGAAGCTTCGACTCGCGGTTCTTCCACGGTGCCGGAGACGATCTCGAGGAGTGGGCAGCCGCCAGCCCAGCCAGCCGGTGCGGGTTCCGGCCGTGAGTGCGCCGATGAGTATGCCGAACGTGGTCCAGCTGCCGATCGTGCCCGTACTCGCCGCGGTCGGCCTTCAGCACCTACGGTGCCGTCATGCCGCACATGCTCGACGATGGGGGGCTCGGCCCGGTGGCGTCTCAGTCGCGCCGATGGGCCTGCGACGCCCGGGCTTGCCGCGCTACCCCCCCCGGGCTGGTGCTGCCCGTATTGATCGACGATCTGCCTGCCTCAGCCCCGTCAGTGCGACGGCCGGCGCACCGGGGCGTCATGATGTCCCAGGCGGCCGACCGTGGCCTGCTCTCTGGCGGCGACTTCGCTCGCTGTTGCTGTCACCTGACCGTGATGACCGGACTGGCCGCGATCATCGGACCGGCATGAGCTGCTTATGCCAGGCTCTTGGTGAAGAATTCCTCCAGCTTGTCGAACGGAATTGCGTCCGTCCTGTCGTAGAGGTCCACATGGTTTCCGCCCGGGACGAGGTGCAGCTCCTTGGGTTCGGCCGCCTCCTTGTAGGCGTCCTCGCTGAAGTACCTCGAGAAGGCGTCCTCGCCCGTGATGAAGAGAATCGGTCGCGGCGAGATCGACTTGATGTGGGTGAGCAGCGGGAAATTCATGAACGACATGCTGCTCGTCAGCGTGAACTGGGTGATGGAATTGGGGTGATAGCCCCGCGGCGTCGAGTAGAACTCGCCGAATTCGCGACCGACGGGGTCGGTGTTCTCGTCGAACCCGATCGGCGCACCGCGCGGGCCGAGCACGGGCGTGCCGTTCAGAAAATCGTCGTACCGCTGCTGGGCGAGGGTGTCGAGGTAGGCGTTGCGTTCCTCTTCGGTGAGGGAGTCGAGCGGGCCTTTGGAGGCCATCCTGGAGATGTCGACCATCGCAGCGGTTGCGACGGCCTTGATGCGCCGGTCGACCTGGGCGGCGCTGAGCAGGAACCCGCCGCTGCCACAGAGGCCGATTCCGCCGATGCGCTCGCGGTCGACGAAGTCACGCGTGCCCAGGTAGTCCACGGCCGCACTGAAGTCCTCGACGAAGATGTCGGGTGACGACACATGGCGCGGTTCGCCGGCGCTGTAGCCGTTGTACGAGGGGTCGAAGGCGAGGGCGACGAAGCCGCGCTTTGCCAGGTTCTGTGCGTAGATCCCCGGCCCTTGCTCCTTGACGCCGCTGTACGGGGGGCCAATCATGATCGCCGGATGCTGCCGGGAGTCGTCGAAGTCCTTCGACAGATACAGGTCGGCCGCGATGGTGATGCCGAACCGGTTCTTGTACGAGACGGGAGTGCGTGTGACGTTCTCGTCGAGGTCGAAGATGTAGTTGTCCATCATAGGTGCCTTTCTCTTCTGCCTTCTTTTTCCGTTTTCCGGTGATTTGATTCTTTATTCTAGTTTTCCCGCTCACCGTCGTCGCAGACTGAGGACGGGGACCAGGTTCAGGAGCAGTCCGATGGCCGCGACGCCGGAGACCAGTCCGAGGCCGGGCCGATACGGAGTGAAGTCGGCACCGCTCTGGCCCGCCCCGGCGAGCACGGCCGTCAGGACGGCGAGGACGAGGGCAGCACCGACCTGGCCGGAGGTCTGTACCAGGCCGGAGGCGAGGCCTTGCTCGGAGTCGTCGATGCCCTCGGTGGCCTGGGACATGATGGCGCTGTAGCCGAAGGCGAAGCCTCCGCCGAGAAGCAGCAGCGACGGGAGCATGGTGACCGCGTAGTCGGGTGTGTAGCCCGCGGTGGCGAGGAACCAGACGTAGCCGAGGGTTGCCGAGGTCATCGAGGTGATGATCAGCGGTGCGCTGCCGAAACGGTTGACGAGGCGTCCGGCCAGGGGCGAGCCGATGGCGACGATCAGGCCGACGGGGAGCAGCGCGAAGGCCATCCGGAGCGGTGACCAGCCGCGTCCGTCCTGCAGGAACAGGGTCATCATGAACTGGAAGCTGAGGTAGGAGCCCATGAGGGCGACGATGCTGAGGTTGGCCCGCACGGTCGTGGCCTTGCGCAGGATGCCGAAGCGGATCAGGGGGTGGCGGACGCGCCTCTCGATCAGCACGAAGGCGAACAGCAGGACGACCGCGAGGGCGAACGTACCGAGGGTCGCCGCGGAGGCCCATCCTTGGTCGGGGGCCGTGACCACGGCGTACACGGCGAGCAGCATGCCGGCGGTGAGGGTGATGGCGCCCGCCGGGTCGTGGCCGCCGTTTTCGGTCCGGCGGTCGCGCGGAATCAGCGTCAGGCCGGCAACGAGGGCGAACAGTGCGAGCGGAACCGGCATCAGGAAGGTCCAACGCCAGCCAATCCCGGTGAGCAGGCCGCCGAGGATCAGGCCGGACGAGTAGCCCAGGGCGCCGAAGAGGCTGAAGACCGACAGCGCACGGTTGCGCTGCGGGCCCTCTGGAAACGTGGTGGTGAGGATGGACAGGCTCGCCGGCGCGGTGAACGCGGCGGCCACGCCCTTCACGAAACGGGTGGCGATCAGTAGGGAGCCGTTGTCGACGAGGCCACCGAGCAGGGACGCGGCAGCGAAGACGGCCAGCGCGGCCAGAAAGACGCGGCGGCGGCCGAGGAGGTCGGCGGTGCGTCCGCCCAGCAGCATCAGTCCGCCGTACCCGAGAACGTAGCCGTTGATGATCCATTGCAGTGAGCTGGGGGCCAGACCGAGGTCGTGGCCGATGGACGGCAGGGCGATGCCGACCATGGAGACGTCGAGGCCGTCGAGGAACAGCACGAGGCAGAGGACGGCGAGGACGCCCCACAGCCGCGCGGTCCAGCGCAGCTCGACGCCAAGCGTCGACGTCGCAGGACGGGACGGAGCCCCGGGACGGGACTGGGTCAGTGACATGCCGGAGGAAACTCTTTCCTGACAGATGAGAAGGCGGGCCCGACGCCTCGGCGCTGAGGAACCGGCCGGACGAGGCCGAAGCAGCGAAGGAGCACTCCTCGATCGCCTCAGCGGCTGCGCTGCGACACCTGGCAGGCGGGCGGGCGGAGTGCGCGGTTCGACCTCGTTGTCGAGCGTGCCAGGGGATGCGGCACGCGAGGAAGGGAGAGCCTTTTCCTAGGTGCGGGCTGCGTAGGAGAAAACGCTCCCCCTTTGGAGGGAATACCTGCTGACGGGTCCGTCGCGGGGCTTCAGCCGGTGGTTTTGCTGGTGACGGTGTTACTGGTGTCGGCGGTCCAGGAGGCCAGCAGGCGCAGGTTGTCGTGGGTTGGGGTTCCGGGCTCTGCGGTCCAGACGATGATCTGTAGATCGGGATCGGCGGCCCACGTGACGGCGTTCCAGTCGAGGTGCAGGTCTCCGACGACGGGGTGGCGCAGGTGCTTGGACCCGGTGTCCCTGACGGCGACGTTGTGGGCGGCCCACCACTGGCGGAACTGGGCGTCCTGGATCGAGAGTTCGCCGACCAGGGCGGCCAGCTTCGCGTCGCCCGGGCTGTTGGCGTTGTGCATGCGTATCTGGGCGATGGCCAGGCGGGTGACGCCCTCCCAGTCCGTGTACAGCTCGCGCATCGCGGGATCCGTGATGAGCAGCCTGATGTAGTAGCGCTGCTTCTCGGGGATCTTTGCGAAGTCGGTGATCAGGGCGGCGCCCATGGCGTTCCAGGCGACGATCTCGGTGCGCGGTCCGATCACGAAGGCGGGGGTGTGCGCCATGTCGTCGAGCATGCGCTGCAGCTGCGGCTGGACCTTCGGGCGCGGTTGGCGGCGGGGCGGCCGATAGTCGTGCTTTGCCGCCAGCTCGTACAGGTAGGCGCGCTGATCTTCGTCCAGGCGCAGCACCCGGACCAGGGAGTCCAGCACGGACGGCGAGGGCTGGATACGGCCCTGTTCGAGCCGGACGTAGTAGTCGGTGCTGATGGCGGCGAGCACGGCGACCTCCTCACGGCGCAGGCCCTTGACACGCCGCGGGCCGCCCTCGGGCAGGCCGACGGAGGCCGGGTCGAGTTCGGCACGGCGCGCCTTGAGGAACTCCCCCAGATCGTTGCGGTGAGGATCGCTGGTCATGTCACCAGCCTGCCATCGAACACCTGCTGTGTGGGGAGGAGAGATCTGTCCCTGGAAGCCGTCCTGGCCAAGATGGCACCTGGGCGTGGGATGGGCCGACCTCCGGCACAGTGGCGCGGAGGTCGACCGCATTCCGTCATGCTCAGCCTGGCGGCAGGCCTCTTGAGCCGCGACAGCGTCCAGGTTGCACGCCAGCATCTCGCTCAACGCGTCGAGCGACCGCTCAGCATCGGGCCGCTCGATGGACAGGAGCACTTCGTCTCCCTGGCCGGCGCCCAGACTCATCACTCCGAGAATGCTGGTCGCGCCCACGGTGACGTCTCCCGTGGTGATGCTCACGCGTGTGGCGCTCTTCGCTGTCGCCTGGACGAACACCGAGGCCGGCCGGGCGTGCAGCCCGAACTCGGATCCGATGGTGACGCGGCGTTCTGGCACGGGCCTTCCACGAGTCCGTTGACACGGGACCGAGGGAAGGTTGCCTGCCGTCGACCGGCTCACCGCCCCCTTTGCCGACGAGAGCAACGCGCCCGGAGCGGCTCGGCAGCTATGGCACATTCTCGAGCAGTACTGCGTGACCTGGGTCGCTAGCATGAGAGGCAACGACAAGGCCAGAAATGGGCTGATGCCGATGGGCACACCGACGGCTTCCGGGGGCCCCGACGCAGGATCGTGGGACGTCTTGCAGGCCACGGCGTTCGTGGACGGCCAAGGCCGCATCTCCCTGTGGAGCCGGGAGGCTGAATCCCTCCTCGGGTATCGGCCAGCGGACATCTGCGGCACGCCCGCCGTTGACCTGCTGATCACTCCCGACGACCGGGAAGCCGCACTGATGGCGGGCCGCCGGAGGGACGGAGCCCACAAGGGCTGGGACGGCGCGACGGCCATGAGGCACCGGGACGGGCATGAGGTGCGGGTCGCGCTGCGCGTGCGTCCTGTGCTGGGCGATCAGGGCCCGGCCGGTTGGTCGGTCAATGCCGCCGACATGCGGCAGGTGGAGCAGTTGGAGTTCGATCACGCGATCCTGGAAGCACTGTTCAAACAGGCTCCGATCTCGATCACCGTGGTGGACACCGATCTGCGGTTCCGGGCCGTCAACAATGTGGCCGTACGAGATCTCGCCCTGCCTGCCGAACGGATCATCGGCCGCCGCAACCGGGACGTCGCACCGTACATCGACTTCGAGGCGGCTGAAGAACACCTACGACGGGTGCGGGACACCGGCGAGTCGGCGATCGGCTTCCCGCTGCGCGGCCGCCTCCCCTCGGACTTGGAGCGCGACGGTGTGTGGTCCACCTCGTCCTTTCGGCTGACAGACTCGGCCGGGCACGTTCTGGGCATGTGCCAGACCTTCGTCGACGTCACCGAAGGCCATCGGGCCAAACAGCGGCTGGAACTGCTGAACGAGGCCAGTGCGCGGTTGGGGAGCACGCTGGATGTCGTGGGAACCGCTCAGGAACTGGCCGACGTGGCTGTTCCTGGACTGGCGGACTTCGCCGTCGTGGACCTGCTGCAGGCCACAGTACGTGGGGAGGAGCCGGCCCCCGGTCCGGTGGGCGAGCCGGCGTTGCTTCGCCGGTCGGGGCTCCGGTCGGCGCGGGAGGGAGATCCGGAGGCTGCGTTCGCCGTGGGGGACACGGTGGCGTTCTCCCCGGGCAGTCCCCAGGCCCGGTGTCTGGTCGGCGGGCGGTCGGAGCTCAAGCGGAAGCTGGATGCCGACGACCAGTCGGCCTTCGACACACGCATCGCCGAGAAATTGCGGGCGTCCGGCGCACGCTCGGTGATGGTGGTGCCGCTAAGGGCGCGAGGTGTCACGCTCGGCGTGGCTGTCTTTGTCCGTCACCACGACTCCGCTCCGTACGATGTGGGGGCTTTGGCCCTCGCAGAGGACTTGTGTTCGCGTGCTGCCGTGTGCATCGACAACGCCCGCCGCTACACCCGCGAGCACACCACCGCTCTGGCTCTGCAACGCAGCCTGCTCCCGCATGATCTGCCCGACCACCCTGCCGTGGAGACCGCCTATCGCTATCTGCCCGCTGCCGCCCACGCCGGCGCGGGAGGGGACTGGTTCGACGTCCTGCCGCTGTCCGGGGCCCGTGTCGCCCTGCTGGTCGGCGATGTCACCGGGCACGGCCTGCACGCGGCGGCCGTCATGGGACGGCTGCGCACCGCCGTCCACACCCTGGCTGAGCTCGACCTCGACCCCGATGAGGTCCTCACCCACCTCGACGATCTCGTCGTCCGGCTGGCGGAGGAAGATCCTGAGTGCCAAGGCGCCAGCTGCCTGTACGCCGTCTAC
>NZ_MUBM01000005.1 GCF_002154505.1 Streptomyces carpinensis | reverse complement strand
GAGATCGCCGAACAGGTCGCCGCCGCCCTCGCCTACACCCACCAGCAGGGCATCGTGCACCGGGACCTGAAACCGGCGAACATCGTGCGGCTCGCCGACGGCACCGTGAAGATCTGCGACTTCGGCATCGCCCGTCTCGGCCGCGACATCGGCTTCACCGCCCGGCTGACCGGCACCGGCATCGCCATGGGCACCCCCCACTACATGTCGCCGGAGCAGATCAGCGGCAGCGAGGTCGACCAGCGAAGTGACTTGTACTCGCTCGGCTGCGTGTTGTACGAGATCGCCACCGGCGCCCCGCCGTTCGACCTCGGCGACGCCTGGGCGGTGCTCGTCGGCCACCGCGACACCGCGCCCGCGCCGCCCCGCCGCCTCCGCGCGGACCTCCCCGAGTACCTGGAGCGGATCATCCTCGACCTGCTCGCCAAGCTCCCCGAGCAGCGCCCCGGTGACGCCAACGAGCTCTCCCGCCGCCTCGTCGCCGGCCGCGTGGCGCCGCCGTACGCGCCCACGGTCGTCACCGCGCACCCGCGGCCGGGCCTGCCCGAGCCGGCAGGACGCGAGGCAGGCCGGCTGCCGTCCTGGACACGCGACATGTCCACCGGCCACAAGGCGGCCGGGCCGGGACCGCACAGCACACCCCCGGACGCGGCGGCGGGACTGACCGGCGCGTGGACCGGACGCCCCGCCACGGGCGCCGGGTCCGACGAGCGGCGCACCCCGCACCCGGAGATCGTCGAGGCCCTCGCCGACCGTCACCACGAGGCCCTCGGCCTGGGGCGGCTGGGCCGCTGGACCGAGGCGGGCGAGGCGCACCGCGAGGTCGCCGCCGAGCGCGCCCGGCTCCTCGGCCCCGACCACCCCGACACCCTCGCCAGCCGCTACGAGGTCGCCTTCACCCTCAGCCGCACCGGCCGCGCCGCCGACGCGCTGCGCGAGTACAAGCACGTGGCCGAGGCCCGTATCCGGGCGCTCGGCGCCGACCACCCGGACACCCTCGCCGCCCGGCAGGAAATGGCGTACGTCCTCGGGCAGTTGGGCCGCCACTTCGACGCGCACCAGGTGTACGCGGCGGTGCTCGCCGCACGTGAGCGCACCATGGGAGCCGACCATCCCGACACCCTGCGCTGCCGGCACAACCTCGCCTTCAACCTGAGCCGCCTGGGCCGCCCGGACGACTCCTACCGAATGGCCTGCGAGGTGGCCGCCGCCCGCGCCCGGGTGCTGGGCCCGCAGCACCCCGACACCCTGGTCACCCGGTACGAGGTGGCCTACGCGCTCGGTCAGCTCGGCCGCTGGGCCGAGGCGCTGCGGACCTACCGGGAGGTCGCCGAGGCCCGCGCCCTGGTGCTGGGCCCCGACCACCCCGACACCCTCGCCGCCCGCTACGAGATCGGCATCAGCCTGGGCCGGCTGGGCCGCAGCGCGGAGGCGCTCCGGCTCTACCGCTCCCTGATCGAGGACCGCACCCGAGTGCACGGTCCGGACCATCCCGAGACGCTGCGGGCCCGCCACGGACTCGGCGTCAACCTCGGCCGTCTCGGCCGCTGGGAGGAGGCCCTCGCCGAGTCCCGTGACGTGTGCGCCGTGCGTCAGCGCGTCCTCGGCCCGGGGCACCCGGACACCCTCGTCAGCCGCCGCGAGGTCGCCGTGGGCCTGGGCTGGCTGGGCCGCTGGGCCGACGCGCTCACCGAGTACCGCCAGGTGGCCGCCGCCCGCGAGCAGGTCCTGGGCGCCGGCCATCCCGACACCCTCGCCAGCCGCAACGACGAGGCGCACTGCCTGGAGCAGCTGGGCCGCGGCGTCGAGGCGGGCGAGCTGTACCGCAGGGTCGCCGTGCTGCGTCAGCAGCGGCCCGCGGGCAGCGGACACTGAGCGGGCCATGGGCAGCGGGCACTGGGCGGGGGCCGCGGCTGAACGAAAGGTGCGGTCGGCGAGGTGGCGGCCGCTGAGCGGGACCACTGGACCCGGTGTACGTACCGCGCGGCGCACCCCTGGCCGATGTGGATCATCCCGTGTTACCAAGAGCCATGAGCGCACACGAGGCACAGGGTACGTACGACGCCGTGATCGTCGGCGGCGGGCACAACGGGCTGGTCGCCGCCGCCTACCTGGCCCGGGCCGGCCGATCGGTGCTGGTGCTGGAACGGCTGGACCGCACCGGCGGAGCGGCCGTCTCCACCCGCCCGTTCGCCGGGGTCGACGCCCGGCTGTCCCGCTACTCCTACCTGGTCAGCCTGCTGCCGAGGAAGATTCTGGACGACCTGGGCCTGGGCGTCCGGCTGCGCACCCGCACCATCTCCTCGTACACGCCGACCGAGCGGAACGGCCGGCCCACCGGGCTGCTCGTGGGCGGCGGCGAGGAGCGCACCCGGGCGGCCTTCGCCCGCCTCACCGGTTCCGACCGCGAGTACGAGTCCTGGCAGCGCTTCTACGGCATGACCGGCCAGGTCGCCCGCCGGGTCTTCCCCACGCTCACCGAGCCGCTGCCCACCCGCGAGGAGCTGCGCCACCGCGTCGACGACGAGGACGCCTGGCGGACACTGTTCGAGGAGCCGATCGGCGTCGCCGTCGAGGACCGTTTCGCCGACGACCTGGTGCGCGGCGTGGTCCTCACCGACGCCCTCATCGGCACCTTCGCCGACGCCCATGAACCGTCCCTGGCGCAGAACCGCTGCTTCCTGTACCACGTGATCGGCGGCGGCACCGGCGCCTGGGACGTCCCGGTCGGCGGCATGGGCGCGCTGACCGACGCTCTCGTGGGCGCCGCCCGTGCGGCGGGCGCCCGCATCGCCACCGGTCACGAGGTGGTCCGGGTGGTCTCCGACGGCCGCAGAGCCGAGGTCACCTACCGGACGCCGGAGGGCGAGGGCACGGTCGGCGCCCGGCACGTCCTGGTGAACGCCTCCCCGCAGGCCCTGGCCGCGCTGACCGGCGACGAGCCGCCGCAGCCGGCCGAGGGGGCCCAGCTGAAGGTGAACATGCTGCTCAAGCGGCTGCCGAGGCTGCGTGACACCTCCGTCGACCCGCGTGAGGCCTTCGCCGGCACCTTCCACATCGCCGAGGGCTACCGGCAGCTGGCCGCCGCGCACGCCCAGGCAGCCGCGGGCGAGCTGCCCGCCGCGCCGCCCTCCGAGATCTACTGCCACTCCCTGACCGACCCCACCATCCTCGGCCCCGACCTGGTGGAGCGGGGCTACCAGACGCTCACCCTGTTCGGGCTGCACACCCCCGCACGGCTCTTCGCCGGGGACAACGACGCCGTACGGGACGACCTGCTGAAGTCGACCGTCGCGCAGCTCGACGCCCACCTCGCCGAACCGCTCGCCGACTGCCTGGCCACCGACGCCGAGGGCCGGCCCTGCATCGAGGCGAAGACCCCGCTGGACCTGGAGCGCGATCTGCGCCTGCCCGGCGGCAACATCTTCCACCGGGCGCTCAGCTGGCCGTACGCCCAGGAGGGGACCGGCCGCTGGGGCGTGGAGACCCGGCACGCCAACGTGCTGCTGTGCGGCGCGGGCGCGGTGCGCGGCGGCGGGGTCAGCGGTGTGCCGGGGCACAACGCGGCCATGGCGGTACTGGAGGGGCGGCTGGGACATGACGGCTGAATGCCTTCGGCGTGGTGGGGCACTCCGAGAGAGCGAAGTTCCGCAGTACGACTCGGGCCGCCCGCGCGGCGGCCGTACCACCCCCCACGGGAGGCTCCCATGGCCGACCTCAGCCCCATCGACCTCCAGAAGGCCCTCAGCGGCATGGACTACCCGACCGACAAGCAGCACCTGGTCGAGCGTGCCAAGAGGAACAAGGCGAACGAGAAGATCGTCAGCCGGCTCGACGGTCTGAAGCAGGACCACTTCGACGGACCGAACGAGGTGCAGAAGGCCGTCTTCAACGAGTGAGACCGTGCGCGACGTCTGCACCGAGTGAGGCGGTCCGCACCGAGTGACGGTCCCGCTCCCGTCCGCGGGCCCGCACCCCTGCCCGGGGAGCGGGCCCGCAACGCGCTCGGAGTGAGCCGCGGCCAGGACCTCTCGTTCGGATCACGCCGGGTCACGAGCCCTGGTCCGGCCTGATCCAAACGAAAGACCCTAGTCCTCGGACGCCGTCCAGCCCGTGGCGGTCACCCGGGCCGCGTCCGCCGGACGGGCCTCGTCGAACAGCACGCGGTCGTCCGCGGCGTCGACGCGCTGGCCGTCGACGTAGGCGCCGCGTCCCACGTACAGCCGGTCCGTCGTGTACCGCCAGCGCAGCACCAGCTGCCGGGCCGCCGGGAGGTCGGCGGTCAGCCGGTGCCAGACGCGGCCGGACCATCCGGTGGCGATGCCCGACGGGTGCTGCTCCGGCTGCTCGCCCTGGTGTGTCGTCGTGAACGGCACCGGCTGCCAGGTGGCGCCCCCATCGGCCGTGGACTCGAGGACCAGCACGTCCGACTCGGGCTCGGTGTCCCACCACAGGGAGCAGCGCAGCCGCGCGCCGCCGGCGGAGGTGTCCAGCGAGGGCAGGGCGAGGGTGGCCGTCGTGGCGCTCGCCATGCCGGAGAACCAGGCCCTGCGGCTCCGGTCCGGGCGGACGGCCACGGCCCGTGCCAGGTTGTTGCCGGCCGCGACCCGGGGAGCCGAGCCGGAGCGCCAGTTGCGCACCGGGTGCACGGAGTTGCCGAGGACGACCAGGAAGGAGTCGGTCGTCGGGTCCAGGACCAGCGAGGTGCCGGTGAAGCCGGTGTGTCCGGCGGTGTGCGGGGTGGCCATCGCTCCCATGTACCAGTGCTGGTAGAGCTCGAAGCCGAGGCCGTGCGCGTCGCCGGGGAAGGCGGTGTTGAAGTCGGTGAACATCAGCTCCACCGACTCCGGCTTCAGGATGCGCGTGTGTCCGTAGACGCCGCCGTTGAGCAGCGTCCGGCCGAGCACCGCCAGGTCCCAGGCCCGGCTGAACACCCCCGCGTGCCCGGCCACGCCGCCGAGGCTGAACGCGTTCTCGTCGTGCACCTCGCCCCACACCAGGCCCCGGTCGAGACCGGACCACGGCTTGCGGGCGTCCTCGGTGGCCGCGATGTCCGGCTTCCAGGAGGCGGGCGGGTTGTACCGGGTGCGGTGCAGGCCGAGCGGTCCGGTGATCTCCTCGGCCAGCAGCACGTCCAGCGCACGGCCCGTGATCTTCTCCAGGACCAGTTGCAGGGAGATCATGTTCAGGTCGGAGTACAGGTACACGGTGCCGGGCGGGTTCAGCGGCGCCTCGTTCCAGATCAGCTCCAGCTTCTGCTCGTACGTCGGCACGCTGTACAGCGGGATCCAGGCGCGGAACCCCGAGGTGTGAGTGAGCAGTTGACGGATGGTCACATCCTGCTTGCCCGCACGCCCGAAGTCCGGGAGGTACGAGGCGACCTTGCCCTCCAGCTCCAGCGCACCCCGCTCGATCTGCTGCACGGCGAGGATCGAGGTGAACAGCTTGGAGACGGACGCCAGGTCGAAGACGGTGTCCCGGGTCATCGGGAGCTGCTTGTCCGCCGGGAACTCCACGCCCGTGTCGGTCTTCTCGTCGTACGCCGAGTAGCGCACCGCCATGCCGATCGGCTCGTGCAGCGCCACGGTGCCGCCGCGGCCCGCGAGCAGGACGGCGCCCGCGTACCAGGGATGCTTGGGGGAGGGGCCGAGGAACGCCTCGGCATCGGTGACGAGTTGGCGCAGCGGGGCGGCGAGCAGGCCGGCCTGCTCGGGCGAGCCGTGCCGCAGCGTGGGGCGGCCGGTCGAAGGCTGCGCCGGATCGGCCGGGGACGCGGGCGGACCGGCCGCCGCGGCCGGCACAGCCGGCAGGGCGGCGAGGCCCAGCGCACCACCCATGAGCAGGGAGACTCGGCCCAGTTGACGACGGGTCAGCCCGCGTCCGTCTCTGTCCGCCGCGCCGTCGGTCATCGTGAGGCCTCCCGTCGTACTGACTGAAAGTATCTTTCGGGAACTGCCGTGCGGGATGAAACTTTCGTGTCAGAGGTGGCCCCTTGTCAACGGGGCATGCGGAGGCCGGCGAAGATCGAGAGGAACTGACGGCATGACAGAGGGGGCCGCACACGGTCGTTTTGACCCGTGCGACCCTCCCTGGGACGGATTCGTCAGCGGCTTTCCCGCACCCGGACCACCCGCAGCGCGGGCGAGGACAGGATGTCCTTCTCGCAGAACCGGGACGTCACCCACTGCCCCGCTGAGAACAACCGCGTCTGGTCGCTGTGGTGCGGCGAGGCCGGGTTGGAGGACTGGGAGTACGTCAGCAGCGTCCGGGCGACCGGGCAGCGGCTGCCGTCCCAGCCCACGGCCTGGATGTAGCTCGAGCCGGTCGCCACCTCCGGGTAGCCGCCGTGCGCCGGATCCCAGACGGACTCGACCTTGTTCCACACGCCCAGCGACTCGGTGCCGCCCGGAACCGGGATGCGCTGTCCGTCCCGTACGACGAACTGGTGCTCCCCGAGTGGGGAGTCGAGCGGGATGCCCGCCGCGCGCAGCTCGGTGACCGTGTCCGCGAGGGCGGTGGCGAAGACAGGCGTGTCCGTGTTCAGTGAGTTCGGGGTGTGCACCGGGTCGTCGGCCGCGAACGGCACCTTCCACAGCCGGTCCGCGGGCAGCCGGCGCCACAGCCGGTCGAAGAGGAGCGCACCGCGGCTACCGGTGTTCACCGTGCGGTCCCAGCGCGCCAGCACCGGGCAGGCCTCGCGCACGTCGACCGCCGTGCCGTCACTGCCGGTCGCCGTCCCGCCCGGCAGCGCGGCACACGCCTTCGCCGCGTCGGCCGCGACCAGGTCACCCGCGGGCACCCGGTCGGCGAACTGCTGCCGCTGCAGGTCCTGCACGGTCAGACCGCCCCGGCGCGCCATCGCCGACACGTCCTCGATCGCACCGCGCGTGCGCATGGTGCGCTGGGTGCCGATGGTGCCGAAGATCCGCTCGTAGCCGGTCAGCGGCCGTTCGGCGTTGGCGAGCCAGGCGCTGTCGTTGGAGTTCTCCGCGTACGGCGCGTCCTTGAGGACCGGCATCCTCGCCGGCCCGAAGATTCCCGGCTGCACGGCGTCGGGGTCGGAGCCGAGCGCGCAGTCACCGCGCGAGCCGTCGAGAACCGCCAGCCCGGAGCCGGGGTACGTCACCTTCCCGAGCGCCGTGGAGCACCGCTGGGCCAGCTCGTCGGTGACGCGGGGCAGGACCTGCGACTGGGTGAACAGCGAGTGCCCGGAGGAGTCCGCGGCGATGGTGTTCACCCAGGGCAGTCCCTGGGTGCGGCGCAGGGAGGCGAGGACGCCGGCGGTGCTGCGCGCGGTGCTGAAGCCGAGGGCCGTGTCGGAGGCGCGCAGGTTGGCCGCGTTGGGGTCGTTGAGCGCGTACGCCGCCGTGGCCGTCCACGGCAGCGGCAGCGAGGCGCCGAGCGAGGTGACGACGGGGCCGTAGCGGGTCCACCACTGGGTGCGGGTAACCGGGGCGCCATCCTTCACCTGCACGGTGACGGCCCGCTTCGTCATCCGCTCCCGCACTCCGTCGACCAGGTACACCGTCGGGTCGGACGGGTCGAGGGTGAGCTGGTGGAGGCTGAGGGTGACGCCGGTGGCGACGGTGTGGCTCCAGGCGATGTGCTCGTTGTGGCCTATGGAGATCGTCGCCGAGCCGAGCAGCGAGCCGCCCGCCACGTTCAGCTTGCCCGGGATGGTCTGCTGCGACTGCCAGAAGCGGCGGCCACCCTGCCAGGGATAGTGCGGATTGCCCAGCAGCAGGCCACGGCCGTTCGCGGTCGTGGCGCCGCTGAAGGCGACCGCGTTGGAACCCATGTCCGCGTCGTCGGCGGCGAACAGCTCGCGGGCGGCCTCGGCGGCCCGGTGGGCGTCGGGCGCGCCGGACGCCTTCGAGGGGGCCGGGGCGGTGGGCGGCTGGGCGGCCGCGATTCCGTCCACGGCGCGCCCCTGACCACCTAGGACGGACAGGGCGAACGCGCGGGCGGCCACGTCGAGTTCGGTGACCGGGCGCACCCAGGCGGCGCCCCGGCAGGCCGGGTCGGTGATCCGGTTGTGCCGCAGCCAGGCGTTGTAGCCGGCCGCGAAACCCCGCGTCAGGTCCTTCACGGCGCGGCTCGGTCCGCGCGGCGCGGGCTCGGCGAGCAGCTTCTCCACCGTGCCCGACTGCCGTACCCCGCGGAAGAACAGGTCGCTGGAGAGATTGGTGGTGGCGGAGGACAGGGAGGAGTCGGGCGCCGCGTCGGCCCCGAACCAGCGGGAGCGCTCGCCGCTCACGGTCACGAAGCCGTCGGCGAGCGTGCACACCTGGTCGGCGGCCTGCGCCCAGCCGGTGCCGAAGCCGAGGTCCGCGTAGTCCTTGGCGACGATGTGCGGGATGCCGTACTCGGTGTAGCGGATCACGGCGGACAGCCCCCCGTGCGAGGGATGTTCCTGCCGGCCCTGCTGCTGGGCCGCGGCGGCGGGCAGGGCCCCGCTCGCGGTGAGCAGGGCGACGGCCGCGACGAGCAGCTTTCTGAAGCGGGTGGTGCGCATCGTGCCTCCCAACGTCATTGAGGGAAGGAGCGGTTGAGCGTACCAGTCGGTATGTGTCGAGTCCGAGTGCTTGACCTCCCTCCCCGACGGACCGAGGATCATGTGTCATGACGCCTGGACACGGGAGCACGGTCGACGGAGTGCTGCGGCGCAGCGCCCGACGCACCCCGGCGCGGGTCGCCGTCGAGTACGGTGACCGCTCCTGGACCTACGCCGAACTCGACGACGCCGTCTCCCGCGCGGCCGGCGTCCTGCTCGACCGGGGCCTCGCCCCTGGCGACCGGGTCGGCGCCTACGGCCACAACTCCGACGCCTATCTGATCGCCTTCCTCGCCTGCGCCCGCGCGGGCCTGGTGCACGTGCCGGTCAACCAGAACCTCACCGGCGACGACCTCGCCTACATCGTCGGCCAATCCGGCAGCGCGCTCGTCCTCGCCGACCCCGACCTTGCCGCTCGACTCCCGGCGTCCGTACGGTCGTTGCCGCTGCGGGACGCCGACGACTCGCTGCTCGCCGCGCTGCCGTCCGCGCCACCCTACGACGGCCCCGAGCCGCGCGGCGAGGACCTGGTGCAGCTGCTCTACACCTCGGGCACCACCGCCCTGCCCAAGGGCGCGATGATGACCCACCGGGCGCTGGTCCACGAGTACCTGAGCGCGATCACCGCCCTCGACCTCCGCGCCGGTGACCGCCCCGTGCACTCGCTGCCCCTCTACCACTCGGCGCAGATGCACGTGTTCCTGCTGCCCTACCTCGCCGTCGGCGCGACGAACATCGTCCTCGACGCACCCGACGGCGACCGGATCCTCGACCTGGTGGAGGCCGGACGCGCGGACAGCCTGTTCGCCCCGCCCACCGTCTGGATCGGCCTGGCGGGCCGCCCCGACTTCGCCACCCGGAACCTGGACGGGCTGCGCAAGGCGTACTACGGCGCCTCGATCATGCCGGTGCCCGTGCTCGAACGGCTGCGCGCCCGCCTGCCGGAACTCGCCTTCTACAACTGCTTCGGCCAGAGCGAGATCGGCCCCCTGGCCATGGTGCTGGGCCCCGACGAGCACCAGGGCCGGATGGACTCCTGCGGGCGGCCGGTGCTGTTCGTGGACGCCCGGGTGGTCGATGAGGAGGGCAAGGACGTGCCCGACGGCACCCCCGGCGAAGTCGTCTACCGCTCACCGCAGTTGTGCGAGGGCTACTGGGACAAGCCGGAGGAGACCGCCGAGGCGTTCCGCGACGGCTGGTTCCACTCCGGCGACCTCGCGGTGCGCGACGCGCACGGCTACTACACGGTCGTCGACCGGGTGAAGGACGTCATCAACTCCGGTGGCGTGCTGGTGGCCTCCCGCCAGGTCGAGGACGTCCTGTACACGCACCCGCGGGTCGCCGAGGTGGCGGTGGTCGGCCTCCCCGACGAGCGGTGGATCGAGGCCGTCACGGCGTTCGTCGTCCCGCGCGGCGAGGTCACCGAGGCCGAGCTGATCGCCCACGCCCGCGAGAGGCTCGCCCACTTCAAGGCGCCCAAGAAGGTGCTCTTCGTGTCTGACCTGCCGCGCAACGCCAGCGGCAAGATCCTCAAGCGGGAACTGAGGGACCGGTGACCCACATGCCCGCACACGCCCAAACCCACCGGCTCCACGTCGAGGCCACCGCGTCCGCCCCGGCGCTCCTCCTGCGACCGTGGGCCCCGGCCGACGCCGCAGAACTGGCCTCGCTGTACCAGGACGACGCCCTGCGCCGCTGGACGAGCGTGCCCGTGGACGACGAACCGAGTGCCGCCCGGTGGATCGGGGAGCAGCGGCGGGGGTGGGAGCTGTCCCTTA
>NZ_MUBM01000499.1 GCF_002154505.1 Streptomyces carpinensis | reverse complement strand
CTGCGCGGCGGCACCCAGATCGTGCTGGAGACGCGGTCCACCCCGACCACCAAGGCCGACCGCGCGGCCACCGACCGCACCCTGGAGGTGCTCCGCGGCCGCGTCGACGCGCTCGGCGTCGCCGAACCGACCCTCGTCCGCTCCGGAGCCCACCGGATCATCGTCGAACTGCCGGGCGTGCAGGACCCGAAGAAGGCGGCCGACGTGCTGGGCCGCACCGCCCAGCTGTCCTTCCACCCCGTGCTCGGACCGGCCGATGCCGGGACACCCGTCAAGAGCGGGGAGAGGGTCCTGACCGACGCCGAGTCCGGGCAGAAGCTGCGTCTGGGGGCGTCCGCCCTCACCGGGAAGGAGGTCAAGGGCGCCGAGGCCCGGTTCGACCAGGAGACCGGCGCCGGCTGGCACGTCACGGTCGACTTCGACCGCGCGGGCCGCGACCGGTGGGCCCGGCTGACCGCCGACGCCGCCTGCCGTCCGGTCGGCGACCCCGCGCGCCGGGTCGCCATCGCGCTGGACGACCGGATCATCTCCTCGCCGCAGGTCGACCCGTCCGTCACCTGCGGAACGGGCATCGTGGGCGGCTCCACGCAGATCACCGGCTCGTTCAGCGACAGCGAGGCCCGCGAACTGGCCTTGCTGATCAACGGCGGCGCCCTGCCGGTGCCGGTCGAGACGGTCGAACAGCACACCATCGGCCCCACGCTGGGCGCCCGCGCCATCACGGCCGGTGCCTGGGCCGCGGTCGTCGGCACCGCGCTGACGGCGTTGTTCATCATCGTGGTCTACCGGCTCATGGGCGCCCTCGCCGTGGTCGCGCTGCTCGGCTACGGGCTGATCTCCTACGCCGCGCTGGCCGCGCTCGGAGCCACCCTGACCCTGCCGGGCCTGGCCGGCTTCGTGCTGGCGATCGGCATGGCGGTGGACGCCAACGTGCTCGTCTTCGAACGCGCCCGCGAGGAGCACGCCGTGCGCCGGCGGCCCAGCACGCGCTCGGCGCTGACCGCCGGGTTCCGCAACGCGTTCAGCGCCATCGCCGACTCCAACGTCACCACGCTGATCGCGGCCGGGCTGCTGTTCCTCCTCGCCTCCGGGCCGGTGCGCGGCTTCGGCGTCACCCTCGGCATCGGCGTCCTCGCCTCCATGATCAGCGCCCTGGTGGTCACCCGTGTGCTGGCTGACTTCGCCGCCTCCCGCCCATGGGTGCACCGGCGTCCCCGGATCACCGGACTCGCCACCACCGGCCGGGTGCGCGACGCGCTCGTACGCCGCAGCCCTCGGCTGATGCGCCGGCCGCGCCGCTGGCTGGCGGTCTCCGCGGTCGTGCTCGTGCTCGCCGCGTCGGGCATCGCGGTGCGCGGCCTGCAGTGGGGGATCGAGTTCACGGGCGGCCGCCTGATCGCGTACGAGACCACGTGGGCCGTGGATCCCGAGCGGGCCCGCGGCGCTCTCGCCGACGCGGGGTTCCCGCACGCGCTCGTCCAGTCCGCCGGGGACACCGGGCTCACCGTGCGCACCGAGGAGCTGACCGACGCGCAGGCGGACACCGTCACGCGGACCATCGGCGCGCTCGGCGGGGACAGCGGGGACACGTCCAAGGTCCGTGACGAGCTGATCGGCCCGAGCCTGGGCGAGGAACTGCGCCGCAACGCCCTGATCGCCCTCGCGGTGGCCCTCGGAGCACAACTGCTGTACCTCGCCGCCCGCTTCCGCTGGCTGTTCGGCACGGCCGCGGTCGCCGCCCTCGCCCACGACGTGCTCATCCTGGTCGGCGTCTTCGCCTGGCTCGGCAAGCCGCTGGACGGTGTGTTCCTCGCCGCCCTGCTCACCGTGATCGGCTACTCGGTCAACGACTCGGTCGTGGTCTTCGACCGCATCCGGGAACTGCTCCGGCGCGACCGCAAGACGCCCCTGTCGCACGTCACCGAGCAGGCGATCCTGCAGACCGTGCCCCGCACGGTGAACACGGGCATGGGCGCGGTGCTCATCCTGGCCTCGCTCGCCGTCCTCGCCGAGGACTCGCTGACCGACTTCGCGCTCGCCCTGCTCATCGGTCTCGCGGTCGGCACGTACTCGTCGGTCTTCACCGCCGCCCCGGTCGCCATCGAACTCCACGGCCGCCGGCGCGCCCGCTGACCGGCCCGTCCCGCAGGAACCATTCAGCTAGGTGCCCTATCCAAATATTGCAAAGGACAAGAAAAGCTCCGTATAGCCACCCCCAACTCCGCGTAGTTGCACGACCACCCGCCGCGACGATGCGTGACGCTGGCCGCGAACGGAACGCCGGCGGGACGGGCGCACAGCCCTCGGGCCGGTGTGCTCCACCGGCTTCGAAGGGGTGTGAGGACAGTGGGACGCCACGGCGCCCGGCGGGAAGCGGAACCGGTGGCGGCGGTGGCCGCCGACCGGTTGCCGCGGGCCGGGCGCGCGCCGCGTCGCTTCCCCACGCCGCCCGGCCTGCGGGCCGTCCTGCGCACCGACCGGGCCCTCACCCACGTCACCGGCGGCGCGGCGGACACGGCGACCTGCGCGGGGTGCGGCCTGGACCGCACCCCGGGGCCCGGCATGTACGGCTGGGACGCCATGGGCGCCTTACAGGCCCCGCCCGCGCCCGCAGCCGCGGGCACCGGGACGGGCAGCGGTCCGCGAGGTCGCGTCAACCTGCCCGACCGGAACAGCCCTCGCGGCCGGCCGCGAGGGCTGTTCCCCCGACGGAAGGCCGAGCCGCGGCGATGAACCAGCACCGAGCCGTCCACCAGGCCGCCTCCCTGCTCCTGCACTACCCCGACCAGCGCTGGCCGGCCCACCGCGACCTGGCGCTGGAGTCGATCGGTGGGCTGCGCGGCCCGGCGACGGAGCCCCTGCTGCGGTTCTGCCGCCGCACCGCCGACGTCCCGCTGCTCGACCTCGCGGCCCAGTACGTCACCACCTTCGACCGCAGCCGCCGCCGCACCCTGTACCTGACCCACTACACGGACGGCGACACCCGTCGCCGGGGCGGCTCGCTCGCCGCGCTCGAGGCCCGCTACCGGCAGCACGGCTGGGAGCCGTCCCACGGTGAACCGCCCGACCACCTCCCCGCCGTACTGGAGTTCGCGGCGCGCTGCCCCGCCGCCGGCCGTGCGGTGCTGCACGAGCACCGCAGCGCCCTCACCCTGCTCGCCACCGGCCTCGCCACCCACGGCAGCCCCTACCTCGATGTGATCCGCGCCGTCCGGGCCACCCTCGACGAGGGAGTTCGCCGCTGATGACGCACCCGCGCACCGCGAGGTGGGTGTCCTGCCCCGCCCGGCCCCGGCCGTTCAGCCGCCTCGTGCACGCCTTCACCGTCCCCTCGGCCATCCGGCCCGTTCCTGCGTCGTCCACCGCTCCGGCGGCCGGGCGGCACGCTCCGGTCGTACTCCACGCAGGTCAGGCGCGCGCTGAGACGAACGCCGCCCGGCGCGTGGGAACGTGGCGGGCCGTAATCGGGTCCATACGGTTGTGCGCACCAGGGCGGGGAACTGCTTCGAGGAGCCGAGCGGTGGTGCAGCGGTTCATGCGACGGGAAGGGCGGACCGGGGGGACGGCGTGACGCAGGTCGGGCCGGGCGGTGGAAGACGGCGCGGGTGCGAGGCCCTGATCCGGCCCGCGCTCTTCGTCGCGCGCACCCTGCGCGGCGAGTGGCACGGCATGGTCGTGGACCCGGTGCGGCAGCTGATGCGCCGCGGCCTGTCCGGGCTGGTGCTGGCCTTCGTGGCCGCCTTCGGCGTGATCTTCTTCCACGCGCTCGCACAGCATCGCGAGGGCGAGACGGCGGTACGG
This sequence comes from Streptomyces carpinensis, assembly GCF_002154505.1. Classification (GTDB taxonomy): domain Bacteria; phylum Actinomycetota; class Actinomycetes; order Streptomycetales; family Streptomycetaceae; genus Streptomyces; species Streptomyces carpinensis. Next base: position 2,096 of record NZ_MUBM01000499.1, on the reverse strand, counting down.
ATCCTCGGCGGCGTCCAGGCCGACCTGCCGCTGTGGCAGGCGCTGTTGCGCACCCCCGTCTCGCTCTACGTCCCGGCCCTGGACCTGCCGGTGTGGGCCGGCATCACGCAGCTGTTCATCGCGTTCGCCCTGGCCGAGCTCGCCCTGGGCCGGGGCCGCACCCTGTTCATCTCCTACGCGACCACCCTGGCCGGCACCCTCACGGTGCGGCTGATGCTCGCGATCGGGCCCGGCTGGTGGGGACTGGGGCTGCCGCCCGAGATCGGGCACGTGCTCGACACCGGGCCGTCCGCCGCCGTGGTGGGCCTGTTCACCTACCTGTCCGTGGTGCGGCGCGCCCCGGTCGTCTTCTTCCTCACCGGCGGCTCGATGGTGGCCGAGTCGGTGGTCAGGCCCAACCTGGCAGGCCGCGAGCACCTGATCGCGGTGGCCGCGGCGTTCGTCCTGGCCCTGGTCCACGAGCGCGCCTGGCGCCGGCTGCCGCTGCGGCTGCCCCGCCGGAGGCGCGACGTCCCCTTCCCGACCGCCCCGGTACGGGCCGCCGTTGCCTATCCTGAGCCCATGGGCACAGGGGGAAGGACGGGGGACCGATGAACTGGATCTGGTGGGTGCTCATCCTGTTCTGGACCGGTGGCTTCGCGTGGCTCGCCGACACCGCGCGCACCGCGCTGCGCAACCGCCACCAGCGCAGGCTGGAGCTGATGGAGGCGCAGAAGGCGGAGCGGCTGGCCGTCGAGGCCGCGCACAAGCCGCCGGAGCCGGTGTGCGGGTGCACGCACCACCTGGCCAAGCACGACAAGAACGGCCACTGCCACGAGCGCGTGGAGGTGCCGACCGCCTGGGACGAGAACAAGAAGCCGCTGCGTTACGAGCCGGGGCAGTGCAACTGCCAGCAGTACGTGGGCCCTCAGCCGCTCTCCCAGGTGTACGCCGAGGAACTCACCGACCGGGCCTGACCGCCGTCCGCCGCCCCGGCGCCGCGCCTGTTGCGGGGCGTGCGCTGGGGCCAGCACAGGACGTACAGCGCGGAACCGGCCGCGAACGCCAGCCGCAGCAGGCCCTGGACGGAGGCGGAGGGCACCAGCAGGGCGCTGCCGTACAGGGATATCAACGCTATCCAGCTCACCCAGGGCACCAGGCGCCGCTGGCCGATGGAGTCCCATATGAGGGTGCCGAGCAGCACCGAGGCGTTGTAGTACGTGTACACGCTGGGGTCCAGCACGATCCGCGCGTCGGCGGCCAGCAGCACCACGGCGGCCCAGCGGTTCCTGCGGACCGCGAGCGCGCCCAGCAGGATGCCGAGGCTCATCTGCGCGGGGCGGTCCCACCAGGGGGTGGCCGGGTCGTTCACGCCGAACCAGCGCAGGGCGGAGGCCGGCTGGTTGGGGATGGTGAAGCGGGCGGCGTGGAAGGTGTCCAGGTGGGTGAGGTAGAAGGGCAGCCAGGCCGCGGCCACCAGACCCACGGTCCAGGCGCCCGCGCGCAGCCGCACCGGGCGGGGCAGGACCAGCAGCAGCGGCAGGAAACCCACCGCCCACGGTTTGGAGTCCACGGCCAGCGCCAGCAGCACGCCCACGGCCGTGGCGTTGCCGCGCACCAGGGCGCGAACGGCCAGGGTGGTGAAGAACAGCGCCAGTACGTCGTCCAGGTGTGCGAACCGCACCGAGACCTCGACCCACATGGGGATGAAGGCGGCCCCGGCGACCAGGACGCGCTGCTGCAGACGCCGGTGGTTCATGCCGGTGCCGAGGCCCTGCTCGGCCGCCGTACGGCCGATGAGCACCAGCATGTACAGCCCCAGGCCGGACATGAACGCCTCGGCGAGGTTCTCGCCCAGGGCGGCGTGGAACGGCTCGAACAGCGCGGCGACCACGAAACTGACCGGGCCGATCTGCAGTTCCGGGTGGTTGGCGTACAGCGCGAGACCGCCGCCCGGCACCTGACTGAACAGCAGTTCCTCACCGGTTCTCAGGTAGTGCCAGGACACGGCCCCGTGGCGCTCGGCCACGAGGAACCAGACGACCGTCCACACGGTCAGCAGGGCGGTGTGCCACCGCACCGGATATCGGCCGATGCGGCCGATATCCGGTGCGGTG
>NZ_MUBM01000498.1 GCF_002154505.1 Streptomyces carpinensis | reverse complement strand
CGACTCAATACGCGCCCTAGTGCTGTCCCGTGCCGCGCCCCACCCCTGCCCCCCGTCGGCAGGTCTTTCGCGAAGCCCCCGTATTGCCCGTCAGATCGCGTCCGCCGGCGGCAACTGGCCGGTGCGGGCCGCCTTCCCGTACCAGAGGGCGCTGGACTTAGGGGTCCGGGCGAGCGTCGCGTAGTCGACGTGGACCGCGCCGAACCGCTTGGCGTAGCCGTAGGCCCACTCGAAGTTGTCCATCAGGGACCACAGGTAGTAGCCGCGCACATCGGCCCCGTCGGCGATGGCGCGGTGGATCGCCGCGAGGTGGGCGTGCAGGTAGGCGATGCGCTCCGGGTCGTGCACCCGGCCGTCGTCGTCCACCTTGTCGGGATAGGCGGCGCCGTTCTCCGTGACGTACAGCGGCAGCCCCGGCGCCTCCCGGCTGTAACGCATGATCAGCTCGTGCAGGCCGCCCGGGTCGATCGTCCAGCCCATCTCCGTGCGGTCGCCGGGCGTCTGGTGGAACGCCACGTCGTCCGAGCCCGGCCACGGCGAGTGCGCGCTCGCGCCGTGGCCGTCCGCGCGCGGGCCCTCGGGCGCGTTCTCGGCCGAGGAGACCAGGACGGGCGTGTAGTAGTTGAGGCCCAGCGCGTCCAGCGGCTGATTGATGGTCGCCAGGTCCCCGTCGAGGACGTACGACCAGTCGGTGACCGACGAGGTGGCCTCCAGCAGCGTGGCCGGGTAGGCCCCGTGCAGGATCGGGCCGTGGAAGACGCCGTTGGCCAGGTCGTCGATCCGCCGCGCCGCCGCCAGGTCCGCCGGGTCCTGCGACAACGGCCGGATCACCTGGGAGTTGAGGCTGACGGCGACCGAGTCGCGGGCGGGCAGCACCGAGCGCAGCGCCTGCGTGGCCAGCCCGTGCGCCAGGTTCAGGTGGTGGGCCGCGCGCAGTGTGGCGGGCGGCTCGGTGCGGCCGGGCGCGTGCACCCCGGAGCCGTAGCCCAGGAAGGCGCTGCACCACGGCTCGTTGAGCGTGATCCACTGCTGCACGCGGTCGCCGAGCGCCTCGCCCACGAGTCGCGCGTACTCGGCGAAGCGCAGCGCCGTGTCCCGCTCCGGCCAGCCGCCCGCGTCCTCCAGCTCCTGCGGCAGGTCCCAGTGATAGAGGGTGATCGCCGGTTTGATCCCATGGGACAGCAACTCGTCGACCAGGCGTCGGTAGAAGTCCAGGCCCACCTGCACGGCGGGCCCCCGGCCGGTGGGCTGCACCCGCGGCCAGGAGACCGAGAAGCGGTAGGCGGTCAGCCCAAGCTCCGCCATCAGGGCCACGTCGTCGCGGTAGCGGTGGTAGTGGTCGACGGCGATGTCACCGGTGTCGCCGTCGGCCGTCCTGCCAGGCGTGTGGCTGAAGGTGTCCCAGATGGAGGGGGTACGGCCGCCCTCCCGCACCGCGCCCTCGATCTGGTAGGCGGACGTCGCCGCGCCCCAGAGGAAGGCGGGAGGGAAGGACACGGTCATCGGTTCGGGCATGGAATCGCTCCCACGAGTCGAGTGGGCCCCATTATGCATGGGAGCGCTCCCACGGCGAAAGGGGGTGCGGGGAAGGGGCACGCGGAACGGACGACGCCGCGGACGGTTCCGGCTAGGTCCTGTCGTCGAACTCCCCTCTGCCCACAGGGCGGACGACGGGAATTTGACGACAAAACCTAAGCCGACTCCCGCACCACCAGCTCCGTCGGCAGGACCACGGCCCGGTGGCCTGTGCCGCGGTCGGCGATCTCGTCCAGCAGCAGGCTCGCCATGGTGCGGCCCATCTCCTCCAGCGGCTGGCGCACGCTGGTCAGCGGGGGATCGATGTGCCGGGCCACGATCGAGTCGTCGAAGCCGACGAGGGCGACGTCCTGCGGCACCCGCAGGCCCGAGGCGCGCAGTTCCAGCACCGCGCCCGAGGCCATCACGTCGGAGGCGGCGAAGACGGCGTCCAGACCGGGGTGCCGGCGCAGGAGTTCGCGCATGGCCGCGCGCCCGCCCTCCTCCGTGAAGTCGCCGGTTGCGACCAGGTCCTCGTCCACGGCGAGGCCCGCGCGCTCCAGTGCCTCCCGGTAGCCGTCGAGCCGGGCCCGGGCCACGTCCATGTCCAGCGGCCCCGTGATCGTGCCGATGGCACGGCGGCCGCTCGCCAGCAGGTGCTCGACCGCGACCCGGGCGCCGCCGCTGTTGTCCGCGCGGACGTGCCCGAGCGGCTCGGTGTCGCTGCGCCGCCCGGCCAGCACGGTCGGCACCGCGAGTTCGTCCAGCCGGTCGGGCAGTGTGTCGTCGCTGTGGACCGCCATCATCAGCACCCCGTCCACGCGCTGTGCGGAGAGGTAGGTCGCGAGCCGCGCGTACTCCGACTCGTCCCGCGCCAGGACCAGCAGCAACTGCATTCCGGCACCGGCGAGTCCGGCGGAGACACCCCGGATGATCTCGGAGAAGTACGGCTCGGAGAAGAGCCGGTTCTCGGCGTCGGGGACGACCAGGGCCACCGAGTCGGTGCGCCGGGTGACCAGGGAACGGGCGGCGCGGTTGGGAACGTAGCCGAGTTCGTCGATCGCCTGCTCGACGGCCGCGCGGGAACGGGCGCTGACCTTCGGGGAGCCGTTGATCACCCGGGAGACCGTGCCGCGGCCGACTCCGGCGCGGGCGGCAACGGCGTTCAGGGTCGGGCGCCGGACGTCCGCGGTCCTGTGCGGCTGCGGCAGTTCGGCAGGGCTCATCGTTCACCTTCCGGCGCTTCGTGGGGGGCGGCTTCATTCTGACCCAGAAAAAATCCGGCCACCGCCCCGGTGCGTCGCGCGAGCACGCTCCCGCTGCGGCCGACCCGGCGGTGACCTGCGTGGATCATGCGTGGGACGGCCGGATTACGGGGCGGTGACGCGCCGTCGTGCGACACATTCACGTGACGCGCGGAACACGCTTGCGCAACAACGCCGTTTTCAAGTCTTGACACCTGGCCCGGCAGCAACGAGTCTTCCGGCATGCCGCGTGGGAGCGGTCCCACGGGTGACCGGGGCTCTCTCCCGTGTGGACGACAACCATCAACGGCCCTTCCCTCCGTCTCCTATGGCACACCGTTGACCAGCACCTTTTCACCGCACGCCGAGTGCCGTGGGCTGGCCGCTGCTCGAACCGAGAGGGCAGGTCCGGACCGTCGCACCCCGGCGGTCGGATTCCTGAGGTCCCCGTTCCCCACTGGAACAAGGAGTAGTGGAATGCGCATCACCCGTACCGGCGGCGGTCGTGGCCGCAGAGCAGCGGCCGTGACCACGACGGTCCTGACGGCCTCGGCCCTGCTGCTGACCGGTTGCAGCAGCGACGACGATTCGAACGCCTCGGACTCCAACGGGAACATCACTCTCAAAGTGGCCGACTTCGGTCAGTTCGGCTACAAGGAAGCCAGCCTGTTCGACCAGTACCACAAGCTGCACCCGAACATCACGGTCAAGGAAGAGACCACCGCCAACGAGCAGGACTACTACCCGAGGCTCCTTCAGCAGCTGAACTCGGGCAGCGGTCTCGGCGACGTCACGGGCATCGAGGTCGGCCGCATCAAGGAGGTCGTCGACACCCAGGCGGGCAAGTTCGCCGACCTGAGCAAGTCCATCAACGTCGGCGACTGGGTCTCCTGGAAGGAGAAGCAGGCCACCGCGAAGGACGGCACGGTCATCGGCGCCGGCACCGACATCGGCCCGATGTCCCTGTGCTACCGCAAGGACCTCTTCGAGAAGGCGGGTCTGCCGACGGACCGCGAGGCCGTCGCGAAGGCGGTCGCGGGCGGCTGGGAGGACTACATCAAGCTCGGTGAGCAGTACAAGAAGAAGGCGCCCTCCGGCACCTTCTTCATGGACTCCGCGAGCGCCATGTACAACGCGGTCGTCAGCTCTGCCGCGCAGCAGTACTACGACGCCGACGGCAAGCCGGTCTACAAGGACAGCGAGGCTGTCAAGCAGGGCTGGAACCTGGCCGCCGAGGCCGCCTCGAAGAAGCTGAGCGGTGGCCTGGCCCAGTTCCAGGACCCGTGGCAGGCGGCCTTGCGCAAGGGCAAGATCGCCTCGATGGCCTGTCCCGCCTGGATGGCCGCCCAGATCTCCACCTACTCCGGTGACGCCTACAAGGGCAAGTGGGACATCACCCGCGCCCCCGGCACCACCGCGGCCAACTGGGGCGGCTCCTTCCTGGCCGTGCCCAAGAGCGGCAAGCACGTCAAGGAGGCCACGGATCTGGTGAAGTGGCTGACCGCTCCGGAGCAGCAGGCCGCCGTGTTCAAGGCCGTCGGTGTCTTCCCGTCCAACAAGGGCGCCTACGAGCTCGCCAGCGTCAAGAACGCGACGCTCCCGTACTTCAACAACGCCCCGATCGGCCAGATCTACGCCGACGAGGCCAAGGCCATCCCCGAGGCCGTGCTCGGCGCGAAGGACGGCGTGATCAAGGACACGATCTCCACCCAGATCAACAACATGGAGCAGCGGGGCACCAAGCCCGACAAGGCCTGGAAGGACGCGACCGACACGATCGACAAGGCGATCGGCTGACGACCGCCCGGGGTGCGGGCGGCCCCGCCGGCCGCCCGCACCGCGCCCGCGCGCGGAGCCGTACGACGGCTCCCGCCGCGGGCGCGGGGCCGTTGAGCGGGGCGCCCGAGCACGGGACCCCGCGCAACGGGACCCTTGCGGCACCACCACGATGAGCGGGCCCCGATGAGCACGACCACGATCAGCGCGGGCCCGACGAGGACGACGGCGATCAGCGAGCCCCGATGAGCACGACCACGATCAGCAGGACCACACACCCTGCCCGGCAGTCTCCGCCAGGCCCGCGGCGCCTTGCGGGAACCGCCGGACAGGCAGGCACCGGACCCCAGGCCGGCGCCCGGCCGGCCGGACCCGGTGTCCGGCGGCCGGGACCGGCCCCTCACGCACGTCAGGCCGGGGCACGGGCCGCTCGGGACCGCAGTCGATCCGCACAGGGAGCGGCGGGACGGGCGCCCGGTCCCTGAACACGCCTCCCGCCCCGTACCCGGCCGAAACCTCCAGGGAAGGACTCCCTCCGTGGCAACGACAACCCCCACACGGGGTGCCCACACCCCGCCGTCCGGCGGCTCCGTCGCCGCGTCGAACGGACGCAGCAAGTGGCGCTCGCGGCTGTGGCGCTTCGACGACAAGGCATCGCCGTACGCCTACATAGCCCCCTTCTTCCTCGTCTTCGGTGCCTTCGGGCTCTACCCCCTCCTCTACACCGGCTGGATCGCCCTGCACCGGGTGGAGATGACGAGCCTGAGCCAGTCCGAGTGGGTCGGCTTCGACAACTTCACCAAGATCCTCCAGGACTCCGAGTTCTGGACGGCCGTCGCCAACACCTTCGTCATCGGCGTCATCTCCACCCTCCCGCAGCTGCTCGTGGCGCTGGGCCTGGCCCATCTGCTCAACTACAAGCTGCGCGCCAGCACGTTCTGGCGGACGGTCATCCTCACCCCGTACGCCACCTCGGTGGCCACCGCGGCCCTGGTCTTCGCCCTGGTCTTCAGGGCCGACGGCGGCCTCCTCAACTGGGTGCTGCACTTCTTCGGCGCCGGTAACACCGACTGGGGCAACGGGGAGTGGACCTCCAAGATCGCCATCTCGATCATCGTGATCTGGCGCTGGACCGGCTACAACGCCCTGATCTACCTGGCGGCCATGCAGGCGGTGCCCAGCGACCTGTACGAGGCGGCATCGATCGACGGAGCCTCGCGCTGGCAGCAGTTCCGCAAGGTGACCATTCCCTCGCTGCGGCCCACGATCCTGTTCACCATCGTCATCTCGACGATCGGCTCCATGCAGCTGTTCGGTGAGCCGCTGCTGCTGCAGGGCGGCACGCTCGGCGCCGTCGGCGGCAGCGAGCACCAGTACGAGACGCTCAGCATCTACCTCTACAACTACGGCTGGAAGCTCGGGCATCTGGGCCCGGCCGCGGCCGTGGCCTGGGCCATGCTCGTCCTGCTGCTGCTCATCGCCCTGATCAACTGGATCGTCGGCCGGTTCGTGCGCAAGAGCGCGGCCTGACGGGAGCGACATCGATGACCACGACCAGTCCCACCAAGACCGCGCCGGCCCTCACCCCGGCACCGCCCGCCACCACACCGGACAAGGGCCGCGGCCGTTTCAGGATCGGCGCCGGCCAGCAGCTTCGGGGCGGCCCGTTCACCTATCTCGCCCTGATCGTCGTCGGCCTGGGCTCGATCTTCCCGCTCTACTGGACGCTGGTGGCCGCCTCGCACGACCAGCAGCGGGTCCTGGACAGCCCGCCGCCGGTGGTGCCGGGCGGCAGGCTGTGGAGCAACCTCCAGGCGGCCTGGGACCAGGCCCACCTGGGCAAGGCCATCGTCAACAGCGTCATCGTGGCCGGCTGCATCACCGCCGCCACCCTGTTCTTCTGTACCCTCGCCGGTTACGCCTTCGCCAAGATGCGCTTCCGCGGCCGTGGGGTGCTGATGACCGCGGTCATC
>NZ_MUBM01000497.1 GCF_002154505.1 Streptomyces carpinensis | reverse complement strand
GGTGTGCCCGGGGGCCGACTACTTCCTCACCTTGCTCGGCGCCGACGAGTTGCTGGCCGCGAGCGACCTCGTCGTCACCGGCGAGGGCAGCCTCGACGAGCAGTCCCTGTCGGGCAAGCTGCCGGTCGCACTTGCCCGGCGGGCCAGCCGACACGGCACGGCAGTGCACGCCGTGGCCGGCCGCTGCACGCTGGCCGCCGACCGCACCGCCCGCCACTTCCGTTCCGTGCAGGCCCTGACGGATCTGACCGACCAGGACTGTGCGGCCGACAGTGCCCTGTCCGCACGGCTGCTCACGCAGTGCGGACGGACCCTCGCCGACCGCTGGATCACCGGGTGCGCGGACGAGACGACGCCGGCGGATAAGTTGACCCTGTCCTAGGAGAGACCGATCGGGGGAGGCACGGTGGACGCCCGGCAGCTGGAGTACTTCCTCGCGATCGTCGAGCACGGCGGCTTCAGCAAGGCCGCCGCCGCCCTCCACGTGGCCCAGCCCTCGCTGTCCCAGGCGATGGCGAACCTAGAGGCCGACCTCGGTGTGGCCCTCTTTCACCGCGTGGGGCGCGGCGTCGTGCTCAGCGAGGCCGGCCAGGAACTGCTGGAGCCGAGCCGACGCGTGCTCCGCGACCTGGCCGCCGTACGCGACACCGCGGCCGCGCTCACCGGGCTGCACAGCGGCACCGTCGAGGTCGCCACCATGCCCTCACCCGGCATCGAACCGCTCACCACACTCATCCACCGTTTCGCCGAGCTGCATCCGTCGGTGACGGTGAGCACGCACGCCGCCTTCACCCCGGACGAAGTGCTGTCCCTGGTCCGCAGGGGCGCCTGCGAACTGGGCCTGCTCGGCAGCGCCGCACCCGTCCACCCGACCGGGCTGGATGTCCTGCACGTCGAGGACCAGCCCTTCGTGGTCGTCGCCGCACCAGGCGAGGCGATCGAGGACGACGTCACCATCCGGCCCGAGGATCTGGCCGGGCAGAAACTCATCGCCTCCCGCACCGGCAGCCTGATGCGCCACATCGTCGACGACATCACCGCGGGCGGCACCGACACCCAGATCGTGACGGTCGTCGACCACCGCACCTCGATCCTGCCGCTGGTCCTCACCGGCGTCGGAGTCGCCGTCCTGCCCTCCGCGTGGACCCGACTGGCCCGCCGCTGCGGAGCCGTTGTCGCCCCCATCGAGCCGACCGCCCACCTCCACGTGGCGATGGTCAGCCTCCCCGCGCACCTCACCCCGGCCGCACGCGCCTTCCTGGCCCTCACCGAGTCGCTCGCCCGCCGAAGGGCTCGCGACGCCTGACGCAGGACCGATCGGCTGCGCCTATACGTCGTATCGAAAGCACGTCTTGGACGCCGTACCGCCGCCCTGTGTTGACTCGAAAGCGATCCCACACAGCGAGCCGGAGGCACCCATGACCACCGCACCCCGCACGTTCCGTATCGCCGCCATCCCCGCCGACGGCGTGGGCAAGGAAGTCGTCGCCGCAGGGCGCGCCGTCCTGGACGCCCTGGCCGAGGACTCCGCCGGGGCCTTCGCGTTCGAGTGGCGGGAGTTCCCCTGGGGCTGCGAGTACTACGAGCGCACCGGCACGATGATGGACGAGGACGGCCTCGACCAACTCAAGGACTTCGACGCCATTTACTTCGGCGCGGTCGGCTGGCCCACCGTCCCCGACCACATCAGCCTCTGGGGACTGCGGCTGAAGATCTGCCAGAGCTTCGACCAATGGGCCAACGTCCGCCCGGTGCACTTCCTCCCGGGCGTCGTCAGCCCGCTCCGCAAGGCCGACGACACCGAGCTCGACTGGGTTGTCGTCCGCGAGAACAGCGAGGGCGAGTACGCGGGCCTCGGCGGCCGCAACCTCGGCGGCAGGGGACCGGGCGGTGAAGTCGCCGTCCAGTCCGCCCTCTTCACGGAGGTCGGCTGCGAACGCATCATGCGCTTCGCCTTCGACCTCGCCCGCAACAGGGCGCACAAAAAGGTCTCCTCCGTCACCAAAAGCAACGCCCAGCAGTACGGCATGGTGCTGTGGGACGACGTCTTCAAGCGGGTCGCTGCCGACTACCCGGACGTGGAGACCGAGAGCGTCCTGGTCGACGCCATGTCCGCGAAGTTCGTGCTGAAGCCCGAGGATCTCTCGGTCGTCGTCGCCTCCAACCTCAACGCCGACATCCTTTCCGACCTCGGCAGCGCCCTTGCCGGCAGCCTGGGCCTCGCCGCCAGCGCCAACCTCAACCCCGAGCGCCGCTACCCCAGCATGTTCGAGCCGGTCCACGGCTCTGCCCCGGACATCGCCGGCCACGGCCTCGCCAACCCGATCGGCGCGGTCGGCAGCGCGGCCCTGATGCTGGAGCACTTCGGCCTGCCTGACCAGGCGGCCCGCCTCAACAAGTCCATCGAGGCCACCACCGCGGTCGGCATCCTCACGCGCGACGTCGGCGGTACCGCCTCCACCGAGGACGTCACCAAGGCCATCATCGACGCCCTGAACGCCTGACGACGGCCGCAACGCGGCCGCTGAACCGAGAAGGAAGCCCGGCAGCGCGATCCCTACGGCGAGCGCGCTCCCGGGCTTCCTTCTCCGCAGGGAAAGCCGATCGGTTCGCGTGGCACGACGAGGTGGCCTTCGCGAGCGTGGTGTTGCCGGGCCGCAGTGATGTCGCGTCCCCATGCGGCGTTCTGGGAGCGGAACCAGACCGGATGTGGTCCTGGCCGATAAGGTCTCCTCCTCCCACGCGATCCGCGATCACCTCCGCAAACGCGGCATCCGGGGGAATCCCCGTCCCTTTCGAACGAGAATGCCTAGCCGTCGACCTCGTACTGGCCGACCTCAGGGAAGTAACGCAGCGCTTACGGGGTGTTGTCGTCCAGGGCCGCGCTCACCGCGGCACGCAGGGCGTCGCTGCTGTCGGGGGGCCGCGGCTGTACGTCGGCCCTGTACGGGAGCCGACCAGCCTGTGTTCACCGTCCGTCGATGATCCAGACCGCTCCTCGGGAATCGACCTCGGGCGCGCTACGGCACTGCAATGGTGACGCTCGGCTTCGACGGAACCCGTAGCTCGTCACCACGACGACTTCTGACCGTAGGGCCAGGCCCCGGCCCCGCGGAGCCGGGCGCTGTCGGTGCCTCGAATTGTGCTTCGAGGTATGAGCACCCCCTGCCCCCGTTGCGAAGGACGACGCCGCCCCTGAGCCGGCCCAACCCGCCGCTGCACCATTCGACGGCCAGGCTGGTGGACCGGCTGCGCGAGGCCGGATGGCACACCACCGAGGCGTGGACGCTGGACGCCGTCGCCTACGGTGCCGCCTCCCACCGCAAACGCCGCTTCATGGCCGCCTACCGAGGGGAGCGCCCGTTCGTGAGCCTCACGCAACCGCCCCGTTCCCCACCACCACGTTCGCAGAATGCGTCGGTTGGCCCAGAGGCCGCACCTACCTCACGCGCGGACACCGGCCCATCGACCCGGCCACCGGACGGGCCAAGGGCGGCGGCACGCGCAGCGCCGACCTGCCGGGCACGTGCGTCACCGCGACGATCTACGGGTGGGCGTGCGCCGAGACCGGGGAACGCATCACCCAGGAGGACATCGGCCGCCTGGTCGGCTTCCCCGGCGACCACCCCTGGCGGTACGTCCGCCGCGGCAAAGGCATCCGCAAGAAGGCCCAGCAGCCCGCCGACGCCGTCTGCCCCATGGTTGCGGCCGCCGTCTTCGGCCGCATCCTCGGCATCACCAACTGGGAAGCCAAAACCCGCACCTACGTCCACCACCTGTACGGGCTCCCTGCCCCGGTCTGCCCCGCGTCCGCGGGTTCACAGTGGCCTACGGCCTCCCCCTGCGCAGCGGATGACCGTCCGGTGGCCCCGGACCGGAGTACCTGAGGTCCGCGGCCACCGGTGCTTGCTCGGCTGCCGCTTGTTCGAGACAGCCGGTCGCGGCAGTAACCCCGGACCGGCCATGGTCGCTCCTTGCCGACCAATGCGGACTTGAGACGCCATCGACGCCATGACGCCGGCCAACTGAAAGGAGAGCCCTGTGGGCTACATCCTCTACCGTGACCGTTCCAAGCCCACCGAGACCGACGAGGAGATGTGGGACAGTCCCTTCAACACCTACCTAACTCGCGTCCGTCTCCGCCCCAACACCTGCACCTGCGACCTGTGGTAAGCGTCCCTGGGCGGCCGTCACGACGACTGGTGCCGCACCAACCGGATCAATTAATGACTATCCCTGAGATCGGTCACGCCTGTCCGCTGCCCGGGCAGGACCTCATTTGTGCTGCGGGCGCCCGCCCCGGGAGGTGGCCAGCCACCGCATCAGCAGCGACCCCGAGCAGGAGACCTGCCGGGAGCGTGAGGCGGTCCCGGGGCCCGGTGTCGGCCGGCCCCGGCTCGACCGCGCGTCACCCGCGGCACGGGGCCTCACACCACTTCCTGCGCTATTCGCATCTGGAACCGGGGTGAGGGCGCAGGCGAAGTCCCCTCCGAAGCGCTTGATCGAGTAACGGGTGTTGTCGTCGTGCTTCTGCACGTGGGTCTCCCCCAGAGAGCCCGGCGGTTCCGGGCGAACAGGCGAGAGATGCCGGTGTTCCGAGCGGCCGGCAGACACGTCCAGTAACTCGGGGGCGGACACGACGAGGCCCCCGCCGAACTCCTCGGCGGGGCCTCGCTCACCTCGTCGGTCAGGACGCGTATCGCATCACCGACGTCACGCGGCACTTGAGGCCGCTGGGTGCCTTCGACAGGCCCACGGCCTTCTCGTTGGCCTCTGGCCCGCAGCCAGGTTGTTGGCGCCGCCGTGCCCTCGCTGGACCGCGTCCCGGAGCCGTCGACGAACTCCACCTGGACGATGTAGCTGCTGACCTTGGAGCTGCGGTTCTCGATCGCCAGCTCGGCCTGCGGGAAGCCGGTCAGGTCGTCCGTCGGGCACCCGAAGGGGGAGTTTGTCGGCGGTTTGACCGATCCTTGGGCAGACGATGCCCCGCCGGAAACCGCGTGCGTCCGGCCTCCACGTGCAGGTGTCGTCTTACTCCAGCTGAAGATCGCGCTCTTCATGCCCGGCGGCTTGTCGCTGATGGCGGATGGCCTGGGACTCAGCCTGATTGCGGCGTCGCCCATGGCGGCCAATCGAGCACCTGGGCCGTGCCGTGGACGGCCCAGCCTTCTCACCGGGCAGGGTCAGTCAGCGGTCGAGGTCGATCGTGAAGCGCCTCATGCCCATACCGATCGTGTCGGCGTGGACCATGCCACGAGCCCGGTCGAATGCCCCGGTGCCGCCGGTGATCGCGTTGTCGAACGAAGGGGGAGGGCCCGGGTTGAGATTGCCGAAGACCATCCCCTGCACGGTGAGCTGGCCGCCCGGGAGGTTGTAGTTCACGACGCACACCTCTGCTCCGCCGTTGTCGACCCGGGTGGTGGTGCAGGTGCCGTCGGTTTCGCCGACGACGTGGTTGTCGTGCTTGTCCTTGAGGACCGAGCGGAAGACGGTCCGATCGCCCTGGGCGGCGGGGACGCCGCCGGGGTTGACGGGGAAGAACGTCTGCTGCGCGAGATGGCCGATGAGTGTGATGACCCGGTCTCCGGCCTTGGCGTGGGAGGAAGCGGTGTCCTTCGCAGCGGCGGCCGCGACAGGGGCGCAGGCGAGAAGGGTAACCAGCGCAGTGGCCGTGCCGAGACAGGCTGCCCTGATGGGGCGCATCGAGTTGCTCCTGAGGTTGATTTCATGGACGGTCAGGTGCTGCATTCATAACCTCGGCTCTGCCGCCGCCCGGAACGTCCCGGCGCGACCCACCGTCAGATCCGACCAGTCGGACCAACCCGCAACGAGAGACGGCCCAGCCGACCGCGCACTACGAAGATCACGGTCTCAGCTGGAGTACTAGGACGCTACGTCGCCGCAGCCGACCTTGATCTCTGCACCTGTAGCACGAGCCGCCCGCCACGGGGGAGTTACGGCGGGGGGCTTCGTCATGTCCGGGCATCCGCCCGGTAGCTCACCCAGACGCGGCGGACAGGAGCACGTCCACGAGCCTGTCGGCCGCGTCCGGACGGCCAAACGCACGGGCCCGCTCCGCCATGCCCCACCGAAGATCGGCGTCGGCCAGGAGCGGGCCCAGTGCTTCCCGCAACCGGCCCGCCGACACCTCGCCCTCCAACGCGACCGCCGCCCCGGTCTCCTGCAGACGCCGCGCGTTGTGCGCCTGCTCGTTGCCCCGCCGACGACGGCAGCGGCACGAAGATCGCAGGCTTGCCCAGCGCGGTCAGCTCCGCCAGTCCCCGCCCCGCTCCGCGACACCACCACGTCAGCCAGGGCAAGGACGTCGGGCAGCTCGCTGTTGATGAAGCCCGTCAGGTGGTAGCGGGCCGCCAGCTCGGCGGGGAGCCCTGCCGCCCGCTCCCGCAGACCCGCCTCGTTGGCCGGGCCGCACTGGTGCACCACGTTCGCCTGCTGCAGCAGCCACGGCAGCGCCTCGGCGACCAGCTCGTTGATCTGCTGCGCGCCCTGCGCCCCGCCCGTGACGTACACCGTCGGCAGCTGCCGGTTGAAGCCCCCCAGCTCCAGCGCCTGCACGGCCCTCGCCGCGGCGGCGCTCGGCCTCCCGCAGCTGATCCACCCGTCGATCTGCGCCAGGGCGGCCGTCGGGGGCGCCGTCCTCGCTCCGACCAGGTCGATCAGCCACCCATGCTGACGGACGCCGGCCCGCTGGCGCGGCCAGCCGCGCCTACTGGCTGTGGTCCCACCGGATCGCGTACAACGCCGTCGGAGTCGGCCGCGGGACGGGCTTGTCCCGGCCGGGCCGGGCGATGAACTGCGCGCCCTCGGCGGTGTTGGTCGTGGCGGTTCCGGTCAGGCGTCCCATTGGTCGAGGAGGACGTCGGCGAGGTCCAGGTCGGGTTCCGGGCCTGCGCCGTGGAGAGCCTGCTCGGTCCAGATGACCTTGCCCCGGGAGGTGTAGCGGGTGCCCCAGCGCTGGGCGAACCGGGCGACCAGGAACAGGCCGCGGCCGCCCTCGTCGGTGACCCGGGCCCGGCGCAGGTGCGGGGAGGTGCTGGAGCCGTCGGAGACCTCGCAGATCAGGCTTCGATCGTGCAGCAGACGCAGGTGGATGGGCTGGGTGCCGTACCGGATGGCGTTGGTGACCAGCTCGCTGACGATCAGCTCGGTGCTGAAGGCCATCAGGTTCAGGCCCCAGGCATCCAGCTGGTGGACGGCCTCGGAGCGGACGCGTGAGACGGCCGCCGGGTCGGCGGGCACCTCCCAGTCGGCGACCTGGCCGGGGTCCGTCAGCCTGGTGCGGGCGACGAGCAGGACGACGTCGTCGCTGAGGCGTTCGGGGAGCAGGGCGCCCAGGACCGCCTGGCAGGTCTCCTCGGGGGTGAGGCCGGGGCCGGAGCGGGCCAGGGCGTCTCGCAGCAGCGCCAGGCCGGTGTCCGGGTCGCGCCGGCGGTTCTCGACCAGTCCGTCCGTGAACAGGGCCAGCCGACTGCCCTCCGGCAGCTGAAGTGCGGCGGTTTCGAACGGGAGACCGCCGGCCAGTCCCAGGGGCGGCGAGGGGGATGTGTCGGGGAAGGTGACGGTGCCGTCGGGGCGGACCAGGGCAGGACCCGGGTGGCCGGCGCTGGCGACGCTGCACACCCCGGAGACAGGGTCGTAGATGGCGTACAGGCAGGTGGCCCCGGTGATGCCCACGCCCTCGTCGACGGTCCCGCCGGCGTCGGCCCGCGCGACCAGCTCGTCCAGGTGGGCGACCAGTTCGTCCAGGTGGGCCAGCAGCTCGTCGGGGGAGAGGTCCAGGGCGGAGAAGTTGTGCACGGCGGTGCGCAGCCGGCCCATGGTGGCCGACGCGTGCAGACCGTGGCCGACGACGTCACCGACCACCAGGGCCACCCGCGTGCCGGGCAGGGGGATCACGTCGAACCAGTCGCCGCACACGCCGGTCTGCGAGGGCAGATAGCGATGGGCCACCTCCAGGGCGGACTGCTCCGGCACCGCCTGCGGCAGCAGGCTGCGCTGCAACGTGACGGCCATGGTGTGCTCGCGGGTGTAGCGGCGGGCGTTGTCTATCGCCACCGCCGC
>NZ_MUBM01000496.1:668-23732 GCF_002154505.1 Streptomyces carpinensis | reverse complement strand
CCCTCGACCTCCCCACCCAGTCCAACGAGCACAAGTAAGGGACGAATCCCACCATGAGCACCAACTCCCGCATCCGCACGCTCGGTTCGCGCGAGGCCGGCCCCGGCCGCCCCGTCTACGTCACCGGTGAGATCGGCATCAACCACAACGGCGACATCGAGAACGCCTTCAAGCTGATCGACGCGGCCGCCGAGGCCGGCTGCGACGCCGTCAAGTTCCAGAAGCGCACGCCCGAGATCTGCACCCCGCGCGACCAGTGGGACATCGAGCGCGACACCCCCTGGGGCCGGATGACCTACATCGACTACCGCCACCGCGTCGAGTTCGGCGAGGAGGAGTACCGCCAGATCGACGCGTACTGCAAGAAGAAGGGCATCGACTGGTTCGCCTCCCCGTGGGACACCGAGGCGGTCGCCTTCCTGGAGAAGTTCGACGTGCCCGCGCACAAGGTGGCGTCGGCGTCCCTGACGGACGACGAGCTGCTGCGCGCCCTGCGGGCCACCGGCCGGACGATCATCCTGTCCACCGGCATGTCGACCCCGAAGCAGATCCGCCACGCGGTGGAGGTCCTGGGCAGCGACAACATCCTGCTCTGCCACGCCACCTCCACCTACCCGGCCAAGGCCGAGGAACTGAACCTCCGCGTGATCAACACGCTGGAGAAGGAGTACCCGAACGTCCCGATCGGCTACTCCGGCCACGAGACCGGCCTGCAGACCACGCTGGCCGCCGTCGCCCTCGGCGCGGCCTTCGTCGAGCGCCACATCACCCTCGACCGCGCCATGTGGGGCTCGGACCAGGCGGCCTCCGTGGAACCGCAGGGCCTGACGCGCCTGGTCCGCGACATCCGCACCATCGAGGCGTCCCTCGGCGACGGCGTGAAGAAGGTCTACGACTCCGAGCTCGCCCCGATGAAGAAGCTGCGCCGCGTCACCGGTGTCGTCGCCGAGGCGGAGATCGCCGCGGCGGCCGGCGAGCCGGTCGCGGTGTGAGACCGAGCCTCCCGATCCCGTTACGGATCCCCAGACGACGGAACGGTCGCCCACCGATGAGCCCCCACACCCTCGCCTTCGTCGAGAGCCCGGTCCAGCTGCTGAACGTCCTGGAATGGGCGCACACCCACGGCCTCACGAGGAACGAGCGACCCAAGGAGGCGGAGTGCGCCGGACCGTCCGGCGACGGCCGGAGGCCCCTGGGCGCCGACGCGGGCGAGGACGGGGCAGGTCCCGGCGGACCGCCCGTCCTGCCGCTCGTCCCGTCGCAGACCAGGCGTGGGACGCGAAGACGGGAGGAGGCCGCGCCGCAGCTGACGGTCGTCGTGCTGTCCCCGACGGATCCGATGACCCGTGGCCAGTTGCGGCGGATGGCCGAGCTGGCCCGTGACGAGGGGTACGAGGTCCGGTGGGAGGAGGCGCGGGGCGGGGCTGCCGCTCCGTTCCAGACCATCGGCGGGCTGACCCCGTTGCTGCGGCGTGCCGAACGGGTGGTGATGGGGGATCCGTTCTCGCGGTACGTGCAGCTGCTGCTGACGATCACGAAGGCACGCGACCTCGTGGTCGTGGACGACGGCACGGCCACGATGGAGTTCGTCGCCCAACTCGCCCGCGGTGAACGGCTGGTGCGCTGGCACCGCAAGGGCGGCCGGCCCGGCCCGCGCGACCTGCTCTTCGCCCCGGTGTCGGCCGCCGCCCGCCGCCGGCTGACACCGGGCGGGAGCCGGCCGGGCCGCCGGGTGGAGGTCTTCTCCTCCATGCCGATCGACGAGTCCCCGGACGGCGTGACGGTCACGGCGAACGGCTTCTCCTGGACCCGCTCCCGCTTCGGCCCGCCCCGCATCACCACCGGCGCCGACCTCGTGGGCACCTCACTCGTCGAGACCGGCGTCGTGGACGGCGACCGCTACCTCGACGCCGTACGCACCCTCGCCGAGGCCCACGGTGCGACCCGCTACTTCGCCCACCGCCGCGAGAGCGCGGACAAGCTGCACCGGCTGGCGGTGCGGACGGGCCTGGAGGTGGTCCGCCCCGACCTGCCGCTGGAGCTGATCGCCCGGCGTGGCCCGATCGGCCGTACGGTCCTGAGCTTCCCGTCCACCGTCGTGCACACGCTGCCGCTGGCGCTGGCCGGCACGGGCGTCCGTGTCGCCGTCTGCGACATCGACCCGGCCTGGCTGACGGCGCACGCCTCGCCCCGGGCTCAGGGCTTTCTGTCCGGCGTGACGGGGACCGCCCGTGACGTGCACCGCATCGCCCGGACGGTCCAGACCGGCTGACGGCCTCCTTCCGGTCCGGCTCCGGCCGGGTCCGGCCCGTTGCCCCTTCGCTCGCCTGGTCAGCGGGGGCACGGTGAGCAGGCCGGCAGCCGTCCGCGGACCGTCCCGGGGCCGTCCGTCAGGTGAACAATTCGGGCGTGCCTCAAGTGAAGCGTGGTATGCCTGGAGAAAAGCACAGTGGGACGGGTGCCAAGGAAGTGGTGGCTGCCGCTCTCCCGGGGATTCCGTGATCCGCTCGGCCGGTCAAGACGGGCGAGTGTACCCATCCCAGCCGATAGCTATGCGCCGACGGCCGGTTTTTCTTCCCCTAACGGGCTGAAGTTTTGTTGATCGAGGGTCAGTTGACCGTCCCGGCGTCATACCCTTCAGAGGGTGAAGCAACTGATGTCCCCAGAGTCCGAGGCCGATCTCCCCGCGGAAGCCGTCCTGCCCGGCACCCTGCCGGAGGCGCTGTTCGCCGAACTCGTCGCGTTCCGTCGCGACCTGCACATGCACCCGGAGCTCGGCAACCAGGAGTTCCGCACCACCGCCGCGATCAAGGAGCGGCTGGAGGAGGCCGGGCTCGAACCCCGTGTGCTCCCGAGCGGAACCGGACTCGTCTGTGACATCGGAGCCGACGCGGGTACGGACGGCTACGGCGACGAGAGGGGCGGCCCGCTGGGAGAGGAGGGGGGCGGCCGGGCACAGGGCATCCTTGCGCTGCGCGCCGACATCGATGCGCTGCCCATCCCGGACACCAAGAGCGAGTGCCCCTACCGCTCCACCGTGCCCGACCGCGCCCATGCCTGCGGCCACGACGTGCACACCACCGTGGTGCTCGGCGCCGGGCTGGTCCTCGCCGAACTGCACCAGCAGGGGCTGCTGCCCCGCCCCGTGAGGCTGGTCTTCCAGCCCGCCGAGGAGGTGCTGCCGGGCGGTGCCGCCGAGGCCATCAAGGCCGGCGTGCTGGAGGGTGTGGGGCGGATCGTCGCCGTGCACTGCGACCCCCGGGTGGACGCCGGGATGATCGGGCTCAGGCAGGGCGCCATCACCTCCGCCTGCGACCGGCTCGAGGTCTCCCTGGACGGCCCCGGCGGGCACAGCGCCCGGCCGCATCTGACGACCGACCTCGTCACCGCCGTCGCCCGGGTCGTCACCGACGTGCCCGCGCTCGTCGGCCGCCGCGTCGACACCCGTGCCGGGCTGGCGGTGACCTGGGGACGCGTCGAGTCCGGGCACGCCCCGAACGTCATCCCGCAGCATGCCGAGCTCTCCGGGACCGTGCGCTGCCTGGACATCCAGGCCTGGCGGCACGCGCCCGACATCGTGGTCGCCGCGATCGACGAGGTCGCCAACCTGCACAAGGCCAAGTCGGAGATCAACTACGTCCGCGGGGTGCCGCCGGTCGTCAACGAACCGGAGGTGACCGAACTGCTGCGCGAGGCCATGGTGGCGCGGCGCGGCGCGGCCTCCGTCGAGGGCACCGAGCAGAGCCTGGGCGGCGAGGACTTCTCCTGGTACCTGGAGCACGTGCCCGGAGCCATGGCCCGGCTCGGCGTGCGCACCCCCGGCGAGCGGACCCTGCGCGACCTGCACCAGGGCGACTTCGACGCGGACGAGTCCGCGATCCGGGTGGGCGTTGAGCTGTTCACGGCGGCCGCCCTGCTGCACGCCGCGGCCCGATGAGCGGTGGACCGGCGAGCGGCGGCCCCTGAGGGGGCCGTCGCGCAGCCCGGCATACGACGGGAACAGGCCAGTCGCGCACTGCCTGAAATCCCCGCGAGGAACCGCCAGACCTTGAGTTCAGGCGCCGTTTGCCTCGAATCGATAACGGCTTTGGTAGAGGTCTTTTTCTGACATCTACGCGCGTTACGATGCCGAAGCCGACGCCGTCGGGGCGTCTCGGTTCGAGCACTGGAGTGGTGCTCACATCAAGCGCCGACATGGCGCTCAGGTCAGGTGAAGGAGCCTTCCCGTGCGCCGGGTAGCCAAGCTTTCCGCTGCGTGTCTCGCCACCGCAGCACTCGCACTGTCTGCCACCGCCTGTGGCAGCACGTCCTCCGAAAACGACAAGTCGTCGTCCTCCTCCTCGAGCGGTGGCAAGGGCGTCAAGATCGGTCTCGCGTTCGACGTCGGCGGTCGTGGTGACCGCTCCTTCAACGACTCCGCCGCGCGCGGTGCCGACAAGGCCAAGAGCGAGTTCGGCGGCGAGATCAAGGAGCTGACCGCCAAGACCTCGGACACCGAGGCCGACCGCGAGCAGCGCCTGTCGGACCTGGCCGAGGCCGGCTACAACCCGATCATCGGTGTCGGCTACGCGTACTCCGACTCTCTGGCCAAGGTCGCCGTGAAGTACCCGAAGACCAGCTTCGGCATCGTCGACTCGGTGGTGGACGCCAAGAACGTCGACAGCATCACCTTCACCGAGGAGCAGGGCTCCTACCTGGCCGGTGTCGCCGCGGCGCTGAAGACGAAGAAGGACCACGTCGGCTTCATCGGCGGCGTCGACGTCCCGCTGATCAAGAAGTTCGAGGCGGGTTACGTCCAGGGTGTCCACGACACTAACCCGAAGATCAAAATCGAGACGCAGTACCTGAGCCACGGCTCGGACACCTCCGGCTTCGCCAGCCCCGACAAGGGCAAGGAAGCCGCGCAGGGCATGCTCGACAAGGGCGCCGACGTCATCTACTCGGCGGCCGGCTCCTCCGGCAACGGCGCGATCGAGGCCGTCAGCGGCGCCAAGGGCGCCTGGGCCATCGGCGTGGACTCCGACCAGTACAACATCCCGGGCCTGGCCAAGTACAAGAACTCGATCCTGACCTCGATGGTCAAGAACGTCGACGTCGGTGTCTACGACTTCATCAAGGCCACCCACGACGGCAAGCCGCTGACGGGCGTCAACTCCTACTCGCTCGCCAAGAACGGTGTCTCGCTGGCCACCAGCGGCGGCTTCATCGACGACATCCAGGCCAAGCTGGACGCGGCGAAGAAGAAGATCGTCGACGGCGGCATCAAGGTCAAGACCACCCCGTGACCTGATGGGTCCCGTCGGACCCCGGCTCGACGAGGGGCCACTCCTCGGCCCCTCGTCGAGCCATAACAATGTGTCAACTCTACGCGCGTAGCAGTGAGTTGCCGCGCTAGCGTCGCCGACGCCTGCCCTCCCCCCGCAGCCCCTTTCCCCGAGGAGAGTGCGCCATCAACGCGTCCAGCCCTCCCGCTGCCGTCGAACTGCGCGGCATCACCAAGCGCTTCCCCGGTGTCGTCGCCAACCGCGACATCGACATCACGGTCCGTACGGGCACCGTCCACGCACTGTGCGGTGAGAACGGCGCCGGCAAGTCCACCCTGATGAAGATCCTCTACGGCATGCAGCAGCCGGACGAGGGCACCATCACCGTGAACGGCGAACAGGTCACCTTCCACAACCCCGCCGACGCCATCGCGCGCGGCATCGGCATGGTGCACCAGCACTTCATGCTCGCCGACAACCTCACCGTCCTCGAGAACGTCGTCCTCGGCGCGGAGAAGCTGTACGGCATCGGCTCCAAGGCACGCGCGAAGATCAAGGAGATATCCGACGCGTACGGCCTGAACGTGCGGCCCGACGTCCTCCTGGAGGAACTCGGCGTCGCCGACCGGCAGCGCGTGGAGATCCTCAAGGTTCTCTACCGCGGCGCCAAGACCCTCATCCTCGACGAGCCCACCGCCGTCCTCGTGCCGCAGGAGGTCGACGCCCTCTTCGACAACCTGCGCGAGCTGAAGGCCGAGGGGCTCACCGTCATCTTCATCTCCCACAAGCTGGGAGAGGTGCTGTCCGTCGCCGACGAGATCACCGTCATCCGGCGCGGCACCACGGTCGGCACGGCCGACCCGAGGACGACCACCACCAAGCAGCTCGCCGAGCTGATGGTCGGCAGCGAACTTCCCACGCCGGAGACCGAGGAGTCCACCGTCACGGACGTCCCGCTCCTCAGGGTGGAGGGCCTGCGACTGGCCCAGACCGACCTCGACGGCGTCGAGCGGATCGTCCTCGCCGACATCTCCTTCACCATCCACAAGGGCGAGGTCCTCGGCATCGCCGGTGTGGAGGGCAACGGCCAGTCGGAACTGGTCGAGGCCATCATGGGCATCCGCGACCCGGATGCCGGCGTCATCACGCTCGACGGTACCGACATCTCCCACGCCCCCACCCGCCGCCGCCGGGAAGCCGGCGTCGGCTACATCCCCGAGGACCGCCACCGCCACGGCCTGCTCCTCGAGGCGCCGCTGTGGGAGAACCGCATCCTCGGCCATGTCACCGAGCGGCCCAACTCGCGCGGCGGACTCCTCGACACCAAGGCCGCCCGCGCCGACACCGAGCGCATCGTCGAGGCCTACGACGTGCGCACCCCGGGCATCGAGGTGACGGCCGCCTCACTGTCCGGCGGCAACCAGCAGAAGCTGATCGTGGGCCGCGAGATGAGCCACGACCCGAAGCTCCTCATCGCCGCCCACCCCACCCGGGGCGTGGACGTCGGCGCGCAGGCCGCGATCTGGGACCACATCCGCGAGGCCCGCCGCAAGGGCCTGGCCGTGCTGCTGATCTCCGCCGACCTGGACGAGCTCATCGGGCTCTCCGACACCCTGCGGGTGATGTACCGCGGCCGCCTGGTCGCCGACGCCGACCCCGCCACCATCACCCCTGAGGAGCTCGGCTCCGCCATGACGGGTGCGGCCACCGGCCACCTGGAGCACGCAGAGGACGACCACCGATGAACAAGCTGACCCAACGGATCGACAAGGAGCGGCTGCTCCTCGGGATCGCGGCGCCGCTGCTGGCCGTCGTCGCCGCGCTCGTCGTCACGACCCTGGTGATCCTCGCCACCGGCAAGAACCCGGGCGACGCCTTCAGCGACATGGTGACCTACGGCTCCGCCAGCGACAGCCAGGTCTACATCCTGAACAAGGCGACGACGTACTACCTGGCCGGCGTCGCGGTGGCCCTCGGCTTCCGCATGAACCTGTTCAACATCGGCGTCGACGGCCAGTACCGGCTCGCCGCGTTCATCGCCGCGGTCCTCGGCGGGGCACTCACCGTCCCCGGCTGGATCGCCATTCCGCTGATCATGCTGTGCGCCATGGCGACCGGCGCTCTGTGGGCGGCCATCGCCGGCCTCCTCAAGGTGACGCGCGGAGTGAGCGAGGTCATCTCGACGATCATGCTCAACTCCATCGCCACCGCGATCATCGCCTACCTGCTGCAGCCCGGAAAGCTCGGCCAGCTCGACCAGGCGGGCACCCTCGTCTCCACCAAGCCGCTGCCCACCTCGTCGTACTTCTTCAGCATCGACACCGGACCGGCCGGCGTGCTGTGGGGCTTCATCGTCGTCGCCGTGATCGTGGGCGTCGGGTACTGGTTCGTGCTCGGTCGCACCCGGTTCGGCTTCGACCTTCGCACCGTCGGCCAGTCCGAGACGGCCGCCGCCGCGAGCGGTGTCGGGGTCAAGAAGATGGTCGCCACCAGCATGATCATCTCCGGTGCGGTGGCCGGTCTGATCGGCATGCCCACCCTCCTCAACGACAGCCACCGGTTCAGCAACGACTTCCCGGCGGGTATCGGCTTCACCGGCATCGCCATCGCGCTGCTCGGCCGCAACCACCCGATCGGCATCGCGCTCGGCGCCCTCCTGTGGGGCTTCCTGGAGCGCACCACCAACCACCTGGAGTTCCAGGGCTACGACAAGGAGATCCTCGGCGTCATCCAGGGCGTCATCGTCCTGTGCGTCGTGATCGCCTACGAGGTCGTACGGCGATACGGCCTCAAGCGCCAGCAGCAGCGGGTCGGTGCCGAGCTCGCCGCCCAGGCCGCCGCCCCGACCGAGAAGCAGCAGGAGGTGGCGCGATGACTGCCACGATGACCGACACGCCGCCGCCCGTGGCGCCCAAGGCGGACACCGCGGGCAAGGGTTCGGGCCGCTCCCTCGGCCAGATGCTCATGATCGTCGTGGGCGCACTGCTGCTCGTGGCCGCGGTCCGCGTCATCACCGGCGCCGACCAGCTCACCTCCGACGGACAGATCAGCGCCGCGCTCGGCCTGGCCGTGCCGATCGGCCTCGCCGGCCTGGCCGGCCTGTGGTCCGAGCGGGCCGGTGTGGTCAACATCGGCCTCGAGGGCATGATGATCCTCGGCACCTTCGGTGCCGGCTGGATCGGCTGGCAGTCCAGCCCCTGGCTGGGCCTGCTGTGCGGCATCGGCTTCGGTGTCCTGGGCGGCCTGGTGCACGCCGTCGCGACCGTCACCTTCGGCGTCGACCACATCGTCTCCGGTGTCGCCATCAACCTGCTTGCGCTCGGCGCCACCCAGTACCTCGCCAAGCTCTTCTTCTCCGAGGGCAAGGCGGCGGACGCGGGCGGCAATCCCAAGCAGTCCCCGCCCTCGGACTCGCTGCCGAACATCGACGTGCCCGGCCTCTCGGACGCCCTCCAGTCGATCGAGAAGCACCACTGGTTCCTGATCTCCGATCTGGCGGGGATCCTCGGCGGACTGGTCACCAACCTGTCCGTGGTGACGGTCCTGGCGGCGGTGCTGTTCGTCGCGAGCTGGTGGCTGCTGTGGCGGACCCCGTTCGGTCTGCGCCTGCGCTCCTGCGGCGAGAACCCGATCGCCGCGGAGTCGCTCGGCGTCAACGTCTACAAGTACAAGTACGCGGCCGTGGCCGTCTCCGGCGGCCTCGCCGGACTCGGTGGCGCCTTCCTCGCGCTGGTCACCTCCCACATCTACCTGGAGGGCCAGACCGGCGGCCGCGGTTACATCGGTCTTGCCGCCATGATCTTCGGCAACTGGCGACCCGGCGGACTGGCGATGGGCGCGGGGCTGTTCGGCTTCTCGGACGCACTGCAGCTGCGCAGCGGTGGCGTGACCGTGCACGCGCTGCTGCTCCTCCTGGTTGTTCTTCTCGCGGCTCTCGCCGGCTGGAAGCTGTACCGCAAGGCCCTGTGGCAGGGTGTGACCAGTGCCGTCATGGCCGCGCTCGTTCTGGTCTGGTACCTGCTCACGGACGAGGTGCCGGGCGACTTCGTGGGTGCCACCCCGTACGTCGTCACGCTGCTGGTGCTGTCGCTGTCCGCTCAGCGGCTGCGGATGCCCAAAGCGGACGGCATGCGGTACCGGAAGGGACAGGGCAAGTGACGGACGCGACGACGGTCGACTGGGCGGCACTGCGCGAGGAGGCGCGTGCGGCGATGTGCCGCGCCTACGCGCCCTACTCGGGCTACCCGGTCGGCGTCGCCGCCCTGGTGGACGACGGCCGCACCGTCACCGGCTGCAACGTGGAGAACGCCTCCTACGGTCTCGGCCTGTGCGCCGAGTGCGGACTGGTCTCGCAGCTGCAGAACACCGGCGGCGGCCGGCTCACCCACTTCACCTGTGTCGACGGCCGCGGCGACATCCTCGTGCCGTGCGGACGCTGCCGTCAGCTGCTGTACGAGTTCGGCGGGCCGGACCTGCTGCTGGAGACCCCGGCGGGGATCCTGCCGCTGTCTCAGATGCTCCCGCAGGCCTTCGGGCCGGACCACCTCAGCAAGTAACGACCGCGGCCCCTCTGACCCGCCCTTCGCGGCTCAGGGGGGCCGTCCCCTTCGCACCCCGGAAGGAAACCGACCCCATGGCCATGGACGCCATCTCCGTCATCCGCACCAAGCGGGACCGCGGCGAGCTCAGCGACGAGCAGATCGACTGGGTCATCGACGCGTACACCCGTGGGGAGGTCGCCGACGAGCAGATGTCCGCGCTCGCGATGGCCATCCTGCTCAACGGCATGGACCGCCGGGAGATCGCCCGCTGGACCGCCGCGATGATCGCCTCGGGCGAGCGCATGGACTTCTCCTCGCTGTCCCGTCCCACGGCGGACAAGCACTCCACGGGCGGCGTCGGCGACAAGATCACCCTGCCGCTGGCCCCGCTGGTCGCCGCCTGCGGCGCGGCCGTCCCGCAGCTGTCCGGCCGGGGCCTCGGCCACACCGGCGGCACGCTGGACAAGCTGGAGTCGATCCCCGGCTGGCGGGCGCTGCTGTCCAACGAGGAGATGCTGCGCGTCCTGGACGAGGTCGGCGCGGTGATCTGCGCGGCGGGCGACGGCCTCGCACCCGCCGACAAGAAGCTCTACGCCCTGCGTGATGTGACCGGCACGGTCGAGGCCATCCCGCTGATCGCCTCCTCGATCATGTCGAAGAAGATCGCGGAGGGCACCGGCTCGCTGGTCCTGGACGTGAAGGTCGGCACCGGCGCGTTCATGAAGACGATCGAGGACGCGCGGGAGCTTGCGTCCACGATGGTCGGCCTCGGTACGGACCACGGCGTGAGGACGGTGGCCCTGCTCACCGACATGTCGACGCCGCTGGGCCTGACGGCGGGCAACGCCCTTGAGGTCCGCGAGTCGGTGGAGGTCCTGGCGGGCGGCGGCCCGGCGGACGTGGTGGAGCTGACCCTGGCCCTCGCGCGGGAGATGCTGGACGCGGCCGGGCTGAAGGACGCCGACCCCGCCAAGGCCCTGGCCGACGGATCGGCGATGGACGTCTGGCGCCGCATGATCGCCGCCCAGGGCGGCGACCCGGACGCGCCCCTGCCCACCTCCCGGGAACAGCACGTGGTCAAGGCCCCGTCGTCGGGCGTCCTGACCCGCCTCGACGCCTACGACATCGGCATCGCCGCCTGGCGCCTGGGCGCGGGCCGCGCCCGCAAGGAGGACCCGGTGCAGGCGGCGGCGGGCGTGGAGCTGCACGTCAAGCCCGGCGACACGGTGACGGCGGGTCAGCCCCTCCTGACCCTGCACACCGACACCCCCGAGCGCTTCGAGTACGCGCTCGAGGCGGTGGAGGGCTCCTACGGCATCGCGGCGGGCGACACGGAGTTCACGGCGTCGCCGGTGGTGCTGGAACGCATCGCCTGACCTGCCGTACGGGTGAACGGGATCGGTGCACCCGCGCCGGTCCCGTTCGGCATGCCGGGGTCGGTGACGCTCCGATCGGAGACATGATCGACACCAGCGAGTTCGGCGGTGGACAGATACCCCGTCACCCCAACAGCGCCGCCACCCCCACCAACACCGGTACCGACAGGATGGTCGACAGCAGGATCGACTCCTGGGCCAGCGACTCGCCCACCCCGTAGCGGCCGGCGTAGGTGAACAGGTTCTGGGCGGCCGGCAGGGCCGAGGTGACCACCACGTCGAGCAGTCGGGCGCCGTGCAGCCCGAATACGCCCGCCGCCAGCGCCCAGGCCACCACCGGCTGGCCCACCGACTTCAGCGCCACCGACAGCAGCACCAGGTGGCGGTCCCGCCCCCGGCCGGGGGCCGCGCTGCCGCGCAGGGCGATGCCGAAGGCCAGCAGGACGGCCGGGACCGACATGTTGGCGATCAGCGTGAGGGGCTCGATGACCGGGCCGGGCACGCGCACACCGGTCGCCGAGACCAGCACACCGCTCAGGGCGCCCACCGCGACCGGGTTGCGCAGCGGCGTGAGCAGGCGCTGCCACAGGGGACCCTTCTCTCCCGCGCCGGACAGGTCCAGGACCGTCAACGCGATGGGCGTCACCAGGATCTGCTGGAACAGCAGCACTGGAGCCACCAGCGAGGCGTCCCCGAGGACATACGCGGCGATCGGGATCCCGAGGTTGCCGGAGTTCACGTAGCTCGAGCACAGGGCGCCGATCGTGGTGCGGCCCACGCCCCAGCGCCGTACCGCGCCGAACGCCACGAAGACGCCCGCCGCTGCCGCCGTGCTCATCGCCGTCACCAGCAGCCGGCTGGAGAAGATCACCGACAGGTCGGCCCGGGCGAGCGTGGTGAACAGCAGGGCCGGGGTCGCCACGTGGAAGGCCAGCTTGGTCAGCACCTCCTGGCCCTGGTCGCCGAGGTAGCCGCGCCGCCCGATCACATAGCCGACCCCGATCACGACCGCGATGACGGCGAACCCGGTCAGCACCCCTTGCACGCGGCCCCCTCGGCGGGCGGGAGGAGGCCGTCGGGTATCCCGGGCGGTGCTGATGCATGGGGCATGCAGTCACCCTCCGGGGAAGGAGGGCGACGGGTCAATGTGATCTCCGGCGGGTCGCACCGCTGCGATGAGTTGTCGTCCGTCGGGGGGTCTACCGATTGTGGACGCCATGACACCCGCCGTGCTCGTGCTCGCAGGCCCCGTCACCCGGGACGAGGTGAGAGGGCTGTGCGACGACGTGCGTGGGCTGCTGGAGGCGACCCGGGCCGGGGTCGTGGTGTGCGACGTGGGCGGACTGGGACCGCCGGGGCTGGGCACCGTCGACCTGCTGGCGCGGCTGCAGCTCGCCGCCCGGCGGGCCGGGGGCCGCATCCGGCTGCGCGACCCCGACCCCGCGCTACACGCCCTGCTCGCCCTGGTCGGCCTCACCTTCGAGATGGAGGGGCAGCCCGAACAGCGGGAACCAGCGCTGGGTGTCGAGGAAGCAGTGGAACCCGGCGATCCGGCCGTCTGATATCTCCAGCACCTGCACTGCCCACGGCGTGAAGCCGCCCTTGTCGGGGTCCGGCTTGTACTGGGCGAAGCCCGGTAGTCCGTTGGCCCGCACCGGCAGCAGGCGGGAACCCGCGCAGGCCGCGCCGAGCGTCGTCATGAAGCCGGTGATGTCGGAGGAGCCGGTCAGCCACAGGTCGAACGGCGGCATCGTCATGACCGCGTCCTCGTGCAGCAGCGCGGTCAGCGCCGTCATGTCGTACCCCTCGAACGCCTTCACATAGCGCTCGAGGAGTTTGAGCTGCTCCTCGTCGAGCGGGTCGGACACATCGGCGACGGCGCCCCTGTCCTCCCGCTCGGCGAGCGTGGCACGCGCCCGCTGCAGGGCGCTGTTGACCGAGGCGACCGTCGTCCCGAGCAGCTCGGCGACCTCGCTCGCCTTCCAGGCCAGCACCTCGCGCAGGATCAGCACCGCCCGCTGCTTGGGCGGGAGTTGCTGCAGCGCGGCCATGAAGGCGAGCCGCACGGACTCCTTGGCGACCGCCGCCTCCGCCGGGTCCTCGGCCGTCGGCAGGACCCGGCCGTCCGGCATCGGCTCCAGCCATGTGTTGTCCGGGCGGGGCGCGAGTGCCGCCTGGGCCAGCGGCGTCGACTCCGTCAGATCCATCGGCCGGGCCCGCTTGTTGCCCGCCGTCAGCATGTCCAGGCACACGTTCGTCGCGATGCGGTACAGCCACGAGCGAAGGCTGGAGCGGCCCTCGAACCGGTCGTGGCTGCGCCAGGCGCGCACCAGGGTGTCCTGCACCGCGTCCTCGGCCTCGAAGGACGAGCCGAGCATGCGGTAGCAGTAACCGGTCAGCTCGACCCTGTACTTCTCCAGCTCCGCGTCGAGGTCCGCCGTCGTCGCCGTGCCGTTGCTCATCGTCGTCCACCCACCCCTGTGGCCGTTCTGTCCGGTGCGCGTCGTCGCGCCCGGCATTTCGGAAGCTACCGCAGCCCACTGACAACGGCCCTCGGAGCGGAGGAAACGGCAGGTCGCGGGCGTGGCGGCCACGCCCGCGACCGAGTTCGCGCGGCTACGCCGTCGCCGGGTTGCGCCGCGCCGCCAGCCGGGCCGCGCGCGAGCCGAGCAGCGTGATCGTCACGACGCCCAGCACCGCCAGCAGGCCCACACCGACCGTTCCGGCCCAGCCCTGGGCGTGGAAGGCCATCGCGCCGACCGTGCTGCCGGCGCTGGAGCCGATGTAGTACGCGGACTGGTACAGGGCGGAGGCCTGGGCGCGGCCGTGTGTGGCGGTCTTGCTGACCGCCGAGGAGGCGACCGCGTGCCCGGCGAAGAAGCCCGCCGTGATCAGGACCAGGCCCAGCAGCACGAGGGCGACCGAGTCCACCACCGACAGCAGCAGTCCCGCCGCCGTCGTGGCACCCGCCAGGTACAGGGCGCCCCTGCGGCCCAGCCGCCCCACCAGCCGGCCCGCCGTCGACGCCGACACCGTGCCCACGAGATACACCAGGAAGATCGAGCCGACGATGCCCTGGGGGAGCGAGAAGGGCGCCTCGGTCAGCCGGTAGCCGATCACCGTGTACACGCCGCCGAACACCGTCATGAACAGCGCGCCGATCGCGTACAGGCGGCGCAGCAGCGGGTCGGCCAAGTGGTCGCGGACCGTGCCGGCCAGCACGCGCGGGCGCAGCGAGCCCGGCCTGAAGTGTTTCGGCGCCGGCAGCAGCAGGCGGAAGGCCGCGGCGCAGAGCACCGCGATCACTCCGACGACCCCCACGGCGACCCGCCAGCCCCACTCCTGGGCGACCCAGCCGGTGACGACCCGGCCGCTCATCCCGCCCACGCTGTTGCCCGCCACGAACAGACCGATCGCCGTGACCAGTGCCTTAGGGCGGACCTCCTCCGCCAGATACGCCTGCGCCGAGGCCGGCAGTCCCGCCAGCGCCGCGCCCTGCAGCGCCCGCAGTACCACCAGCGCGCCCAGCGACGGAGCGAACGGCACCAGCAGGCCGAGGGCCACCGCGACCGCCAGCGAGGCCGTCATCACCGTACGGCGGCCGAAACGTTCCGACAGCGCGCTCATCGGGAGGACGAAGAGTGCCAGGCCACCGGTCGCCGCCGCGACCGTCCAGCTCGCCTCGCTCGCCGCCACCCCGAACTCCCCGGAGATCAGCGGCAGCAGAGCCTGCGTGGAGTACAGCAGCGCGAAGGTCGCGACACCGGCCAGGAAGAGGGCGAGGCTCATCCGGCGGTAGCCGGGGCCGCCCGGGGTCATCCGGGAGTCGGCGGAAGGTGTCCGGTCGGAGGCGGCCGGAGCCGGACCGGCGGTGGACCGGGCCGGGCGGGCGGTCGAGCGGACCGGGCTCGTTGCGGCAGCTGTGCGGACGGCGGGTGCGGCGCCCACGACGGTGGACGCCCCGGTATCGGCGGGAGACATGCTTCGACCGTAGGAACGACGGCCTCATCCGTCCAATGCATGGAATCGCCATAATCGTTCCCATGGTGCATCAGCAAAGGTCACAAGGTCGACTGTCACCGTCCGGTGACACAGAAGACATCGAAAAGAGCGGTGAGGAGGTCGCGCGTCTGCTCGCACCCCGTCTCGCCCACTTCGCCGGCGTCGCCCGCACCGAGCACGTCACCCGGGCCGCGCAGGAGATGCGGGTCCCGCAGTCCACCCTCTCCCGCGCCCTGGTCCGGCTGGAACAGGACCTCGGTGTCGACCTCTTCGCCCGCCGGGGCCGGACCGTCTCCCTCACCCCCGCCGGCCGCACCTTCCTCGCCTCCGTCGAGCGGGCCCTCGCCGAGATCGAACGCGCCGCCGAGGAGGTGCGCGCCGACGCCGACCCGGCCACCGGAAAGGTCGCCTTCGGCTTCCTGCACACCATGGGCGCCGAGACCGTGCCCGGACTGATCCACGCCTTCCGCGCCGACCACCCCCGCGTGCGCTTCAGCCTCGTCCAGAACTACGGCGAGGCGATGCTGGAGCGGCTGCGCGCGGGCGAGCTGGACCTGTGCCTGACCTCCCCGGTGCCGGACGCCCCCGACCTCGTCGCCCGCCGCCTCGACGAGCAGAAGCTGCGCCTGGTCGTACCCGCCGAGCACCGGCTCGCCGGCCGCCGCCGCGTCCGCCTCGCCGAGGCCGCCGAGGAGGCCTTCGTGACCCTGGAGCCGGGCTACGGACTGCGCCGCATCACCGACGCGCTGTGCCGCGAGGCCGGCTTCAAGCCGAAGGTGGCCTTCGAGGGCGAGGAGACCGAGACCCTGCGGGGCCTGGTCGCCGCCGGGCTCGGGGTGGCATTGCTGCCCCCGCCGCCCGTACCCCGGCCCGGGGTGGCCGAACTGACGGTCACGGCCCCGCGCGCGGCGCGCGAGATCGGTGTCGCCTGGCTGGAGGGCCACCCGGACACACCCCCGGTGGCCGCGTTCAAGAACTTCCTGCTGTCGCGGCGCGGCAGGCTGCTGCCGTAGGGGCGGCTATCCGCGCAGCGACGTGCCGAACCCGGCCGCCAGCGGCATCCGCAGCCCCAGTGGCGGGGGAGCGGCGAGCGCGTCCTGGAGGGGCCGTGACAAGGGCCGACCGAACAGGGCGCCCATGACGAAGTTTGTGGCCAGCGCGGAGACCTCGTCGCGGTACTGGCGCAATCCGTGCCCGTCGGCGTGCACTTCGAACCGGCACCCGTCCCGGTTCGCCTTCTTCGCCCGCGCCGCGAACCGGAAGGACAGCTCCGGGTCGGTCCGCACGTCGTTGGTGCCGTGCACGATCAGCACCCGGCGCCCGACGAGCTGCTTCACCGGTTCGGGGGAGGCGGCCACGTCCTCCTCGGGCAGCCAAGGAGCGATCGCCACCACCGAGTTGACGGCCTCGTGCCCGCCCGCGTGCAGCGCCGCCCGGCCGCCCATGTCGAGGCCGGCCAGGCACACCGGGACGTCGCCGTAGCGCCGCACGATCTCCTCGACCGCCCATGTGGCGTCCCGGGCGAGATGCGCCTCGCTGCCGTTCCAGCCGCGGTAGCGGTAGTGCACCACGTGCGTGGCCAGGCCCTCGTCACGTGCCGCGCGGACCAGCCGGCGCCCGAGCGCGCGCATGGAGGCGCTGGCCAGCACCGAAGAGGGCCTGCGGGCCGAGACCTCCCGGCCGCCCGGGAGCAGCAGCACCGCTCCGCTCACCGCCGTCGGCTCCGGGCCGAGCGTCCTCCCCAGCCGGGCCGTGCGAACCGGCGTCGCTTGCTGTGCCATGACAGAACAGTGTCAGAAGCACCGGTGTACGCCACCCGTCCGTGCGGTCACCGTTACGTATCGACGGATGTGTACACGGCGGGAACCGGCCATCTGCCGCACGCTCCCGGAACGGCGGACTTCTACGCGCGTAGGCGTTAGAGTGCGGAAATGACGAGCCAGACTGCCCACCTGGGGAACACCCCGAGCTCGGACCAGATCCGCCGGGCGCCCAAGGTTCTGCTGCACGACCACCTCGACGGCGGACTCCGCCCCGGCACCGTCGTCGACCTCGCCCGCGCGTCGGGCTACTCCCAACTCCCCGACAACGACCCCGACAAGCTCGGCCTGTGGTTCCGCGAGGCCGCCGACTCCGGTTCGCTGGAGCGGTACCTGGAGACCTTCTCCCACACCGTCGGTGTCATGCAGACCCGGGAGGCGCTCGTCCGCGTCGCCCGCGAGTGCGCCCAGGACCTCGCCGAGGACGGCGTCGTCTACGCGGAGGTGCGCTACGCCCCCGAGCAGCACCTGGAGGGCGGACTGACCCTGGAGGAGGTCGTCGAGGCCGTCAACGAGGGCTTCCGGGAGGGCGAGCGGCTCGCCCTCGCCGACGGCCGGCGCATCCGCATCGGAGCCCTGCTCACCGCCATGCGGCACGCGGCGCGCGCCCTGGAGATCGCCGAACTCGCCAACCACTACCGCGACTCGGGCGTCGTCGGCTTCGACATCGCCGGCGCCGAGGCCGGCTACCCGCCCACCCGGCACCTGGACGCCTTCGAGTACCTGAAGCGGGAGAACAACCACTTCACCATCCACGCCGGGGAGGCCTTCGGCCTGCCCTCCATCTGGCAGGCCCTGCAGTGGTGCGGCGCCGACCGGCTCGGCCACGGGGTACGCATCATCGACGACATCCACGTCCAGGAGGACGGCACCGTCACCCTCGGACGACTCGCCTCCTACGTCCGCGACAAGCGCATCCCCCTGGAGCTGTGTCCCAGCTCCAACCTCCAGACCGGCGCGGCCACCTCCTACGCCGAGCACCCGATCGGGCTGCTGCGCCGCCTGCACTTCCGTGCCACGGTCAACACCGATAACCGGCTCATGTCGCACACCAGCATGAGCCGGGAATTCGAGCACCTTGTCGAGGCATTCGGTTACACGCTCGACGACATGCAGTGGTTCTCCGTCAATGCGATGAAATCAGCGTTCATTCCTTTCGATGAACGACTGGCCATGATCAATGACGTGATCAAGCCCGGATATGCGGCACTGAAATCCGAGTGGCTGTTCCAGCAGACCGCCTCCACCAGCGGTTCTGTGGCCTCGGAGGGCTGAACTCGGGACTTCGGGCGAGAGCCGGGTGCGGACGGTTTTCACAAGCCGTCCGCATTTCGGTGTTTGCGGCCGGCGGCCGGGCGTGTTTACGGTCGTGGACCGCTCAGTTCCCCGTTTTCCAGCCAAGGACGCATTTTCATGAAGCAGTCTGCCGTCAAGACCCTCGGTGTCGCCGCCCTCGGTGCCGCTTTCGCTGCCGCCGGCGCGGGCGCCGCGAACGCCGCGCCGGCCGTCCCGGACGCCGGCCAGGCGCTGGGCAACGTCACCCAGGCGCTCCCGACGGAGAACGTCGCCAACGCGCTGCCGGGGGCCGGTCCGGCGCTGAAGCAGGCCAAGCCCACGGTCGAGACGGGCCTCGCCGCCGCGCAGCCGGTGGCCCAGAGCATGCTCGAGCACGGCCCGACCAAGCCGGTCGCCGGGCTGCTCGGCGGACTGCCCGTCCAGGGCCTGCCCACGCACGGTCTGCCGGTGAACGGCCTCCCCGTGGGCTGAGCACCACCCCGCACCACCCACCGACGCCGACACGCCGCCGGGGCGCACCCCTTGCTTCAGGGTGCGCCCCGGCGGCGTGCGTGCTCCGGCGTCCGAGCGCCCGCGGCGCCCGAGTCCGTCGTACGTTCGGTGGCGTGCGTGGCTACCAGGCCGTGCGGGCCGCCTTGTCCTCCGAGGGCAGCAGGATCCACAGCGCGAGGTAGACCAGGAACTGCGGGCCCGGCAGCAGGCAGGACAGCAGGAAGATCACCCGCATCGTCGTCGCGGAGGTGCCGAAGCGCCGAGCCAGCGCGGCGCACACTCCGCCGATCACGCGGCCGTTGGTGGGGCGGGCAAGGGCGTTCATCTGTTGCCTCCGTGGGCTGTCGGTGTGCGGGGGGCTCCCCGTCGGCTCCCCGTCTGACATCCACGCTACGGAGACGAAGGGGGCAAAGCGTCGCTCCACGGAGCGATCCCGACCCTGGGAATCGTCGGGGTCCGACCCTGAGCCGGCTCCTCCTGCCGTACCCCCGGCACCTTCCGCCGCCCGGTCCTGCGGCGGAGACGGGAGCGGACCGCCGGGACGACCGCGAGATGCGCGAGGGCCACGCCCACGGTGTTCAGCAGCAGCGTGTCGACGTCCACGACCCGTCCGGGCACGCCCGTCTGCAACAGGGCGATGCCCACGGATATCAGGGCGCCCGCCGCGACCGTGCGCACCAGCGACGCGACCGGGGAGGGGCAGAGCCTGCCGTGCGCCAGCGGCAGCAGCACGCCCAGCGGGGCCAGCAGGGCGAGGTCCTCACCGATGCGCCGGACCGCCTCGGGCCAGCCCAGCGCCAGATCGGCGCGGACGGTGGCGAGGGGGCGCAGGTTGGCCGGCATCACCCAGGGGACGTCCAGTGGACGCAGCATCAGCCAGGCGACGAGCGCGAGGTGGGCGATGAGGAGAACACCCGCGGTCACGCGGATGCGGATCGCGGCGCTGCCGCCGATGGAGCCTTGACGCTGCACGCCCCCCAAGACGCGCCTTTCGGCCCGATCGGTTCCGTCACCCTTCTCGTGGCTCGGCTCGCCTCCGGGACGCCGAAGCCTGTGTCGAGGGGGCGAACGTGCTCAGGCCTTCGGGCCTCCGCGCGTTCGCCCCCTCGACACAGGCGCGCTCCTTCGGCTCGCTCGCCGCGCAGGGCGCCGTCCGTTCGTCGGGCGCCTTGAAGCGCCGTCGTGGGTCAGCCGTCCGTGGCCTCCGTCGACGGCGGCCTCGTCGTGCCGGGCCGGGACCGGAGCTGGTCGGTGCACTCGTAGCGGCGCAGCCGCGAGTCATCGGGGCCGCCGAGGACCACCGAACCGTTCCCCTCCGCGGCGGCCGAGTCGGACAGCGTGCAGACGATCTGCGCGAGGGCGTACGGATTCAGGCCGCTCGGATCCGTGCTCAGCCGGAGCGTGTCCTCGGGGTCCTTGGGGTGCGGCCCGGCCACGGTCAGGCCGCTCGGGACGTGCGTGGTGTACCCGGCCGCCTTCTCGGTCGCCGACGGAGGGGTGGCGAGCTGGTTCAGCAGCCCCTGTGCGACGATCACACGCCGCCGCGCGTCCGCCGTGCCCTCCGGCACCCGCACCACGCGGTCGACGGCCACCAGCGACGAGCCGCACAGCAGGAACACCTGCACGGGCACCCCGTGCGAGGTCTGCGTCGTCAGATCGGGCCCGGACAGCGAGCAGGGCACCCGCGAGGGCGCGGCGCCGAAGTCGGTGGGCACCTCGGTGGGGCGGATCCCGCACCCGGCGAGCAGCAGGGCCAGGGCGGGAAGCGCCAGCAGGCGACGCTTGACGGGCACCCGGCGTCCCCGTCCGTCGTGTGCCGTCACCGGGCGCCCCCCTTCGGGCTGCCGTTCCGGCCGCCGTCCTTCGCCGTACCGGCGCTCTCGCCGCTGCCGTCGCCCTGGTTCCTGCCCTTGTCCTCGCCGTTCCCGTCGCCCTCCGTCGTCTGCTCGGCGAGCGCGGAGGCGTCCCGGGGCAGCCGCAGCGTGAAGACCGCACCGCCCTCGGGCGAGTTGCCCGCCGTGATGTCGCCGCCGTGGATGTGGGCGTTGTTCAGGGCGATGGACAGGCCCAGGCCGCTGCCCTCGGAGCGGGGACGGGAGGCGCTCGCCTTGTAGAAACGGTCGAAGACGTGGGGGAGGACGTCCTCGGGGATGCCGGGACCGTGGTCGCGTACCTGGATCACCACCTCGTCGTCCGCCTCCCGGACCGACACCCGTACCGGCGAACCGCCGTGCTTGAGGGCGTTGCCGATGAGGTTGGCGAGAATGACGTCCAGACGGCGCGGGTCCAGGCGGGCGTGGATGCCGCGCTCCGCGTCCAGCTCCACCGCGTCCAGCCAGGCGCGGGCGTCGATGCAGGCGGTGATCTGGTCGGCGACGTCGACGTCGTCCAGGACCAGCCGGGCCGTCCCCGCGTCGAAGCGGGTGACCTCCATCAGGTTCTCGACCAGGTCGTTCAGCCGCCGGGTCTCGCTGACCACGAGCCGGACCGCGGGCTCGATCATCGGGTCGATGCCGCCGCTCTCGGAGTCCAGCTCCTCCTCCAGCACCTCCGTCACGGCGGTGATGGCGGTCAGCGGCGTGCGCAGCTCATGGCTCATGTCCGCCACGAAACGGCGGGAGGCATCGTCACGGGCGGCCATGTCCGCCACCCGCTTCTCCAGCGCCTCGGCCGCGTTGTTGAACGTGCGGGAGAGGTCGGCGAGTTCGTCCGTGCCGGACACCCGCAGCCGGGTGTCCAGCTTGCCCTCGCCGAGCCGGCGCGCGGCCACGCCCAGGCGGTGCACCGGCTTCAGCACGGTCGTGGCGGCTGCCTGCGCCAGCAGCGCGGCACCGACCAGCGCCAGCGCGGTGGCGATGCCCAGCGACCACGCCAGCGAGTTCAGATCCTTGGCCTCCGGCTCCAGCGACTTGAGCATGTAACCGGTCGGACCACCGCCGATCACCCTCGTCCCCGCCACCAGATACGGCGTGCCGTGCTCGGTGACCCGCTGCCAGTACAGGTGGTACGGGGCCTTGTTGGCCGAGGAGACCGGCTGCTCCTTGTTCACGGCGGTGAGCAGCGACCGGGGCACGTCCTTGAGCGAGAAGCCGCTCAGCCCGCCAGAGCTGCCGTACACCACCCGGCCGTCCGCGTCCTGGCCGGCCAGCAGCACACTGAAGCGCTGACTGCTGCCCGCCATCTGTCCGGCCGTGCGCTGCAACTGGTCCTGCGTGGGGTGCACCGGCAGCGCGCCCGCACGGTTGTGCATCTCCTGCTGGAAGTCGCGCAGCACCGCGTCCTGCGTACGGGTCAGCACGGCCTCGCGGTTGAGCCAGTACGCGATCCCGGACGCGGACACGGCGGCGGTCAGCGCCACCAGCGCGAAGACGACGACCAGCCGCAGTCGCAGACTGGTGAACCGCAGCCGGGACAGACTTCCCTTGCGCCCAGAGGCCCATCCCCGGAGCCCCCCGTGCCGATCCGTCACTGAGGCGCGTCCAGGCGGTAACCGACTCCGCGCACGGTACGGATCAGGGTCGGGGAGGACGGTACGTCCTCGACCTTGGCCCGCAGCCGCTGCACACAGGCGTCCACGAGCCGCGAGTCACCGAGGTAGTCGTGCTCCCAGACCAGCCGCAGCAGCTGCTGCCGCGACAGCGCCTGGCCGGGGCGCCGGCTCAGCTCCAGGAGCAGCCTGAGCTCGGTCGGGGTCAGCTGGAGGTCCTCGCCGTTCTTCGTCACCGTCATCGCCGCCCGGTCGATGACGAGGCTGCCGAAGGTCGCCGAGTCGTTCGCCTCCCGCTCGCCGCGCCGCAGCACGGCCCGGATCCGGGCGTCCAGCACCCGTCCCTGCACGGGCTTGACCACGTAGTCGTCGGCACCGGACTCCAGGCCCACCACCACGTCGATGTCATCGCTGCGCGCGGTCAGCAGAATGATCGGCAGCTGGTCCGTGCGCCGGATGCGCCGGCACACCTCGAACCCGTCGATGCCGGGCAGCATCACGTCCAGCACGATCAGGTCCGGCCGCTGCTCGCGCAACAGCTTCAGACCGTCCTCACCGCTGGCAGCGGTGGCCACCCGGTGCCCCTGGCGCGTCAGTGAGAGCTCCAGGGCCGTCCGGATGGCGTCGTCGTCCTCGATCAGCAACAGGGAAGGCACGGGCCTCATTCTGGCCCATGCGGGGGCCGGGTTTCGACACCTGGAGCGCTCCCACACATCTCCCACGAATGACGACCGTCACCAAAGACCCCTGTGACAGGTCTGTGACAGTCGGCGGACACGGCCATGA
>NZ_MUBM01000496.1:327-605 GCF_002154505.1 Streptomyces carpinensis | reverse complement strand
ACGCGTCTGCACGACGTGACCCGGGGTTCGGAGAAGTCCGGTGCCGTGAGCGGGCGGGGGTGCGCTCGCGGCACCGGGCGTCAGCACACCGGGTACATGACGGTGGTTGACGCGCACACGGGGGAAACACACGGGGGAACCGCGTACGGGGAGGGCTCGGGGGAGCGCCGGACCCTGTCGGAGGCGGAGTTCACCGCCTACGTCCAGGAGCGCCGCGCCTCCCTGTACGCAACCGCCTACCACCTCACCGGCGACCGCTTCGAGGCCGAGGACCTGCT
>NZ_MUBM01000496.1:0-234 GCF_002154505.1 Streptomyces carpinensis | reverse complement strand
GGCAGGCGCTGGCCCGGCTGCCCGAACTCCAGCGCACCATGCTGGTCCTGCGCTACTACGAGGGCCGCACGGACCCGGAGATCGCGGACATCCTCGGCATCAGCGTCGGCACGGTGAAGTCCAGCATCTGGCGCTCGCTGCGCCGGCTGCGCGAGGACGAGGTCCTCAGCTTCGGCCGTGACCAGGAGGAGTCCTTCGGCGAGCTCGTCGCCTGAGCCGACCGGAGGTCGGGGG
>NZ_MUBM01000495.1 GCF_002154505.1 Streptomyces carpinensis | reverse complement strand
AGCCGCCTCCCCCCGGCCCCGGTTGGGGCAGCCCGCCTCCCACCGGCGGCGGCTACGGCGGTCCCGGGGGCGGCGGCTACCGCGGCCCCGGATACGGCGGCCCCGGCGTCTACGGTGCCTGGGGAGGCGGCTGGGGCGGCCCGCCACCCGCCGCCAAGCCCGGCGTGATCCCGCTGCGTCCGCTCGGCGTGGGCGAGATCCTCGACGGCGCGGTGTCCACGATGCGCACCCACTGGCGCACCGTTCTGGGCATCTCCCTGGTCGTCGCGGTCGTCACCGAGATCATGACGATCCTGGTGCAGCGCCTGGCCCTGCAGAACACCGTCGACAGCGACGCGCTCAACGACCCGAACGCCTCTCCCCGTCAGCTGTTCCGGGCGATGGGCGACGCCCTGCTCGGCTCCGGCATCCTCTTCGTGGTCACCCTGGTCGGCACCGTCCTGGCCACCGCACTGCTCACGACGGTCACCAGCCGCGCGGTGCTCGGCAAACAGGTCACCGTCGGCGAGGCCTGGCGTGACGCCCGCCCCCAGGTGCTGAGGCTGGCCGGGCTGATCCTCCTGCTGCTGCTCATCGGCCTCGGCGTCCTCGCCGTCGGCACACTGCCCGGCATCCTCGTCGCCGCCTCCGGATCGCCCGTCGCAGGCACCGCGATCGCCGTCCTCGGCGCCCTGGCCGCCGGCGTGGTCGCCGTCTGGCTGGCCGTCCGCTTCTCCCTGGCCTCGCCCGCGCTCATGCTGGAGAAGCAGGGCATCAAGAAGGCGATGAGCCGCTCGGCCAAGCTCGTCCGCGGCTCCTGGTGGCGGGTCTTCGGCATCCAGCTGCTGGCCGCGATCATCGTGGGCATCATCTCGGTGATCATCGTGATCCCCTTCAGCCTCATCGCCGCCGCCTTCGCCGACGGCGGCATGTCTGGCCTGCTCAACGGCAACAGCGACTTCGGCTGGACATACCTGATCATCAGCGGGATCGGATCGGTGATCGGCTCTCTGATCAAGTTCCCGATCTCGGCCGGTGTCACCGTGCTCCTCTACATCGACCTGCGTATCCGCCGCGAAGCCCTCGACCTCGAACTGGCCCGCGCCGCCGGGGTCCAGGACGACAGCTCCGTCACACCCGCCTCGGGAGCCTGATGCCGTGAGCCTGCCGGGGGGAGTTCTCACAGCACTGCCCGCGCTGCCACGCGCGGCACACACAGCCGCACGGACCCTGCTGCGCCAGGGCGGCCGACCCGCCGTCCTGGCGCAGCAGGGCTCCGGCGAACCGCCGGTCACCGTCCCGCGCGACCCCGCCCGGGAGGCGGCCCGCCGCGAACTGTCCAAACGCCTGTACCACGAGAACGACCCGAGCTGGCCGCATCGCGCCCTCGACCACTTCTGGGACTGGGTCGACAAGCTGTTCAACTCCGCCTCGGCCGCGAGCCCGGGCGGAACCGTCGGCCTCGTCGTCGTCATCGTGGCCGTCCTCGCGGTGCTGGGCGCCCTGTGGTGGCGGCTCGGCACCCCGCACCGCACACCCGCCTCCGCCC
>NZ_MUBM01000494.1 GCF_002154505.1 Streptomyces carpinensis | reverse complement strand
CCGCCGACCACGTGGCCCCCGACCTGCTCACCGCGGCGCGCGCCGTGCTGACCGGCCCGCCGTTGGGGCACGACCTGGCCGGCGAACGCCCCGCCGAGGCTGCCCGCGCCACCGGCACCGAGCGGCCCGCGCCCGAACGAGCCGGCCGGAGGACGTGATGAAGGCTCTCGTCACCCGTCTCGACAGCTTCGGCGACGTACTGCTCGCCGGGCCCGCCGTGCGCGCCGTCGCCGCGCGCGCCGAGCGGGTCACCCTCCTGTGCGGGCCGCGCGGCGAGCCCGCCGCGCGGCTGCTGCCCGGCGTCGACGAGATCCTCGTGTGGGACGCGCCCTGGTCCTCCTTCGAGCCGCCGCCCGTCGACCGCGGCGAGATCGACAGGCTGCTCGACTCCCTCGACGCCGACACCGCCCTCGTGCTGACGTCCTTCCACCAGTCCCCGCTGCCCACCGCGCTGCTGCTGCGCCTGGCGGGCGTACGGCACATCGCCGCGGACAGCGTGGACTACCCGGGCACCCTGCTCGACGTACGCCACCAGCGCGCCCCGCACGCCCACGAGGCCGAGGCCGCGCTCGACCTCGCCGAGGCCGCGGGGTTCCCGCGCGCCGACGACGGTCGCCTGCGGGTGCTGCCCCCGCCGGACACCACCGGCCTGACCGGACGGGAGCCGTACGTCGTGCTGCACCCGGGCGCCAGCGTCCCCGCCCGTGCCTGGAGCCCCGAGCGCTGTGCGCAGGCCGTGCGTGAACTCGCCGCGGCCGGACACCGGGTGGTGGTGACCGGGGGACGGGGGGAGAGGGACCTGACCTCGCGCGTGGCGGCCGGGCACGGACTCGACCTGGGCGGCCGCACCGGAGCCGCGGAACTCTCCGGCGTCCTGGCGGGCGCCCGCGCGGTCGTCACCGGCAACACCGGCCCCGCGCACCTCGCCGCCGCCGTCGGCACCCCTGTCGTGTCCCTGTTCGCACCGGTCGTTCCCGCCGAACGCTGGCGCCCCTACGGGGTGCCGTACGTG
The DNA here is from genome assembly GCF_002154505.1 of Streptomyces carpinensis. Classification (GTDB taxonomy): domain Bacteria; phylum Actinomycetota; class Actinomycetes; order Streptomycetales; family Streptomycetaceae; genus Streptomyces; species Streptomyces carpinensis. Next base: position 4,565 of record NZ_MUBM01000494.1, on the reverse strand, counting down.
CTGCTCGGCGACCAGGACGCGCCCTGCGCGGGCAGCCGTGCCCGCGCCTGCCCGGTGCCCGGACACCCCTGTCTGGAGTCGGTGACCGCGCACGACGTGCTCGCCGCCGTGGAGAAGGTGATGACGCCGTGAGGATCCTCATCTGGCACGTGCACGGCTCCTGGACCACCGCGTTCGTCCAGGGCCCGCACACCTACATCGTCCCCGTCACCCCCGACCGCGGACCCGACGGCCTCGGCCGTGCCCGCACCTTCGACTGGCCCGAGTCGGTGATCGAACTCCCGCCGGAGCGACTGCGGGACGCCGGCATCGACCTGGTCGTCCTGCAACGCCCGCACGAGTACGAGCTCGTACGGCAGTGGCTGGGGCGCTGCCCGCCGATGGTGTACCTGGAGCACAACGCCCCCCACGGAGACGTCCCCGACACCCGGCACCCCGTCGCCGAACTGCCCGGTGACGTGCCGCTCGTCCACGTCACCCACTTCAACCGCCTGATGTGGGACGCCGAGGGCGCCGAGACCGTCGTCATCGAGCACGGCATCGTCGACCCCGGCCCGCTGTGGACCGGCGAGCTGCCGCACGCGGCGGTCGTCGTCAACGAGCCGATCCGGCGCGGCCGTACGACCGGCACCGACCTGCTGCCCGCCTTCGCGCGGGCCGTCCCGCTGGACGTCTTCGGCATGCGGACCGACGGGCTCGCAGGCCACCTCGGCCTGCCGCCCGGGCGCTGCCGCTCGCACGAACTCGTCCAGCGCGAGCTCCACACGACGATGGCCAGGCGCCGTCTCTACCTCCACCCGATCCGCTGGACCTCCCTCGGCCTGTCCCTGCTGGAGGCGATGCACCTCGCCATGCCCGTGGTCGCCCTCGCCACCACCGAGGCCACCGAGGCGGTGCCCCCGGGCGCCGGAGTGGTGTCCAACCGGATCGACGTACTGACCGACGCCGTACGGGACTTCGTCGCCGACCCGCTGCTCGCCCGCGCCGTCGGCGAGCGGGCACGGGCCGCCGCGCTCACCCGCTACGGGCTCTCCCGCTTCCTGGACGACTGGGAGCGGCTGCTGAAGGAGGTGACCCGATGAGGATCGCCATGGTGTCCGAGCACGCGAGCCCGCTCGCCGCGCTCGGCGGGGTCGACGCCGGCGGCCAGAACGTGTACGTCGCCCGTCTCACCGAGGAACTGGCCCGCCGAGGACACGACGTCACCGTCTACACCCGGCGCGACGCCACCGACCTGCCCGACCGGGTGCCGCTGCCCGGCGGTGCCGTCGTCGAGCACGTGCCGGCCGGGCCGCCCGAACCCCTCCCCAAGGACGACCTGTTCGCGCACATGCCGTCCTTCGGCTCGTACCTGGTGCGCGTCTGGCGCCGCGACCGGCCCGACGTGGCGCACTCCCACTTCTGGATGTCCGGCATGGCCTCCCTGCTCGGCGCCGGGCCGTACGGCATCCCGGTCGTCCAGACCTTCCACGCCCTCGGCACCGTCAAGCGCCGCCACCAGGGCCGCGCCGACACCAGTCCGGTCGAACGCATCGGCGTCGAGCGGCAGATCGGCCGCACCTGCGAACGCGTCCTGGCCACCTGCACCGACGAGGTGCAGGAACTCGCCGCCATGGGCGTCTCCCCGCGCCGGGTGTCCGTCGTGCCCTGCGGCGTCGACGCCGCCCACTTCCACCCGGGCGCCGACACCGGCACCGCACCCGTGCGCGAGCAACGCCACCGGCTGCTCGCCTGCGGCCGGCTGGTCCGCCGCAAGGGCTATGACCAGGCGATCCGCGCCCTGACCCGGATCCCGCACACCGAGCTGCTGGTCGCCGGCGGCCCGCCGCCCGAGCTGCTGCGCACCGAACCCGAGGCCGAACGCCTGCTGAAACTGGCCGTGGCGGAGGGGGTCGGCGACCGGGTGCGGCTGCTGGGCGCCGTCGACCCGGCCCGGATGCCCGCGCTGATGCGCAGCGCCGACCTGGTGCTGTGCACACCGGCGTACGAGCCGTTCGGGATCGTGCCGCTGGAGGCGATGGCGTGCGCGGTGCCCGTGGTCGCCACCGACGTGGGCGGCCACCGCGACTCGGTGGCCGACCGGCGCACCGGCCGGCTGGTCAGGGAGGGCGACCCCGCGGCCGTCGCCGCCGCGGCCCGCGACCTGCTGGGCAGCGACCGGCTGCGGCGCCGCTACGGAACGGCCGGCCGGGACCGCGTCCTCGCCCGCTTCACCTGGCAGCGCGTCGCCGACGGCGCCGAACAGGTCTACCGGCGGGTCGGCGGCACGGCCGGCGGCGAAGTGAACTCGGAGGTGGCGTGATGAACACCGACTCCTCGGAGGTGACGTCATGAGCGTCGAGACACCGGCCGTCACCGGGCACTGCGACGAACTCCTCGTCGCCCTCGGACGGTTCCGCACCTGTGCGCCCATCACCCAGCGGTGGGGCGAGCGGCTCGCCGCCGTCCTCGGCGGCGGCGGACGGCTGCTCGCCGCGGGCAACGGCGGCAGCGCCGCCCAGGCCCAGCACCTGACCGCCGAACTCGTCGGCCGCTACCGCGACGACCGCCCGCCGTTCTCCGCGATCGCCCTGCACGCCGACACCTCCAGCACCACCGCGATCGCCAACGACTACGGCGTGGACGAGGTCTTCGCCCGCCAGGTGCGCGCCCACGGCCGCGACGGGGACGTGCTGATGCTGCTGTCCACCAGCGGCGCCAGCGCCAACCTGCTGTCGGCCGCCGACGCGGGGCGGGCCGCCGGCATGCACGTGTGGGCGCTGACCGGACCCGCGCCCAACCCGCTCAGCGCGGGCAGCGACGAGGCGCTCTGCGCGGCCGGCGCCTCCACGGCCACCGTGCAGGAACTCCACCTGGTCGCGGTGCACATGGTCTGCGCGGCGTTCGACGCGGCGCTCGAACGGGGCGGGAGGTGACATGACGGGCAAGGCACCCCTGGTCGTGGTCGGCGACGCCCTGCTGGACCGCGACCTCACCGGACACGCGGACCGGCTGGCGCCCGACGCGCCCGTCCCGGTCGTCGCCGACTGCGCGGAGCGGGTACGGCCGGGCGGCGCCGCCCTCGCCGCGTACCTGGCCGCCCGCGACGGCCGCGACGTCACCCTCGTCACGGGCCTGGACGACGGCCCGGCCGGCCGGGAGCTGCGCCGGCTCCTCGACCCCTGGCTGACCGTGGTCCCGCTCCCGATGAGCGGCGAGGTGTCGCAGAAAACCCGCGTACTGGCCCAGGACCGCCCGGTCGTCCGCCTCGACCACGGCTCCGGCCACGCCCGCGAGGCCACCGACGAGGCCCGTAGGGCGCTGGCCTGCGCGTCCGCCGTCCTCGTCTCCGACTACGGCCGCGGCGCGGCGGACACCCTGCGGGCCGAGCTGCGCAGGCGTCCCCCGGAGGTCTGGGACCCGCACCCGCGCGGCGGCCCACCGGTACCGGGCACACGCCTGGTCACCCCGGCCCGCACGGAGGCCCACGGCTTCGCGGCGGCACTGACCGAGGACCAGGACCACGGCGGTGAGGCGAGGGCGCCGGGCGGCGACGCTCCCGGCAGCGAACTGCGCACCGTCGCCCGGGAGGCCGGCGCGCTCGTACGGCACTGGCGGGTCGCCGCCGTCACGGTGACCCTCGGCGCGCGCGGGGCACTGCTGTCGTACGGCGAACACCCCCTTCTGGTGCCGGTGACGGCCGCCCACCACGGCGACCCGTGCGGCGCCGGCGACCGCTTCGCCGCCGCGGCGGCCGGGCTGCTCGCGGACGGCGCACTCGTCGGGGAGGCCGTGGAGGGCGCCGTCACCGCGGCGACCGCCTTCGTGGGCGCCGGCGGGGCGGGCGGCCTGCTCGGCACCGAGCACACCGCCGGCGCCGTGCACGTGGGGGACGACCCCGCCGACCTGATCGCCCGGGTCCGGGCGACCGGCGGCACGGTGGTGGCCGCGGGCGGCTGCTTCGATCTGCTGCACGCCGGACACGTCGGCCTTCTCCAGGCCGCCCGGCGCATCGGCGACTGCCTCGTCGTCTGCGTCAACTCCGACCCCTCCGTGCGGCGCCGCAAGGGCGAGGGACGACCGGTCAACCCCCTGGCCGACCGCGTACGCGTGCTGCGCGCCCTGGCCTGCGTCGACGCCGTCGCCGTCTTCGACGAGGACACCCCCGAACGCCTTCTCGCCGAACTCCGCCCCGATGTCTGGGTCAAGGGCGGGGACTACGCGGGCGCCGAACTCCCGGAGGCGGCCCTGCTGGAGGAATGGGGCGGCCAGGCCGTCCTGCTGCCGTACCTGAACGGCCGCTCCTCGACGGCCCTCATGGCCAGGGCGGCGGAGGGCGCCCGATGACCGACATCCCCGAGCCGGCCGCGACGACACCCGCGAGGCGGCCTCCGGTGGCACGGGCGGAAGGCGACGACGGGCCTCGGCGCCCCGGCACCGTCGCCGAAGCCGTGCGCGGGGCCGCAGGGGCGCCTGTTCGCCTGCGCGGTGTAGTGGGTTCGCCTGCTCGCCTCGGTGGCTCGGACCGGGCCGGGGACCGGGCGCGCGCAGCCGTGGGCGCGGCCGGAGGGCCGTCCGTCCGCCTG
>NZ_MUBM01000493.1:325-597 GCF_002154505.1 Streptomyces carpinensis | reverse complement strand
CGGGCCAGGGGCCGCTGCACGACAGGCACCACCTGCACCACCCCGTAACTCGTCATTCCGGGAGGAGCATGTGAAAAGACGTCGCGCGGCTGCCTGGGCCGCCTCAGCGCTTGTCACCACCCTGGCACTGACCGGTGCGCTCACCGGCCCCGCCGCCGCAACGCCCGGCGTTGCGGCACAAGGGGAGACGGCGGCGGTCGCCACCGCGACCGACCCCGTCACGCACCAGGAGAACGACCGTGTCCCCGAGGGCTCGGTGTGGACCCAGCACT
>NZ_MUBM01000493.1:0-304 GCF_002154505.1 Streptomyces carpinensis | reverse complement strand
GGCCGGTCAGAAGGTGCCGGTCATCCTGTCGATCGGCCCGTACTTCGGGCACACCGGGCAGACGGGCCCCGAGGGCTGGTCGCACACCGGGCCCTCGTCCCGCTTCCAGGACTTCATCGAGGGAACCGATCTGTTCGACCACGGCTACGCCTTCGTCATGGTGGACCTGCGCGGTTTCGGCGGCTCAACCGGCTGCCTGGACTGGGGCGGCCCCGGTGAGCAGGCGGACGTCAAGGCCGCGATCGACTGGGCCGCCCAGCAGCCGTGGTCCACCGGTGCGGTGGGCATGTACGGCAAGTCGTAC
>NZ_MUBM01000492.1 GCF_002154505.1 Streptomyces carpinensis | reverse complement strand
AGTTCGGACGCGTCCGAACTCGCCGGGATGTGTGACCGAGTTCTCGTCATGTCCCGGGGACGTCTCACGGCAGAACTGCCGGGGCTCGGTGTCACCGAGGAACAGATCGTCGGTGCGTTCGCCATCGAGCACGCCGCGGATCCGGGCGCGGTGCTGGACTCCGCCGACCAGGTCGTCGTCGACGGCCCTGCCGATCGGCCGCGCCGCTTCGCCGGGATCGCCAACCGGGAGACGATGCGCGTCGTCGCGCTGGCCGCTCTCGTCGTGTGCCTCACGGTTTTCGCGCAAGCGAAGACCGGCTCCTTCACGGATCCGACCAACCTGTACATCCTGTCGCTTGTCCTGTTCCCGATCGCCGCGGTTTCGGCCGCACAGTACTTCGTGTTGCTGGTGGGCGGCATCGACGTCTCAGTCGGCGCGGCGATGACACTCGCGGTGGTTCTCATGTCCAGTTGGGCGACAGCCGGCAGTGTGGCCACGGTGCTTCTCGCCGGTGCAGTGGTGGCGCTTGTGCTGGGAGTTGTCGTCGGCGGGGTGAACACCTTCCTGGTGGAGCGTCTTCGCATCGTCCCGGTGATCGCGACGATCGCCACCATGGGCATCGTCGGAGGCGTCTGCTACATGCTGCGTCCGACCCCGTCCGGCGCGATCGCTCCGGCTCTGGGGGACGCGCTGATGCTGACCACGGTGGGGCCGATCCCGGCCGCCCTGGTCGTCCTTGGGCTGCTGTTCGTCGTCGTGGACGTGGTTCTGCGCAACTCAGGAGCAGGCCTCCGCATGCGAGCGGTTGGCCTGGACTCCCAGTACGCGGATCGCCTCGGCGTTCCCGCCCGGCGCGTGCGCGTCGCCTGCTATCTGCTGTGTTCGGCACTTGCCGGGGTCGGCGGCGTGATCCTCGCCGCACAGGTCGGCGTCGGCGACCCGAATGTCGGGTCGTCGTTCACCTTGCTCTCGATCGCCGCACCCATCCTCGGGGGAGCGGCACTGCAGGGCGGGCGCGGTCTGCTCATCGGTTCGCTCCTGGGAACGGTCGTCCTGGTAATCAGTCAGAATCTGGTCACCCTGCTGGCTCTCAACGATGGCGTCAGTCTGGTGCTGCCGGGCGTCCTGACCCTCCTGGCACTCATGAGCTCCAGTGACGGTGCGGTGAAACTCTGGTTGTGGCGCGCACGGCCGCGAGGGCACGGTGAGACCGGTTGATCGTGTCCCCCTTCGACGGACACGATCGGTGTGGTGGTGCCGCCGCACCTACTGAAGTGCGTCCCACGAGTTCGCAACTCCGGGTTCGCCCGGGTGGGGGGAGGGATGTTGTTCGGCCGGCTGCCGCAGACGGCTCTCCTGGCTCATCGTCTGCCCCGCCACTTCTTCCGGGCTGTTGCTCAGGCTCTGCGGACCATCGCTGTGTAGGGCGAGGGCAGGCGGAAGGAGGCGTGTTGCCCGTCGCACCGCGAGGGGAGCACAGTCATCGGTGCGAACCCCAGAGTCGACATCACCAAGGCGTTCCGCTGGTCGGCTCGTCATCGACGACCACAGCCGGCTCCCGCTCGGTCACGGAATCGAAATCGATCCGAAGTCGTCACGCAGGCCATCGGTGAAATCCGAGCCATCGCGGCTGACCGTGGCGGAATCGCCGTCGGACTCGATGTGATGGAAGGCATCGCCGGGCTGGTGACCGCTCTCCTGGAGGCGTAAGGCCTCCCGTGCGTCCACGTTGCCCGGCCTGGCCGTGAACCACGCCAGGCGCGGCACCCGAGGCGAAGAGAACAAGTCCCCCCCACGACGCCGGTAGGCGCCTGGGCACCTGTTGGGCTGCTGCTTCAAGTGTCCGGGGCCCATTTCCTCGCCGGGCTGCTGCCGACCAGTGGCCCGCCGGGTACACGGGACAGCCCGGTCGGCCGGGCAATTGGCCTCGGCCGGCAAGTCGATCTTCCGTCTTGGTTCTTTCCGCGGGACGTCTCCATTTGTGATCACCGAGCGTACCTGTTGCCATGCTTCAAGCGGCCTGCGGTCGCCTGCTCGGGGCCTGCGACCGAAAGGAAGAGAGCGGATGACGGAGCGGCGCAACATCACCCTGGCCGTGACGGGTGCCGGGGGTACGCGAATGGCCCGGTTCGTGCTCGAGGCCCTGGTCAAGGACGAGCGGGTCGCGCAGGTGGACCTCATGGTCTCCCAGGCGGGGCGTCAGTTGATCGCGCACGAGACCGGCCGGGACGCGTCGGGGCCGGCGGCCGACCTGGTGCTGGGCGCACCGGCCATGGACAAGGTCGTCGCCTGGGATCCGGAGGACCTGACCGGTGGGCCGACCTCCGGCAGCTACCCGTCCTGGGGCATGCTGGTGGTGCCCTGCGCCCTCGGTGTGGCAGGCCGCATCGCGAACGGCATGGCGAACACTCTGATCGAGCGGGCCGCCGACGTAATGCTCAAGGAACGGCGCCCCTTGGTGCTCTGCGTACGCGAAACTCCTTTCAACCTGATCCACCTGCGCAACCTCACCCAGGTGGCGGAAGCGGGCGGCACCGTCTACCCGATGATCCCCACCTACTACAACATCCCGCAGACGGTGGACCAGTTCTACGAGGAGTTCACCGTTCGGCTGCTGTCCTTCATCGGCCTGCCTCAGACCGACTACTACGCCTACTCGGGTGTCGAGTCCCCTGCTCATCACGACCGGACGGGCCGTGCCTGACACACGGCAGCCGGAGAGAAGCCGCGCGCCGGCCGGATCACCGGCCCGCGAGGTGCTGGCCGGTTCGCGCGCGGACGCGAAAGGCGGAGGGGGTCTCGCCGGTGCATCGGCGGAAGAACTTCGTGAAGACGGTGGCGGAGGTGAATCCGAGCCGGTCGGCGACCTGCGCGGGGGCCAGGTCGGTATGGACCAGGAGGCGTTTGGCCTCCAGGGCGACACGGTCGTCGAGGTACTGCTTGGCGGTGCGCCCGGTGGCCGCCAGGCAAGCGCGGGTGAGGGTCCGAGCGCTGTAGCCGAGGGCGGCGGCGTAGTCCTCGACCCGGCGTGCCGCGGCGAAGTCACGCTCCACGACCTGATGGAAGCGGTGGAAGGTGTCATCGGCTGCCTGCCCGCGGGTGTGGCTGCGGTCCTGAAGGTGGCCCAGGCGCAGCACGAGAGCGGCCAGGAGGTGGCGTACGAGAGTGATGTGGGAGTCGAGGGGCAGGGCGCCGATGCGGCGGTAGGCGTCCTGCAGCAGGCCGAGGGTCGCCTGGAGCGCGGCCATGTCCTCCGGGCGGTCAGGGACGAACGGGTGGTCGGGGTAGGGCGGGTCGAAGTGGGCGGCGGTGAGCGTGGCGGCGTCGAGGAAACCGGGTGTGAACAGCAGGACTGTCCCCTCGGCGCCGCCGATGTCACTACGGAAGCGGTACACCTGACCCGGGCGGATCCACAGCCACGCACCGGGCCCCACCACGTGCTCGGCGCCGTCGAGCCATGTGCGCAGCCAGCCGGATCGCACAGTGATCAGATGGTGGAACTCCGCGCGCAGCGGCTGGTACAGGTCCACTCCGTGGCGAACCGCGCGCTCGGCGAGCCGAGGAAAGTCCCATACCTCCACGCCCGGCGGTCCTCCGGGGGACGGTCGGAACGGGACGTCGGTGATGTCATCGTGTCCAATTCGGTCCATGGTCTGTCCAGAGCTTACGGCAGGAGTCCACTGACCGGCACCTACCGTGGATTGCGGCGGAGCTGGTCAGAGTCCCGGCCACAGACCCTCGGCGCATGCAGCACGCGCCGCGTCGCTGACCGAAAAAGCCCACGTCGATCCGAAAGATCAGCTGGAACCGGAGGAGTCACACACCATGAGGTTGATCGTGGGCATGACAGGAGCTACAGGGGCGGTCTTCGGTGTCCGCCTACTGGAGGCACTCCGTGCCCTTCCGGAGGTGGAGACGCATCTGGTGCTGTCCCGCTGGGCGCGCACCACGCTGGAACTTGAGTGCGGGCTGTCCGTGACCGAGGTCAGCGAGCTGGCGGACGTCACGCACAGCCCTGACGACCAGGGAGCGTCCATCTCATCCGGGTCCTTCCGCACGGACGGAATGATCATCGCTCCCTGTTCGATGAAGACGCTCGCCGGAATCCGGGCCGGCTACGCGGACGGGCTGGTGGCCCGAGCGGCGGACGTGGTGCTCAAGGAGCGCCGGAAGCTGGTCCTGCTCCCCCGCGAGACGCCGCTGAGCGAGATCCACCTGGAGAACATGCTCGCGCTCACACGCATGGGGGCCCAGATGGTGCCGCCCATGCCCGCTTTCTACAACCACCCGGCCTCTGTGGACGACATCGTCGACCACATCACCGCCCGCGTCCTCGATCAGTTCGGCCTGCCCGTGCCCACCGCCCGCCGCTGGGCCGGCATGCGCGCCGCCCGCGAGCAGCGTCCCGTCCACGGACTGACGGTGGCCTGACCCGACGACCTGTGCTCCCGCTACCTCCGTCCGTCACCCCGACCTGACAACGGACAAACCGCACCGCATACAAGGAGTTCCCCATGGCATATGACGACCTGCGCACGTTCCTGCAGACCCTCGACAAGGAAGGCCAGCTGCTACACATCGGCGAGGAAGTGATGCCCGAACCCGACATCGCAGCCGCTGCCAACGCCGCGCCCCGCATGGGAGACGCCGCTCCGGCGCTGTACTTCGACAACGTGCACGGCTTCACGGGCGCCCGCATCGCAATGAACGTGCACGGCTCGTGGGCCAACCACGCCCTGGCCCTGGGCATGGACAAGAACAGCTCCACCAAGGACCAGGTGGACGAGTTCATCCGCCGCTGGGCGAAGTTCCCCGTCAAGCCTGAGTGGCGTGAGAACCCGCTGTGGGCGGAGAACTCCGTCGAGGGCGACGAAGTCAACATCTTCGAGATCCTGCCCCTGATCCGCCTCAACGACGGCGACGGCGGCTTCTACCTCGACAAGGCCGCGGTCGTCTCGAAGGATCCCGACGACCCGGAGAACTCCGGCAAGCAGAACGTCGGCGTGTACCGGATCGAGGTCAAGGGCAAGCGCAAGCTCGCTCTCCAGCCGGTGCCCATGCACGACATCGCGCAGCACCTGCGCAAGGCCGAGGAGAAGGGCGAGGACCTGCCCATCGCCATCACCCTGGGCAACGACCCGGTGATCTCCATCGTCGCCTCCACCCCGATGGAGTATGACCAGAACGAGTACGAACTGGCCGGCGCCTTGCGCGGCGCCCCGGCCCCGATCGCCAAGTCCCCGCTGCACGGGCTGCCGGTCCCGTGGGGCTCCGAGGTCGTGATCGAAGGCGTCATCGAAGGCCGCAAGCGCGAGATCGAGGGGCCCTTCGGCGAGTTCACCGGCCACTACTCAGGTGGCCGCAACATGACCGTCATTCGCATCGACAAGATCTCCTACCGCACCGACCCCGTCTTCGAGCACCTCTACCTCGGCATGCCGTGGACCGAGATCGACTACCTGATGGCCGCCAACACCTGCGTGCCGCTGTACGAGCAGCTCAAGAGGGATTTCCCCGAGGTCCGGGCCGTCAACGCCATGTACACCCACGGCCTGGTCGTCATCGTCTCCACCAAGAAGCGCTACGGCGGCTTCGCCAAGGCCGTCGGCATGCGCGTGCTGACCACACCGCATGGCCTCGGCTACGCGGCCACCGTCATCGTCGTCGACGAGGACGTGGACCCCTTCAACCTGCCGCAGGTGATGTGGGCGCTGTCCACCAAAATGAACCCCTCCGGTGATCTGATCGTCGTTCCCAACCTGTCCGTGCTGGAGCTGGCCCCCCAGGCCCAGACGCCCGGCATCGTCGACAAGCTGATCATCGACGCCACCACTCCCGCCGAGCCCGACAAGCGCGGCAACTACGGCAACCAAGTCCGCGACCTGCCCGAAATGGGCGCCTGGCTCACCAAGCTCCAGGCCCTCGCCGCCCGCTGAC
>NZ_MUBM01000491.1 GCF_002154505.1 Streptomyces carpinensis | reverse complement strand
GCTGATGACCTTCACGAAGCCCACCGGGTCGCCCATTCCCTGAGCCTTGCCGTTGGCGGTGAAGGGGAACCTGGCCACGCGGACGTCGAAGCCGCGCTCGCGCGCCTGCCGCTCGGTCCAGCCGAAACTCGCGATCTGCGGCCGGCAGAACGTCGCACGCGGGATCATCACGTAGTCGAGTTCCATGGTCTCCGCCCCGGCGATGGTCTCCGCCGCCACGATGCCCATCGACTCGGCGGCGTGGGCCAGCATCAGCTTCGCCGTGACGTCACCGATCGCGAAGATGTGGGGCACGCTGGTGCGCAGCCGGCCGTCGACGTCGATCGCCCCGCGCTCGGTGAGGCGCACGCCGGTGTTCTCCAGGCCGTAACCGGTCACGTTGGGCTGGAACCCCAGGGCCTGCAGGACCTTGTCCGCCTCGAGGACCCGCCGCTGCCCGTCGCGCGACACGGTCACCCGGACCGTGTCGCCTTCCTCGGCGACGTCCTCCACCCGGGTGGAGGTGAGGACCTCGATGCCGAGCCGCCGGTAGCGCCGGGCCAGTTCCGCCGAGATCTCCTCGTCCTCGAGCGGGACCGGCCGGTCCGCGAACTCCACGATGGTGACCCGCACGCCGTAGTTGTGCAGCACATAGGCGAACTCGACACCGATCGCGCCGGCGCCCGCGATGACCATGCTCTGCGGCAGCTCCTCGGCGAGGATCTGCTCCTCGAAGGTGACCACCCGCTCGCTCAGCCGGGTCCCCGGCAGCAGTTTCGCGGTGGCGCCCGTGGCGATGACGCAATGGCCGAACGTCACCGTCTGCGTGGTCCCGTCCGTCCCCGTCACCCGCAGCGTGCGGTCGTCCACGAAGTGGCCGCGCCCGTCGATCCGGGTGATGCCGTTCTTCCTCATGAGGTAGCCGACGCCCTTGGCCCGGCCCTCTGCGACCCGTCGGCTGCGCCGGAACGCCTCGCCGTAGTCGAAGCGCACCGTGCCCTCGACCTCGATGCCGAAGGTCTTCGACTCCTGCGTGAAGATGTGCGCCAACTCGGCGTTGCGCAACAGCGCCTTGGCGGGGATGCAGCCCACGTTGAGGCACACCCCGCCCCAGTAGCGCTCCTCCACGACAGCGGTACGCATACCGAGCTGCGCCGCCCGGACGGCGGCCGTGTACCCGCCGGGACCGGCTCCCAGAACGACGACGTCGTAGTGCGCGCCCATGATCAGACCTCCCTCCGGGCCGGGACCGCCGACGGCCCGGACAGGACCGGCGGGGGCGGGAGGTGTGCGGGACGGGCCTGACCAGGCATGGTTCTGCTCCTCTTGAGGGACATGTGGCGCGCGGGCGAGGGCGGCACGGGGGACGTGCGGTCCCGCGGCCCGCGGCGAGCACGACTCCCCTCGGGCCGCGGGCTACAGCATGGACGTGCGGGTGCCGACCCGCATCGGTCATGTGACGCAGGGCCGCGGCACGGATGACGGCGTAGGTCCGCCGTCGGTCGCGGACCTCAACGGCCGGCACCCCGGGGGAAGTTGACTGTGCCCGAAATCCGCCAGGACAGGACTGCCCGGTCGGGCATTCCCGTCGCCCCGAAAGGCAGCTCGCGCCGGGGCGGAAACCCGGACGGTCAGGTCGGCGACAGGGCGGCCCACTGGCGGACCGGAGGAGCGAACCGCCAGGTGAGACCCGTTTGACAGAAGGAAAATGATCGACCAAATTGACCCTGTCGAAGCGGCCGCACCAACCGTGGGCGGCTCAGGGCGCGTCGTGGGGTGTGTGCCGTGACCGACGGCCGGATCACGTGCCGAGCCCAGTCCCCCAGGCGCGGCCGCCGGGAAATCCGGAGGGCGGCCGGAATCGTCGACGTACGCCCCGAACCGACCGCGCGGTCCGGAGGCACCCGTGCCGGGTTCGCTGCGGAAGCCCAGGGCCACGAGCCCCTCGCGTCCGTGGTGCCACGGCGAGTCTCGCAGCCGACGAAGTGGAGCGGTGCATGACCCGGTCCATCCCCGCCGCCCCACCCGGATCCCCCGAGGCGGGCACGACGACACGGCTGCCCGGCGATCCGGGGAACGGCGACGTCCGGTTCTCCGTACTGGGCCCCGTCCGGGTCTGGCGGTCCGGCAGCGAACTGCCGCTCGGCCCCAAGCAGCAGCGGCTCGTCCTCGCCGTTCTCCTGGCGCGTGCCGGACGCTCCGTGCCGATGCACGAGTTCATCGACCTGCTGTGGGACGGCGAGCCGCCGTCGAGCGCGGCCAACGCGGTGCACCGTTACGTGGGGTCGTTGCGCCGGCTGCTGGAGCCGGAGCTGCCCGCCAGGTCGCCCGGCCGGTGGCTGGCCCGGCAGGCCGGGGGGTATCTGCTGCGCGTCGACGAGGACTGCCTCGACCTGCTGAGCTTCCGGGGGCTGGTGGAACGCGCGCGGCGAACCGCGGCGGCCGGAGATCCCCCCGGGGCCGTCGAACTCTTCACCGCTGCCCTGGGACTGTGGCAAGGGCGGTGCGCGGCGGACCTGGAGCCTGCCGCCTCCCGTCATCCCGCGTTCGTCATGCTGGAGCACGAATTCGTCTCGGTCGTCTGTGAGGCGGCCGAGACGGCGATGCGGTGCGGTCGCGCCGCCGCCGCGCTGCTGCCGCTTCGGCAGGCCGCGGAGCGCAACCCCCTGGACGAGGCGTTGCTGGCGCGCCTGCTGCTGGTCCTCGCCTCGGACGGCAAACAGGCCGAGGCGATGTCCTTGTACGAGGAGGTCAGCCGCCGGTTGGCGGAGGAACTGGGGGTGGACCCCGGCGCGGAACTGCGAGCCGCGCACGAGCGCATACTGCGGCACCACCTGGACACCGGGAACGCCGAGGGGCGGACCCCGGACCCGCAGGCAACCGCCGGCGCCCGCGGTCCTGCGGTGCCGGCCGGTCCCCCCTCCTCCGGCACCTCGGCGGCCGGTACGGCACGGCCTGCTCAGTTGCCCCCCGACCTGTTCGGCTTCACGGGACGAAAGGAGGCTCTGGAGCAGGCCGCGGCCCTTGCCGCACGCGGTGGCGACGCCCTGCGCGTGCTCGCCGTCGACGGCATCCCCGGGATCGGGAAGACGGCTCTGGCCGTGCACTTCGCGCACCTGACCGCTGACGACTTCCCCGACGGCCAGCTCTACACGGACCTTCGGGGCTTCGCACCCGACGGCAAGCCGGCCGACCCCGCCGACGTCCTGCAGGGATTCCTCGACGCCCTCGGAGTCGCCGCGCAGCGGGTCCCGGCCGCCCTGGACACGCGGGCCGCGCTGTACCGCAGTGTGCTGGCCGGCCGACGCGTCCTCGTGGTCCTCGACAACGCCCGGGACCTCGCCCAGGTGAAACCCCTCCTGCCGGGTACGGCGGACTGCATGGTGATCGTGACCAGTCGCAGCCGCCTGACCGGACTGGCCGCGGCCCACGGAGCGCATCTGCTCACTCTCGACGTGCCGTCCTCGGCGGAGTCGACCCGGACCTTCCTGGAGCGCGTCAAGGTCAGTCGCCCGCACGCGCGGGCCCACGACGTCGTGCCCCTGGTGGAGCGCTGCGGCCGGCTGCCCCTGGCCGTCGCGATCGTCGCCGCCCGTGCCGCCGCCCACCCCGAGAGCACACTGGAGGAGATCGCCTCGGAGCTGGCCGACACCCGTACCAGCCTGGAAAGCTTCCGCGACGAGAACCTGGACAACGACGTCAGGAGCGTCTTCTCCTGGTCCTACCGCACGCTCGGCGAGCAGGCGGCACGCCTGTTCCCCCTGCTCGCCGTGCATCCCGGCCCGGAGGTCACCGCGGCCGCTCTGGCGAGCATGGCCGGTATCACGCTTCAGGAGGCGACCCAGGCCGTGGGCGAACTCGTCCGCGCCCGGCTGCTGACCGTACGGGGACGCGACCGCTACTGGGCCCACGACCTGGTGCTCGCGTACGCCGCCGAACTCGCCGCCCAGCAGGGGGCGGACCGCGGGGCCGTCGTGTCCCGCATGTACGACCACTACCGCCAGACCGCCCACGCCGGAAACCTGTTGCTGCGGCCCGGGCCCCAACCCGCCGCGCCGCCACCGCCGCTGCCGCTTGTGACCCCCGAGCCGCTGGCGGACACCACGGCGGCGTTCGCCTGGTTCACCCGGGAGCGGACCGTGCTGCGCTCGCTGGTGCGGACCGCCGCCGCGCGCGGGGACAGCCGCATGACGTGGGAGCTGGCGTGGGCCCTGCAGTTGTGCCAGCAACGACTGGGATGGTGGCACGACTGGACCACCACCATGCGGACGGCGCTGAAAGCGGCCCAGGAGGCCGACGACACCGAGGGCATGGCACGCGCCCACAACGGACTGGCCGGCGCACTGCACTACCTCGGCGACCGGTCCGGCGCACTGCACCAGCTGGAACAGGCCCTCACCCGCTTCGAAGAACTGGGGCTCCCCACCGACCTGGCGAACGTCCTGAAGAACCTCGGTCTCGTGTGTTCCGCCCAGGGCAATCACGTGCGCGCGAATCAGCACCTCGAGAGGGCCCTGCGCCTGCTGCGCACGAGCGGGCCGAGCCAGTTGAAGGCCACGACGTTGGCCCACGCCGGTATGACCCGGTGGCAGATGGGCGACCTGGCGGAATCCGTCCGGCTGACACGGTCGGCGGAAGCCATGTTCCACGAGATGGGTGACCTCAACAGCGAGGGGGTGACCCTGACCTGGCTCGGCCGTGTCTACCACTCCCAAGGTGAGCACTCCCGTTCGGCCTCGTACTACGAGCGCGGCATCGAACTGCTGCGGCTGGCCGGAAGCCGGGCCAACATGGCGGAGGATCTGGTCGCGCTCGGAGACGTGCGGCTGGACATGCGTGACGCGGCCGGGGCCCGTCGGGCCTGGGAGGAGGCGCTGCGGAGCGTGGACGATCCCGAACTGCCACCGGCCGTTCAGGCCAGGGAGCGGCTGTCGAAGCTGGACGGGACCGCGGCCGCGGCCGCGGCCGTGGTTGCCGGCCGGTTCCCCGGCGCCGGCCGGGTCCATGACGCGGGCCGTCGCACCGGCGGCGACCGCACGCATCACGCGCCGGCCCGCTGAGCGGATCCGGCACGACGGAACGCGAGCGCGCCGGGTCCCGGCCGGCCGACACGGGCCACGGGCACCGTCGAGGGTGATCTTCGGTGGTCTTCGGTGCTCCTCGGTGCGGCGGGTTCGCGATCCCGGGAAAGCGAGGCGCCTGGGCCTGGGGCGGCCCTACGGAGGCGGACCGGGCGATCCTCACGGGGCGTGGAGAGCCGGCCTCACGGGGCGTGGAGAGCCGGCGGCCACCGCACGGCCGCACGCCGACCCGGGGCGGACTCCCGATCGGACGCTTCCTCGGAAGCAGTCATCCGACCGTAGAGCACCGCGGGCCGGTCCGCGCAGGCTTCTTGCGCACGCCCCGGGTGGGCGTGCGCGACGGCGGGCGTCCAGCCGCCGTGGGTCGGCTGCGGAGGAGGCCAGGACGATGCCGGTGGGCGACACCTTGGAGCGCCGGACCCCACAGGGCCGCGCGCGGGCCGCGGGGACCCGCGGGGCGGTCGGCCCGGCCGGCAGCGGATCGGTGCTCCCCCGGCGAGAGGTGTTTCTCGCGCTGGCCCGGCGCAACTCGCCGGGCGTCGACGTGGTGCACCACCGTCCCGGCCGCGTGGCCGGTATCGAGGTCCGGCGCTTCGGCGACGTGGGCACTTCCACGGTGAGCGGGCCGGCGACCACGTTCCGCCGATCGGCCCGCCAGGCGCGTGCGGAACACGAGGCCGCGGTGGTGCTCAGCCTCCAGGAACGCGGCACCACACGGCTGGAACTCCCCGAGCGGACCGTGCGGTTGCGTGCCGGTGAACTCGTCCTGCACTGCACGTCCGACCCGGGCGTGCGGGCCCACGGCGAGGGCGCTGTGGTGCACTACGTCTACCTCCCCCTGCACCAGCTGCACCTCCCGCCCGCCGCGGTGCGGTCCGTGCTCGGAACGGTGCTCACCACGGACCAGGGCGTACCGGGCCTGGTCGCCGGCTTCTTCGGGCGGCTGCTCCGCTCCCCCGGCCTGACATCCCGTTTCGTCGCGGACACGCTGGCCGCTCCCGGGACCGAGCTGGTGCGCTCCCTGATCGTGTCGAACGCGCACCAGCCGGACAGCCCTGCCGGCCGGAACGCCGTAGCGGCGGCCCGGATCCTCGACTTCGTCCGGGCCCACCTCGACGACCCCGATCTGACGGCCGAGCGTGTCGCCCGGGAGCATCACGTCTCCGTCCGGCAGATGTACGCCGTGCTGTCCAGGTCGGGCGTCTCGCTGGGCAGGTGGATACGTGCCCAGCGGCTGGAGAGGTGCAGGCGGGAGCTGTCCCAGCCGGACTTCGACGACCTGCCCATCGCGGGCATCGCCCAGCGGTGGGGTTTCGTCAGCCCCGCGCACTTCAGCCGCGTGTTCAAGGAGCACTACGGCGTCAGCCCACGTGAGTGGCGGACCGCCGCGAAGCACAGGCGTCGCCCGGACATGCCGTAGCCGCGCGCATACCCGGGTACCGGGGCGCGGCGCTCGGGGCGGGTTGAGCGGCGCGGCCGTCCGCCATGTCGGAAGCGCCGCCTGGCGGGTGCTTCCGGGGATGTGCCGCCCGGCCCCGTGAGTGCCGCGTACCGAGCCGCCGCGCTCGCCGGGAAGGCCCGGCCGACGACCGCCCCCCGCCGACGTCACCGGCGAGCGCGGCGGCCGATGCCGTCCCAAGCCCGTATCCGCCCTGTTCACCAGGAGACGGCGTTACCTACGGCGGGCAAGGCCGATCAGCAGTCGGCGGCTTAAGTCGATAGACGGATTCGGCCCTACGCACCACCGCGTGATGCTGAGGGCGTCGCCGCCACGCGGAGCCGGCGATACCCCCGCAGCACCGGCACGGCCACTGCCACCGGCGCCGCGAAGGGTCCACGACCCAGTTCAGCCGGCGCCCCCGCACCGCCGCAGTCCGCTCCGAAAGGGAGTGTCATGCCGTTCATCACGGTTGGTCAGGAAAACTCCACCGACATCAGCCTGTACTACGAGGACCACGGCACCGGCCGGCCCGTCGTCCTCATCCACGGCTATCCGCTCGACGGCCGCTCCTGGGAGAAGCAGACAACGGCTCTGCTCGACGCCGGTTACCGCGTCATCGCCTACGACCGCCGCGGCTTCGGGCAGTCGAGCCGGCCCACCACCGGCTACGACTACGACACCTTCGCCGCCGACCTCAACACCGTCATGGAGACGCTGGACCTGCACGGCGCGGTACTGGTCGGCTTCTCCATGGGCACCGGCGAGGTCGCCCGCTACCTCTCCACCTACGGCTCCGCCCGAGTGGCCAAGGCAGCCTTCCTCGCCTCTCTGGAGCCCTTCCTGCTCAAGACGGACGACAACCCGGCCGGCGCCGGCACCTCCGACTTCTTCCAGGGTGTCTCCGACACCGCGAAGAAGGACCGGTTCGCCTACTTCACGTCGTTCTACAACGACTTCTACAACCTGTCGGAGAACCTCGGCACACGGATCAGCGAGGAGGCGGTCCGCAACAGCTGGAACGTCGCGGCGAGCGGTGGCGCCCACGCCGCCTGGGCGGCCCCCCTCACGTGGCCCACCGACTTCCGTGCCGACATCCCCAAGATCGACGTGCCGGCCCTCATCCTGCACGGCACCGCCGACAACATCCTGCCCATCGACTCCACCGGCCGCCCCTTCCACAAGGCCCTCCCCCAGGCGGAATACGTCGAGGTCGACGGCGCCCCGCACGGCCTGCTGTGGACGCACGCCGAGGAAGTCAACAACGCCCTGCTCGCCTTCCTCGCCAAGTAACGACCACTCCCGGACGTTCCGTTGCCCGGCCCCGCCCGCGTCCACCGGCCGGGCCGGGCGACGCGGGCCGGGGTATGCACACCTGACGGGCGCGCAGGCGCCCTCGGCCACGGGTGTGGCACAAGGCCCTTTCGTCGTCGCGTCGCTCACCCTGCCGGGGCACGCGAACGGCGGTGGCTCACAGCCACGGCGAGTCGAAGTCCACGTGTTCCGGCCCCAGGCCGTGCGCCTCCTCGGTGTAGAACCGCAGCCGTATTCCGTCGGGATCGGGCACGACCAGAAGGTGGCCCACCATCGCGACGATGACCGGGGAGCGGGTCACTCCCTGGGCGGAGAGGTGGCGGCCCCAGTCGTCGAGTGCCGCGCGGTCCCGCACCGTGAAGGTCAGCGGGTCGAAGCCGGCCAGACGTGCGGCGGCCGCCGGGTCGTGGCGCAGTTCGACCGGTACGTCCACCCCCGGCACGTCGAGGATGACGGCGAACAGCGTCCCGGCCCGCGTACGGTGGTCCAACTCCTCGAGACGACGCGCACCGAGCACGGAGGAGTACCAGGCGATGCTCCGCTCCAGATCCGAAACGGGGATCTTGACGTGGTGCAGCCCTTGAGTCAGCGGTCGGTCGGTCATACGAAACATTTCCTCGCGTCTGGTGCCGTCATGCAGACGGCATTTGGGCCGCGCGGTCCCGGAATCCGGATCGTGCTGGACGGGTAGGGCCGCAGGTGCAGCGGCCGTGCCCTCGCACCGCGCGGTGGAACACACCATGAACCAGCAGCACGGGCCCCACGCCCATTCCCTCGGCGGCGCGTTGAGCGACGTTCTTGACCGTTCGTGCGGCGGGATTGCCCCGGTGCGCGGGTTTCACCAGGGCCGAGCGGCACGGGAGGGACCGGCGACGGCCGCTCGCTCTCCCTGGCTTCGTCGGTGTGACGCGAGAACGGTGATGCCGAGTTCAGGCAAGCCGTGGTTCCGGACGCTGTGACCTCCGATCCCGATGAGGTCGCCTGGCATGGCTGGCTGACCGAGTCGGAGCTTCACTCCGCCCTGTCGGAGTGGCGCTTCACTCCCGACAGCCACGAAGCCTTCAGCCGGTATCTCGCGTTCCGGACCGCGCGGTCCTGACCTTTCTCTCCTCTTCGATCGGGCCCCTCAGCTCAAGGACTGTCGCGCTCGACTCGGGCACGGATGGTGGCGAGGCACCGACGATCACCGTCCGGGCAGCCGGACGACACAGCATGACGCGGCGAAGAGCACCGTACCGGAGCCGGTCAAGAACCTGGGCACAAAGATTCCACTACGACAGGCGAAGCTCACTACACACAGCCGACAAGGCGAACGCCGCGCTCGCTCCTCAGGCACAGGCGGCCGGCACGGCCGCCCACAGCCTCGATGCGCCCAGCACCGTTCACCCGCCGCGCCCGGCGCCTGCCCGGCATCGTGCCCAGGTCCCGGTCCGTACGGACGGCGACCCGAGCGCGCTGCCCGTCTTCCACCTACGGAGTTGCTCATGGCCACATATCGCGCCGTCGAGGTCGCCCCGGACGGCAGCCTCCGCCCCACCGAGCGGGAGCTGGCTCCGCCCGGCCCCGGGCAGGTACGCATCCGAGTGGAGGCCTGCGGCATCTGTCACAGCGACTCGATCGCCGTGCACCCGCACGACGAGCAGGAGACCGGCCGGGTTCCGGGCCACGAGGCCGTCGGTCGCATCGACGCGCTCGGTGAGGACGTCGATGCGTGGCAGGTGGGCGACAGGGTGGGCGTGGGTTTCCTCGGCGGGCACTGCGGGGTGTGCGAGAACTGCCGGCTCGGCGACTTCGTCGGGTGCACCGACCAGCCGCGCACCGGGGTCCAGGTCGACGGCGGCTACGCCGAGTACCTGTACGCCCGGCAGACAGGCCTGGTCGCGGTGCCGGAACAGGTGAGCGCCCTGCGGGTCGCGCCCCTGCTGTGCGCGGGCTTCACCGTGTACAACGCCCTGATCCGCGAGGTCCAGAAGCCGGACGGCCTGGTGGCCGGCGACCTGGTGGCCGTCCAGGGTATCGGCGGTCTGGGGCACCTGGCCGTGCAGTACGCGCGCGCTCTCGCGTTGCGGGTGACTGCGATCGCGCGCGGGTCCGACAAGGAAAAGCTGGCACTCGGGCTGGGGGCGCACGACTACGTGGACAGCAGGGCGTCGGACGCCGCGGAACGGCTGACCGAGCTCGGTGGTGCGCGCATGATTCTGGCGACGGCCTCCGCCGGGGATGTCACCCCGTTGCTCGACGGCCTGGCCCGTCGCGGCCGGCTGGTCCTGGTGGGTGTTTCCTCGGAGCCGGTGCGCATCCAGCCGCACCGGCTGATCTTCGACGGGGTGCAGGTCGCCGGGTCGCTGACCGGCATCCCCGCGCAGAACGAGCAGAACCTGGCCTTCGCGCTCGCTCAGGATGTCGCCCCGATGGTGGAGCAGACGTCCTTGCGAGACGCCCAGGCAGCCTACGACCGGATGATGCGCGGCGACGCGCGGTTCCGCATGGTCATCAACATCTGACGGATCGCCACAGCGCGCATCCTCACCACACGAACAGGAGTCATTCATGTCCTCTTATCTGGCCGATTCGGCCGAGACCCGTTACGTCGACGGACCGGAGGGAGAGCGCTTCGCCTACCGGCGCTTCGGACGGGCGGGCGGCCGGCCCCTGGTGATGCACATGCGGCTGCGCGGCACCATCGACCACTGGGACCCCGCCTTCCTGGACCTGCTGGCCGCCGAGCGCGAGGTCGTCATCTTCGACAACCGGGGCGTCAACTTCTCCACGGGCAACCCGCCCACCAGCATGGAGGACATGGTGGAGGGATCGCTCGCCTTCATCCGTGCGCTGGGTCTGGCGGACATCGACGTCCTGGGATGGTCCATGGGCGGGATCGTGGCCCAGGGTGTCGCCCTGGCGGCGCCGGACATCGTCCACCACCTGGTGGTGGCGGGCAGCTCCGCCGGCGGGGTGCCCGATCTGCCGGCCCCTCCGGCGCGTACCCAGCAGATCGTGAGCAAGCCGGTCAACGTGGACGAGGACTTCCTGAGCCTGTTCTTCCCCGAGACGGAGCAGGCCATCGCCGCCGGGCGCGCCTCCCTGCAGCGCCTGGAGAACCGGCTGCGGGATTCGAAGGCCGTGGTGGGCCCGGAGGCGGTGCGCGGCCAGCTGGGCGCCATCAGCTCCTTCAAGGGATTCTGGCATCGGCAGGAGGAGCTGACGCTGCCGGTCCTGGTGGCCAACGGCGCCCATGACGTGATGATTCACGCCTACGCCACCTACGCCATGTCGCAGAAGCTGCCCAACGCCAAGGCCATCATCTACAGCGACGCCGGGCACGGCTTCCTCTTCCAGCACCCCGAGGACTTCGTGCACGAGGTGAACCGGTTCCTGTCCGCCTGAGCCGTGTGCTGCCGCGCGGGGGAACACCGCCTCCCCGTTTCCCCGCGCGGTGCTGTCCCGGCCAGCATCTGCGCGACGAAACCGAACGGTCTCCTCAGGGGCCGACGCGGAGCTAGCCTCGCCGCATGACCCTCGAGGTGACGGGACTTCACGCCGGCTACGTCGAAACCGACATGACCGCGAACATCGACGCCCCGAAGTCCAGCCCCAAGGAGGTTGCCGCACTCGCCCTGGACGGCGTCGAGGCGGCACGTACGAAGTGCTGGCGGACGACCTGTCGCGCAGGGTCAAGCAGGGCCTGGCCGACGACATCGCCGCGCTGTACCCGCAGCTGGCAGCTGTGTGACGACGCCTGGAGCGGGGTCCCGAACAACAACCGCCGTGATCGTCGAGACCTGGCCCCCGCGCGGCACGACGACGGCAGCACCGGCACACGTGTACTCCCCGGGTCGGCACGCCGCTTTCCGGCTCCGTCACATCACCCGCCGCACACTGGCTGGCCGGCGGGCACCGGGCCGTCGTCCTCGGCGGGCGGCCCGGTAGCCAGGCCCCTCCTCCGACCAGCTCAGCTGCGGAGCAGGAGACACCACACCGCGCAGCGGCCGCCTACCGGCGGCGCTACGCGGGCGTCCGGCCGGCCTCGTCGAACGCCTTGAGGGCATCGCGCAGGGCCGCGCGCGACGTGATGCCCAGCTTGGGGAACACCCGGTACAGGTGTGCTCCCGCGGTGCGCGGCGAGATGTTCAGTTGCCGTCCGATCTCCTTGTTGGACAGTCCGCTCGCCGCCAGTTCGGCGATGCGGCGCTCCTGCGCGCTCATCGCCACTCCGCTTCTGCCGGTCTGCACTCCGACGCCCACACCCGCCGCGCGCAGTTCGTCGCGGGCGCGCTGTGCCCACCGCGGGGCTTTGAGCTGCTGCTCGAACAGCTCCAGCGCGGCACTCAACTGCACGCGTGCCGTGGTGTATTCACGGTGGCGGCGCAGCCACTCGCCGTACAGCAGACGGATGCGGGCGTATTCGTAGGTCCACAGCGAGGCATCCGGTAGGGCGAGCGCGGCTTCGTAGAGTGCACCCGCCTGTTCGTCGGGCGCGGCAACGGCGGCCGCCGCGGCGAGGATCACCTTCAGGTGGGGCGAGATGGCGTCGATGCGCGCCCGTTGGCCGGCCGCCACGTGCGCGCGGGCCTCGGCGGTCCTGCCGGTGCGCATCGCGGATTCCACCAGGTCCAGGTACACACGCTGGTAATGAGGGAAGTGGGAGGGGAGTTCTCCCGGCGGTGTCAGGGCGGTCGCCTGCGCATACGCTTCCTCGAAGTCTCCCCGGCCGATCGCGGCACGTGCCCGGGTCTCGTTCACGGCGCTCAGCAGCAGGTGCATGCGCCGCGGCTGGGCCCACGCGACGATGGTGTCGCAGTGCTCGCGCAGCGCCTCTTCGTCACCTCGGCCGGACGCGACCATGGCCAACCCGTAGGTGAAGATCAGATGGACGAGGTGGTAGTCGTGCTCGGTGGCGTCCGCGATGCCCTGGGAGGCGATCGCGACGGCCGTGTCCCAATCCCCCCGCATGTAGGCCTCATGGGTCCTCGCCACCACACCGAAGCGCAGGCTGTCGTACGCCGCGTGCCCGATCAGGTCCCGCCACACGCCGTCGTAGAAGGTGAAGCAGTCGAGGTACATGGCCGTGTAGATCAGCCAGTTGACCTGCCACAAGGTCGTCCGGGGTGACAGGCCGAGCGTGATCCGGTCCAGTCGCTCCCGCACGTCATGCGCGGTGCGCGCCGGATCGGCGACAGAGTCGAAGCACATGCGCGCGCTCTCGGACACCCGGTCCAGCATGCTGTACACCGGCGGCCACGCCTCCGGGCGCCCCGCCCACACCGCCGCGTTGAGCAGGACGTAGAAGGCGTCGTCGAACGCCTGCTGGTCCTCCGGTGAGGCACTCGCGGGCGCCGCCTCCATGAGGGGAAGCAGGATGCGGAACACCGCGTCCATGTCTCCCTCACGGTGGAACTGGACATAGGCGGCGGCTGCCGCGCCGCGCAGTGATTCCACTCCATGGGTGGCCAGTTCGTGTGCCGTCTCCAGCAGGCCGCCGACACCGGCGGCGAACGCGGCCTCGTCCAGGCGGCGGGCGCGCTCTGCGGCATCCTGGCTCAGCTCGGCCGCACGGCGGAACGCCGCGGCGGCCTCCGCAGCACCGCCGCGGGCCTGAGCCCGCTGTGCGGCGCGGGTTAGTTCCACCGCAACCGACTCGTCGGGTTCGTCGGCGGCGTGGGCCAGGTGCCAGGCGCGTCGCTCCGGCTCCGCTTTCATGACCGCCGCCAGGGCTTCGTGGGCTGCTCTGCGCCGGGTGGTCGGGGACATGTACACCACACAGGAGCGGGCCAGCGGGTGGCGGAAGGTGATCTGCTCGGCCAGGTGATCGATGCGGACAACCCCGGCCCGCTCGGCGGCCTCCAGCAGGCCCTCGTCCCAGACCTGGCCGGCCGTGACCGCGGCCGCGTGTATGTGCCGCAGGTTCCCTGGACGTTCTCCCTCGAGCGCCGTCAAGAGCAGGGCGAAACGAGCGGAGGAGCCCAGCTGCCGGATCCGATCGGCGAACACGCTCTCCAGCCGGCTGCTGAGCGGCAGGCTGACCGGCAGTCTCTCGTGTCCCTCCCGCTGGGCCTCAGTGAGCTGGCCGGGCAGTTCCACAAGGGCGAGTGGATTGCCCTCGGCCTCGTCCAGCAGCCGTCGCCGCGTCGATTCGGCCAGGCCCGGATGAGCGAAGTCCAGCAGGGTCAGCGCGTCCGCTGCCGGCAACGGCCCGATCTCCAGCACGGGCAGCCCCACGGGGTCGAGGAACCCGTTTCCGCCGCTGCGGGCGGCCAGGACGAAGGCTGCCCGGCAGCCCCTGAGCCTGCGGATGATGAAGGTCAGTACCTCAGCGCTGGAGCGGTCGATCCAGTGCACGTCATCGACCACCACTGCCAGCGGCTGCCGCTTTGCCGCGGTCTGCAGAAGTGCCAGGGCTGCCGCCGAAATGGCGAACCGGCCTGGCGCTGCGCCCTCCCGCAGGGACAGGACCTGTTCCAGGACACCGCTCTGGAACGCCGGTAGTGCGGTGAGGTCGTCCAGCAGCGGGTAGAGGAGCTGGTGCAGCGCGGAAAACGCAAGCTCCTGCTCGCTCTCGACTCCCACCACCTGCAGCACGTACAGTCCGCGTTCCTGCGCCCTTGCGGCCACGGCATCCAGGAGCACGCTCTTGCCGACCCCTGGATCGCCCTGCACGAGCAGTGCTCTTCCCTCGTTCTCCGCCTCGGTCAGCACGGCTTCAAGAGCCTGCAGCTCGGACGTACGGCCCACCAACGACAAGGTTCCTCCCGCGCCGGTGGGCTCCTGCCCGCACCGGCACCCTCATGATGGGGGGCCGTAGGCGCCCGAGGCATCCGTCAGTCGACTGGTCTTGGCCGATAAGGGGCGGTTTCGTTCAGAAACTGCAGCACGTCGCGGGCGAATTGCTCGTGATACTGGAACAGGAAACCGTGGCCCGCGTCAGGGTAGACGTGAAGGCGCGCATCGGGCAGCAGACCTGCGAGCAGGTGGAACAAGCGCGGCGGCACGACCCGGTCACGGTCGCCGCCCACGACGAAGGTCGCCTGAGTGATCGCCGAGAGCCTGTGCAACGCGCCGCGATCCGGAGTGCCCCACTCGACCATCGCTTCGTACTGCGCTTCTCTCGCTTCCCGGCCGACCGTCAGATCCCGGTCCTGCTCACGTTCGAGGTACCGTCCCAGGAACTCCAGTCCGCTGCGCTGGCCGGCCTCGGTGTGGGTGAAGAACGTGTACAGGTAGTCCTGGAGCCGCGGTTCGTCGCGGTCGGCCGGGGCGAAGATGTCGTCGGGCCAGCCATGGATACCGGAAGCGCCGCGCGGGGCGGTGGCCGCCAGCACCAGCCTCCGGACGGCGGAAGGACGCAGCAGGGCCAGTTCCTGCGCGGTGTAGCCACCCATGGAGAATCCCAGCACGTCCACCTGGGGTATCCCGATCGCCGCCAGGAAGGCGAGCGTGTCGCCGGCCGTGTCCGCGATGGTGCGCGACGCGCTGCCGGAGCTCATGCCGATCCCGGCGTTGTCCATGGTGATGACCTCGCGTTCGGCCGCGAGCGCGTCGACCAGCGCGGGATCCCAGTTGTCCAGGCTGCCGCGGTAGTGCTGCAACATCAACAAGGGCGGCCGCGCGCCGGAGGGACCACATCGCCGGTAGGCGTACCGCACGCCGTTGGGGGATGCGACGACGAGGTTCGGAGCGTTGGTGTACATGTCGATTCCTTGGCTGGGGACGTTCCTACGCCAAGCGGCTGGGGTCTTTCGTTCGGATCAGACGGATCAAGGGGCCGGGGGCGGGGTCGGACACCGTGACCGCAACGCGGAAGAGGGCACGGTGCCGGACGCCGCGACCCGGCATGATCCGAACGAGAGGCCTGGCGCTGGACTGCGTCCAGTGTGGGTCCGGCCTCCGGAACGGCCATCGGCCATTTGACCATGGGCGGGTCCCGATGGGGCCCTGGCACTGTGTCCCCGCGGGAAGGTGCTCGTGCCGCCTCACACAGGCGGGAGCAGGCTCCGGGTGAAGGCCGCCCAGTCCAGCAACTCCGTCTCGGTACCCGCGGGAACCAGGGTGTAGGTGTCGCAGAGCCACTTGCGGACGGTTTCCAGGTCGGCTGCGAATGTCGCTCTGCCCTGGGGTCTTTCCATCCTCAGATACAGCAGGGACCGGTCCCCTAGCCCCCGGGAGGGCCACACCTTGAAGTGGCCCTCCCCGCTGCGGTGCTCTGTGCCTGCGTTCAGCAGGTCCCGGCCGACCACCCAGGTGACCTGCACGTCCTCGGTGAGGAGGAGATCCAGACGTACCTCGTACGGGGCGTCGGAGCGGTAGCTGAGGCGGCAGACGACGATGTCGCATCCCGGTGGCCCGGGCAGCAGGTGCAAGGAGGTGAGGAGCGCGGTCGTCTCCCGCTCGCTTCCGTCGAAGCGGTCGCGTTCCTGTCGGCGGGCGGCCGTCGGTCGGCGTCGTCCCTGTGATCGCGCACGCCCACGCATGGCGTTGTGGTTTCTCGGTGCGCGCCACCGGCGCCCGGCCGGCCCGTCCGCCGGATTCACCGGGCACCCGCGGCAGGACGGGGAGAGGTCCTGTTCAGCGCCTCGCGGGCCAGGCGCCGTCTGATGACCCGCCGTTCCTGTTCACTGCGGCCGCCCCACACCCCCGCGTCCTCCTGATGGCTGAGGGCCCAGTCGAGGCACAGGCTCCTGACGGGGCACCGCTCGCAGACGGCCTTGGCCTCGGCGATCTGCCGCAGTGCCGGTCCCGCGTCGCCGACGGGGAAGAACAGCTCGGGATCCTCGGACCGGCACAGCGAGTACCGTTGCCAGGACGGCCGCGGCCATGCCTTCGGCCCGTGTTCGGCGAGGTTCTCTTGTCTGTGCGCGGTGGGTCTGCGGTCGCTCATATCGAAACTCCGTTGGCGACCGATGCCATGGGGCCCTGGGCGGTGGCCGGCTCGGAGAGGGACGGCCCCCTGAGTGACGGGTGATCACAGAGAGGGCACGACCGTGCCCGGCCGAGTGTTCTCATCAGTACCTCCGCGGGTTGTGCGTGAACTTCGCTGTGTGCTCATCACCTTCCTGAACCTCTCCCCGGATGCGCATCGGTCGGGTGACTGCCTCCGGGGCGACGGAGGACGGTGCATGTTTTGTCGGGGGATGAGTCAACGCACTGACGCCGGGGCTCGGACGCACGGCACGACAGCTGTCCGAGCACCGGCGTCAGTGACGGAACGCGCCGAGAGAAAGGCGCTGTTACGGCGTGGCGGGCTGCTCGGGGACCAGGAGGACGGCCACCCGGCTGGCGTGGGCGACAGCATCGCTCACCCGCGGGTTGAAGAGGGCGGCGATCGAGCTCCTGTGGTGGGGGCTGACGACGATCAGATCGGCCTTGAAGTCCTGTGCCTCCGCGGAAATGACGCCCGCCACTTCCTGGGTCAGCCCGTGCACCAGGTGTCCGTCGGCGTCCACTCCCAGTTCTCGGAGCCCGGCCAGCGACTCCTCGAGAATCGCCCTTCCCTCGTCCTCCTCCTCCAGTTCCAGTACGTTGCCGGCGGCCACCGTCGACGTCACCGCGTGGACCACGTGGACCCGGGCGTTCATCAGGCGCGCCATGTCGCCTGCCGTCGACAGGGCGGCCAGGCGGGCGTCACTGGGGTCGATCGCCACCAGTATGCGTTCGAACATGAAACGTGGTCCTCTCGTGGTCTGTGCGGGGGTGTGCCGCGTCGTGCGTCGGTGGAGGAGAAAGGCCGGCGGGTCTGTGCCCCTGCTTCGCGCGCGTGCGGCACCTGCCCCCTCGTCGGATCAACTGTGCGGTGCACCGTGTCCCTCGCCGAGGCCATGTCCGCGACGGTGCGGTCCGAGGCAAGTTCCGTGCACACGCCGCACATGTCGCGCGCGTCGCGGCGTCCGTGGGCCGGGGGTGCGGCTGTTGGGCCGGCGCCGTCTCGGCGGCGTCGCAGCGGTCCCGCCGCCCGAACGGGCCGCTCGGCATTTCCGTTTCCTCCGCCCCCCTGTTCTCCCCATCTGCCTGCCCGACCCGGCGCAGGTGTGGAACCCGTCTGGAATCTTCCGCTTCCTTTCTGGAATAAAACTGGAATGCGTCTGGACGGGGCAGACAACCCGACCCCTCCCAGCAGCGCACGTCCGCATTCCCATTCGGATGCGAAAGTCTTCCGTGGTAGCTTCCGAGTAATCCCATGCCGGGGATAGTCCGGCCGTCGCAGCGGTATCCGATGGACCTCGGACACACCGATCGGGCCGGGGTACCGGGGAGGAACAATGATACGAGGAGCCGCACAGGAAGAGCGCCTGGACGAAATATTCGAACGGGCCGAAGAAATCTCTTTCATGGAAGACAGCGTGTTTCCGGGAATCACCCGGGAAACGGGGGCGCTACTCCTTGCCGGAGAATCCGGATCGGGCAAGAGCGCACTGCTGAAAGCTGCGGCGGCGCAAGCCTCGCGACACGATTTCCGCGTGCTGCGCTGTGCGGGCAGCCGCGCTGAAAGAAACCTGGAATACGGTGCCCTTCATCAGCTCCTGAAACCCATTCTGGATCTTCTGCCCGCAGTGCCGGCTTCGCTGCGGTCGGCGTTGTGCGGAGCGTTCGGCGTCCGCCGCGCCGGGCAACAGTCCGCCACGGCGGAAACGGACGCGGGCCATGACCGCTTCCTCGTCGGACTGGCCTGTCTGAACCTGCTGCTGGCCGCGGCCCGCCGTCGACCGGTGATGGTCGTCGTCGACGATCTGCAGGAGCTGGACGCCTGTTCCCGGGACGCGCTGCTCTTCGTCGCGCGCCGCATCGCCGACGAGCCGATGGGAGTGCTGGCGGCGGCGCCCGGCGACAGCCGTGCCGCCGCGCGGTGAGCGGAGGTGGAGCGGCTGGTCGTCGGGCCGTTGTCGCACGACGCGGCCGAGTGCTTGCTGGACGCGCAGCCCGTGGTGCCCAGGGGCGTACGCGGGCGCACGTCCTTCGACTGGCGGCCGGCAATCCGCTGGCGCTGACGGAGTTGGCACGCCACACCGCGGTGTCGGGTTCCGCGGCGTGGCGGGGGGACATGGTGGTGCCTCTGCCGGAGCGGTTGGAGGAGATGTTCGCCGAGCGGCTCAGCGCGGTGCCGGAGGCGACCCGGAGGATGCTGCTCTTGGCGGCCGCGGCGGACGATCCGGACACGCGGGCGGTGGTACCGGCGGCGTCCGCGGCGGTTCCGGGCGCGGACGTCGAGGTGTGGGCGGCGGCGGAGAGCGCGGGGTTGGTGCGTCTCGACCACGGGCGGGTGGAGTTCCGTCATCCGCTGATGCGGTCCGCGGTGTACGGGGCCGCGTCCTTCCCGCAACGCCGTGAAGCCCATCTGCTCCTTGCACAGGAGTTGGAGCGGGCCCCGGACCGGCGGGCGTGGCATATGGCCGCCGCCGCACTGGGACCGGACGAGTCGATCGCGCGTGCGCTGGCGGAGACGGCGGGGCAGGCGGGCCGGCGAGGAGGGCACCGGGCGGGGGCCGCCGCGCTTGAGAAGGCGGCGCGGCTCAGCGAGCGGGAAGGAGCTCGGGCGCGCCGGTTGCTGGACGCGAGTGATCTCGCGATGCGGGCGGGCGAGCCGTGGTGGGCGACGTCGCTGGCGGCCGACGCGACGGAGGCGACGGACGACGACCGGATGCTGGCGGAAGCGGCTTTGCGGCGGGGGCAGGCGGCGGCGGTGACCGGCCGGCACCGGGCCGCGTTGTCCCACCTGCTGCCCCTGGCCGCATCCGGCTCCGGCTCGGCCGGTGGCCTGCCCGAGCCCGCCATGGCGGCACAGGCCCTCGCGCACCTCGCGGGGGTCGTTCACGACAGCGGTGACGATCTGGTCCGCCGGCGGGTTCTCGAACTGTTCACGGCACTCCCGGGCGAGGCGGGAGACATCCACCAGGAGGTGTGGACGCGGGCCTGCTGCGATCCCCACGGAGACCGCCGGAAGACGTTGGGCCTGCTGGACCGTGCCGTCAGCGGACCCGGCCTGGCGCCGGACGCCCTCATGCTGCTGGGCCGCGCGGCCTGGGTCCTGGACGAAACGGCGCTCGCGGTCCGGCTGCTGGGCGAGGCGGCCGAACGGCTGCGCGCGGTGACCCCGGACACCGACGCAACGCTGTCGCACGCGCTCGCGTGGGCGCAGTTCGACGCCGGTGCGTGGGAATCGGCGTGGGTGTCCGCCGAGGACGCGCGGCGGGCGGCCGCGGACAACGGGATGCGGACGGTCGCTTCCGGAGCGGGTGTCGTGGGGGCCATGGTGCTGGCGTCGCGAGGGGACGTGGGGGGTGCGCGCACGCTGATCGACCGGGCCCTGCACAGGGTGGACCTGTCGGAGAGCCGGGCGCTGGGAGCGCGTACGGCGCTGGTGCGCGCGGCGGTTGCGGCCGCGGAGGGGGATCACGCGCTGGAGTACGAGTCGTTGCGGGGGCTGTTCACGGCGGGCCCGGATCCTCGGCCGGTGCACTACCACTGTTCCCTGTACGGGGTCGGGGACCTGGCGGCCGCGGCGGTACGGGTGGGGCGCCGGAAGGA
This sequence comes from Streptomyces carpinensis, assembly GCF_002154505.1. Taxonomy (GTDB): domain Bacteria; phylum Actinomycetota; class Actinomycetes; order Streptomycetales; family Streptomycetaceae; genus Streptomyces; species Streptomyces carpinensis. Next base: position 5,803 of record NZ_MUBM01000491.1, on the reverse strand, counting down.
GGCGGCCGCGGTGGTGGACGCCGTGGAGCGCCGGGTGGGGGCACAAGCGTCCGCGCGTGTGCGGCTGATGGTGGGGCGGGCACGGGCGTTGCTGTGCGACGGTGACCGGGCGGAGATGTTGTTCCGCGCGGTGAGCGACGATCCGGCGGCGGAGTCGTGGCCGTTCGAACGGGCCGTAGTGTACTTGGAGTTCGGCGAGTGGCTGCGGCGCAGGCGCCGGATGGGAGAGGCGCGGAGCGCACTGGCACGGGCCCTGACGGTGTTCGAGCGGCTGGGAGCGCGGCCGTGGATGGACCGGACGGTGGGAGAGCTGCGAGCGTGCGGGGTGGCCGTGCGAGGCGCGGAGGCTCCCGTGGCGGCGGACCGTCTGACCCCGCAGCAGTTGCAGATCACCCGCCTGGCGGCCCAGGGCCTGACCAACCGGCAGATCGGAGAGCGCCTGCTGCTGTCCGCTCCTACGGTCGGATTCCATCTGTACCAGGTGTTCCCGAAGCTGGGGGTCAGCAGCCGGGTTCAGCTCCGCGACGCTCTCGGGGCGGCGGACATCGGACGGGAGGGCGGCCCGGAAGCCGTGTCGCGCGACCGGTCCCTTCCGACGGCGGGCGCGGGCCACCGGTGAGCCGTGGGCGGGCCCGTAAGCCATATGCGTGGCCGGGCCCGTAAGCCATATGCGTGCCCGGGCCCGCGCAACACGTAAGTCGAACAACTGATCGTCGGCGGGAGCACGCGCAGAAAGATGTGCGTACAGGCCCCGCGCCCCCGCCGTCCCCGCGTCGGGTGGCACGGCGTCACCCCAGTTGTCAGGTCCGCGGCGTCCTAGGTGACGGACGGACCCGCCCGGAGAGGAACCATGTCGACATGACCGTCATCACGAGCCCGCTCGCCGAGGAGAACCGCCGCGTCACCGGAGCGGCACTGCAGGGCGCTCTGGTGGATCTGCTGGACCTGTCCCTGCTGGCCAAGCAGGCTCACTGGAACGTCTACGGCCAGCGCTTCCGTGCCGTCCACCAGCAGCTCGACGAAGTGGTGACCGCTGCCCGGGACTATGCCGACCAGGTGGCCGAGCGGGCAGCGGCGCTCGGTATCGGTCCGGACGGCCGAGCCGCCACGGTCGCCGAGAACAGCGGCCTGCCTGCCTTCGATGCCGGCTGGATCGCCGACGGCGCGGTCGTCGAGGCGCTCGTCGCCGTGTTCTCCACGCTCATCGGGCGGATGCGCGCCCGCATCGAGGAGACCGGGCGGTCGGACGCGGTGACCCAGGATCTTTTCATCTCGCTGACGGCCGAGCTGGAGAAGCAGAGCTGGATGTTCCAGGCGGAGAACTGCCGCTGACGCACGAGAGCCCCACGCCAACGGTGCGGGTGTCCCACGCCGGGACGGAACACCGCGGGCCTTACACGCCACACGGTGACGCTCGACGGCTCGCGAGCGGTGAACGAAGAGGAATGACATGGAAACCGATCAGCGCATCCTGCACCGGATCACGGAGATGGCGGACGAGGAACGCAGGCTCCGCGGCGCTCTGGCGGCGAGCGGGACGGAGCGGCAGGACGAGCGGGAAAGACTCGAAGCCCTGGAGCGGGCGCTGGACCAGTGCTGGGACCTGCTGCGGCAGCGGAGGGCCCGGGCGGAGTTCGGGCAGGACCCCGACGAGGCGCGGGTACGGCCGCAGTCCCAGGTGGAGAAGTACCGGTCCTGACAGGACCGCAGCACGTGCGACACCGGGGCGAGCGGCAATCCGCTGCGTGCCCCCGCAGCCCGACGGCCCCGCGATACGCGGGGCCGTCGGGCTCTTCTGCTTCCGCCGGGCTTCTCTTCAGGACCGGTGGACCGTCCGCCAGGAAGTCAGCGGCTCGGGCGACCCAAGGTCCGGGGCGCCGGAGACGCCGGCGGCAGACGCGTCCCGCGGGCGCGCCGCCTCCCCAAAAGGGCGGCAGCGCGCCTTTTCTCAGTCCACCCAGGAGGCGAAGAGGGCGTTCAGCCCCTCTGCCATGGTCGGGTGGGCGATGATCCCGTCCCGCAGACGGGTGAAGGGCATCTGGGCCCACATGGCCGTCTGCAGCACCGACAGCACCTCCGCCGACTCGGGGCCGAGCAGGGCCGCACCGAGGATCTGCTCGCTGTCCCGGTCCACCACTGCCTTCCACAAGCCCCTTGTCTCGCGCAGCGTGCGGGCCCGCGGAATGGCCTTGACGGGCAGCTTCGCGACCCTGATGGCACGGCCCGTGGCGCGGGCCTGCTCCTCGGTGAGACCGACCCGGGCGAGTTCGGGGTCGGTGAACAGGTTCCAGGGAATCAGCCGACCGGCCGTGCTGCGCGTACCGCCGTCGATGTTGGCCTTGACAATGCGATAGTCGTCCAGTGACACATGGGTGAACTGAGGGCTGCCGGCCACGTCACCCACCGCCCAGGTGTGCGGGGCGTCGGTCGCCAGCCTGTCGTCGACACGGACGAACCCGCGTTCGTCGGTCCGCACGCCCGCCGCTTCCAGATCGAGGCCGTCGGTGACCGGTTCCCGGCCGGTCGCGGCCAGGACGTCGTCGGCGGTGACCACAGAGCCGTCCTCCAGCAGGACCCGCACCGTGCCACGCTCGCTGACGACTTCCTTCACCGTCGTGTTCGTGATCAGCGCGACACCGTCCTGCTGGAGGTACTCCGTCAGAGCCAGCGCGATGTCCGCGTCCTCCCGCGGCAGCAGGCGGGGGCCGCGCTCCAGAACCGTCACCCGGCTGCCGAAGGCAGCGAACATGTGGGCGAACTCCAGGCCGACGTAGCCACCGCCGAGGACCACGAGCCGTTCCGGGATACGGCGCAGGTCCATGATGCTCTCACTGGTCAGCGGCTGAGCCTCGGCCAGTCCGGGGACGGCGGCGATGTGCGGCCGCGTCCCGGTGTTGATCACGACATCCGCGCCGCGCACCACCCGACGGCCGCCGTCATGCAGATCGATCTCGACGGTCCGCTCCGCGACGAAGCGCGCGGTGCCCAGGACGAAGTCCATACCGCTTTCCAGGAACTGCCGGTGGTTCAGCTCGACCATGCCGGAGACGACGTCCTCCTTGTGGGAGCGCAGCAGACCCAGGTCCACCTCGGCGGTCCCCAGCCGCAGTCCGAGCGACTCGGCGCGGCCGGCACTGCGGGCCAGACGGGCGCTGGTCACCAGTGACTTGGTGGGGATACAGGCCACGTTGATGCACGTGCCGCCGATCATGCCGCGCTCGACCATCACCACCCTGCGGCCGGCCCGCGCGGTGTCCATGGCGAGGGTCTTGCCGGCTTTGCCGCCGCCCACCACCAACAGGTCCACATCCTCCACCACGTGATCCGTGACAACCATGATCCTTCAGTCCTCCTGGGCAGTGACAGCCGACAACGGGCACCGGCCGCACTTGGCAGCCGATCCCGGCCCCAAGGATCACCGCCGTCACAGGTGGGCCGCATCTGTCGAATGACTCGCCGGCGGCCCACGTACGCGCAGGGCCCGCCCGGTGACGGCCGTGTGCGGACGCCGGCCACCAGCGGCAGGGGATGCGGGGCCCGCTCGGCCGGCTGTGCCCCCACCGGTCCCGCGACGGATGTCCGCAGCCCTTGACAAGTGACCTCGCCTGCCTGCCGGAACGTTGGGTCATCCGACTGATGCGGGAGATCACGGGGCGGAACTACCTTTCCGGTACCGGACGAGGCGACTGCGCCCTGTGCCGGTCATCGTCACAGTGGCACGCGTGCCGGTCCGGCAAGTGCCCGGGCGCGGCAGCCAGGCGGTCCGGTGAACCGGCGGAAGCGCCACAGCTGTGCCCATGATCGACTGGAGAGCACCATGACCGCGTCCCGCCCGACCGCACCAGAGACACTCGGCAGGCGTCGCCGCGGCGCGGCACGTGCGGTCACCCCGCAGGCCGGCGGCCCCGGCGCCGAGGTGTCTCCCCGGCAACGGGTGCGGAGCGCCTCGGTACCCGCGCCCGCGGGGCGGCCCGTCGGCGACGAACTCCCTGCCGTCGACGCCCCGCGCTTCTCGCTGCTGGGGTCGGTACGGGCCTGGCGCGCCGGCAGAGAGCTCGCGTTGGGCCCCCGGCAGCAACGACTGGTGCTGGCCGCCCTGCTGGCGGGTGCGGGGCGGCCCGTTCCGTTGACGGAACTCGTCGATCTCCTGTGGGACGGCGAGCCACCGGCCAGCGGGATGAACGCGGTCCACCGGTACGTCGGTTCACTGCGCCGCGTCCTCGAACCGGGTCTGCCGGCCAGGTCACCGGGCCGCTGGCTGGTCCGGCAGGCGGGTGGCTATCTTCTGCGGGTCGACACGGACCGGCTGGATCTGCTGTCGTTCCGCGACCTCGTCGGGCGGGCCCGTGCCCGGTCCGCGGACGGTGACCTACCGGGGGCGGTCGATCTGTACCTCGAGGCACTGGACCTGTGGCAGGGCCACTGTGCGGAGGGCCTCGGCGCTCTCGCCCGGGTGCACCCGGCGTTCGTCCTGGTGGAACACGAGTACGCCCCGGTGGTGTGCGAGGCGGCGGCCGCGGCGCTGCACTGCGGACGCGCCGGCTCCGTCCTGCTGCACGTACGCCGGGCCGCCGACCGGTCCCCGCTGGACGAAGCCCTGCAGGCATCCCTGCTGCTGGTCCTGGCGGCGGAAGGCAAACAGGCCGAGGCCATCATGCTGTACCACGGCATCCGGGCCCGGCTGCTGGAAGAACTGGGCATCGAGCCGGGCGCGGAACTGCGCACCGCGCACGAGCGCGTCCTGCGAGGGATGCCGACGGGGTCCGCGGCGCCCGCGCGACACCGTGCGACCCCGGTGCCCGACCCGCCCGAAGCGCCCGGCCTCCTCCCGGGAGTGCCCTCGGACCCGTCCTCACCATCCGCGGATCCCTGGATCGGACCGGCCCAACTGCCGCCGGATATCCCGTGTTTCACCGGTCGCGAGCGAGCCATGGAACAGGCGCTGGAGGTCGCGCACCACACCGGTGGCGGCCTGCGCGTCCTGGCGGTCGACGGCATTCCCGGCGTGGGCAAGACCGCCCTGGCCGTCCACTTCGCCCACCATGTCGCCGGGGACTTCTCCGACGGCCAGCTCTACGCGGACCTGGGCGGCTTCGCGTCCGACGGGAAACCCGCACACCCCGGGGACGTGCTGCAGGGGTTCCTGGAGGCCCTGGGAGTGGACCGGCATCGGGTTCCGGTGTCATTGGAGGCCCGGTCGGCTCTCTTCCGCAGCGTCCTTGCCCAACGCCGTGTGCTCGTGGTGCTGGACAACGCGCTCGACGCGGACCAGGTGAGACCGCTGCTGCCCGGGACACGGCAGTGCATGGTGGTGGTGACCAGCCGGGCCCGGCTCATCGGCCTCGCGGCCGCGCACGGAGCACAACTGCTGGGTCTGGACGTCCTCTCGGTGGACGAGGCGACGTCCTGCTTCCTGGAACGGGTCGGCCCGGCGCGAGCCGGCACCGACACCGACGCCGACGCCGTCGAGGAGATCGTGAGACGCTGCGGCCGGCTCCCCCTCGCCCTGGCCGTCGTGGCCGCCCGCGCCGCGAGCCGCCCCGGGCAGCCGCTGAGCAGCCTGGCCGCGGAACTGGCCGCCGCGCAAGGCGGCCTGCGGGGATTCGACGACGACGACCGGGCCAACGACCTGCGCGGTGTCTTCTCCTGGTCCTACCGGCCCCTGAGCGCCGAAGCCAAGCGTGTGTTCCGCCTGCTGCCGTCGCATCGGGCGCCCGACGTCAGCATGGCTGCGCTGGCAACCGCGGCCGGTATCCCGCACCGGGCGGCGGAGAAGGTCATCGGCGAACTGGTGCGCGCCCGC
>NZ_MUBM01000490.1 GCF_002154505.1 Streptomyces carpinensis | reverse complement strand
GGGTCGAACCGAGCGCCGCGGCGGCCGGAACCGGGGTCGGGGCGGGGACGGGCATGGCGGCGGGGATGGGTACCGGCCCGGGGACGGGCACGGGCGCGGGCATCGGTGCCGGTGCGGGGAAGGGAGTCGGCATGGGCATCGGTGCCGGCACCGGCTGCTGCGCCGGCGTGGGCTGGGCTGCCGCCGGCATCGGCATCCCGCCGCTGTGCCGCGCCGTGGGCGCGGCGGCGGGGAGCGGCATGCCGGTGCCGGCGGCCGGGGCGGCGGGGAGCCCCTGGACGGGGTCGGCGGCGGCCTGAGCGGCGAGCCGCGCACCGGACCCGTTGGTCTCGTTCATCAGCCGGTCCACCGCCGCCGTACCCGAGCTGTAGCCGGTCCCCGTGGCCGGCTCGGGTACGGCGGCTCCCCTCCTGGTTCCGTAGAGCACCTGTTCCAGGGCGGACACCAGGCGACGCACATCCACCTCGGGGCGCACCACGAGTCGCAGGAAGCGGCTGGAGGAACCGATCTTGTTGCCGCACCCGCGGACCAGGATCCGGTGCTCGGTGAGCAGCCGGTCGCGGACCACCGTCCCTTCGGCGCCCAGGGGGAGGCGTACGAAGAGGAAGTTGCCCTGGGACGGATAGACCGTCAGGCCGGGCAGCGTGGAGAGGTGACCGGCCATCTCCAGGCGGTCGCGGCGCACCTGACGAAGACTCTGGTGGTACTCCGCGCTGTGCTCCTTCAGCATGAAGACGACGTGCTCGGCGAAGGAGTTGAGGTTCCACTTGGGCAGCATGGCGCGGACGCGGCCGGCCAGGGCCGGGTTGGCCACCAGATAGCCGAAGCGGACGCCGTGCAGCCCGAAGTTCTTGCCGAGGCTGCGCAGGACGACCACGTTGGGGCGCAGCATCGCCTCCTGGACCACGCTCGGCTCGGCCTCGGCGTCGGCGAACTCCAGGAAGGACTCGTCCACCACCACCAGGTCCAGGTCCGCCATGGCGTCCATGAACTGCACGAGCGCCTGCCGGTGCAGGAAGCCGCCGTTGGGGTTGTTGGGGTTGCAGACGACCGCCACCCGGGTGCCGCGCCTGCGGATGAACTCGGCGTACTGCCCCAGGTCCAGGGCGAAGCCGCCGGCCTCCTGGAGCGGGAACATGTCGACCCGCTTGCCGGTCTCCATGGGCTGGTCGGTCCAGCGGCCGAAGGTGGGGACGGGGACGGCGAGGGACTCACGGACCAGGAGGTGGTCGATCCAGGTGATGAGCTCGGTGGAGCCGTTGCCCATGGCCACGCACTGCGGGGGGAGCCGGAGCAGGTCGCACAGTTCGGCTGTGATCGTCTCGGCGCTGCTCGGGTAGTACGTCATGATCTCGCGCAGCCCGGCCGCCATCTCCTGGAACATGGCGGGTGTGGGGAAGTACGGGTTGCACGGGATGCAGAAGTCGACCGGGCCGCCCTCCCCGTCGCCGCCCGCCCGCGTCAGCGCCGCCATCGAGGGGCTGTGCGCCGGCGCGCCGCGGAAGAGCGAGGTGACGTCGCCGGCCAAGGGAACCTCCGTCTGTGGGCGGCCCGTGCGGGGGAGCACGGGCCGCCCTTACATACGGCGGTCCGGGTGGTGCCGTTCAACCGACGTGGTGTACAGGGGACTTGCCGGTGGTCACACGCCGAAGGAGTGGACGGTCGTCGACCGGTAGGTCTGGCCCGGTCGCAGCACGGTCGACGGGAAGCCGACGTGGTTCGGGGAGTCCGGGAAGTGCTGGGTCTCCAGGGCCAGGCCGTCGCCCTGGCGGTAGGTGTGGCCGGCGGGGCCGACCAGGGTGCCGTCGAGGAAGTTGCCGGAGTAGAACTGCACGCCGGGCTGGTCGGTGGAGATCTTCAGCGTGCGGCCGGACTCCGGGTCGCGCAGGGTGACGACGTGCACCGGCGCCGCGGTCACGCCCTTGTCGAGGACGAAGTTGTGGTCGAAGCCCTTGGCGGTGACCAGCTGAGGGTGGCCGACGCGGATGTCCCGGCCGATCGGCTTGCCCCGGGTGAAGTCGAAGGGGGTGCCCGCCACCCTGGCCAGCTCGCCGGTGGGGATCAGCCCCGAGTCGGTGGGGGTGTACCGTCCGGCGGCAAGCCACAGCTCGTGGTCGTAGATGGTGCCGCTGCCCTCGCCCGCCAGGTTGTAGTACGTGTGGTTGGTGAGGTTGACGACCGTCGCCTTGTCGGTGGTGGCCTCGTAGTCGATGCGCCAGTCGCCCTGCCGGGTGAGCGTGTACGTCACCTTCGCCCTGAGGGTGCCGGGGTAGCCCATCTCGCCGTCGACGCTCGTGTAGTACATGCGCAGGCCGACGTCCGAGCCCGAGGTGAAGGGCTCGATGTCCCACACCTTCGTGTTGAAGCCCTGGGCGCCGCCGTGCAGGCTGTTCTCGCCGTCGTTGACGGAGAGCTGGTAGGTCTGGCCGTCCAGGGTGAAGCGGCCCTTGGCGATGCGGTTGCCGTACCGGCCGATGGTGGCACCGAAGAAGGTGGTGCCCTTGACGTACGCCTCCAGGTTGTCGTAGCCCAGGGAGACGTTGACGTACCGGCCGTTGCGGTCCGGTATCTCCAGCGACTGGACGATGCCGCCGTAGGAGAGGACCTTCAGCCGGGTGCCGCCGTTCGCCAGCGACCAGCGGTAGACCTTCGTGCCGTCGGCGAGCCTGCCGAAGAGTTCCTTCACCGGCTTGCCGCTCCCGGAGTTGCCGTTGCCGGCGGCGTTCGCCGTGCCGCCCAGCGTGGCCGCGGCGACCCCCGCCGCCGCTGCTCCCGCGATGACCGTTCGTCTGCTCAGTTCCATGTATGGCTCCCATATGAGGACGGGCCCCGCCTGGCGGCGGGGCCCGAGCTGACTTACGAACCGGACTTGCGCTTGTTCCACACGTCGAACCCGACCGCCGCGAGCAGGGCCAGACCCTTGATGACCTGCTGCCAGTCGGTGCCGACGCTGAGGAGGTTCATGCCGTTGTTCAGCACGCCGAGGACGAGGCCGCCGATGATCGCGCCGAGTACGGTGCCCACACCGCCGCTCATGGAGGCGCCACCGATGAACGACGAGGCGATCGCCTCGAGCTCGTAGTTGACGCCCGCCTTCGGCGAGGCCGCGTTCAGGCGGGCGGCGACCACCAGACCCGCCAGGGCCGCGAGCACGCCCATATTCAGGAACACCTGGAAGGTGACCCGCTTGTCCTTGACACCGGACAGCTTCGCGGCCGGCAGGTTGCCGCCGATCGCGTAGATGTGACGGCCGAAGACGGCGTTGCGCATCACATAGCCGTAGCCGACCACCAGGACGCCGAGGATGATCAGCACGATCGGCGCGCCCTTGTAGCTGGCCAGCAGCAGCGTGACCACGAGGACCGCGGCGACCAGGGCGACGAGCTTGAGCACGAACATCTTCGTGGGCAGCACGTCGAGCGCGAACTCCTGCTGCCGGCGCCGGTCGCGCACCTCCTGCCACACCACGGAGGCGATCAGGACGATGCCGAGGAGCAGGGTGAGGTTGTGGTAGTTGGTGTTCGGGCCGACCTCGGGCAGGAAGCCGTTGCCGGCCTTCTGCAGACCGTCCGGGAACGGGCCGAGGGTCTGTCCCTTGAGCAGGATCTCCGTCAGGCCGCGGAAGAGCAGCATCCCGGCGAGGGTGACGATGAACGACGGTATCCCCAGATACGCGATCATGAACCCCTGCAGCGAGCCGGCCACCGCGCCCACCAGCAGGCACAGCACCACCGCGAGCGGCCACGCCATGTGGTGGTTGACGGTGAGGACGGCCGCGGTCGCGCCGACGAAGGCGGTCAGCGAGCCGACCGACAGGTCGATGTGGCCCGCGATGATCACCAGCATCATGCCGATCGCGAGGATCAGGATGTAGCTGTTCTGCAGCACCAGGTTGGAGACGTTGCGCGGCAGCAGCAGGTCACCGCCGGTCCAGATCTCGAAGAGGACGACGATCAGACCCAGCGCGATCAGCATGCCGTACTGGCGCATGTTGCGGCGCAGCCCGTTCAGCATCAGCTGGAGCAGGCCGCCCCCGGTGGCCGCTCCGCTGCCGCCCGGCGGCGCGGGGGCCGGGGTCTTGGCGGTCACATCCGTGCTCATCGCGTTACCTCTTTGTCCTTCGTCATATGACGCATCAGCACTTCCTGGGTGGCCTCGGCCCGCGGCACCTCACCGGTCAGCCGTCCCGCGGCCATCGTGTAGATGCGGTCGCACATGCCGAGCAGCTCCGGCAGCTCGGAGGAGATGAAGACGACCGCCTTGCCCTGCGCGGCCAGCTGGTCGATGACCGTGTAGATCTCGTACTTGGCTCCCACGTCGATGCCGCGCGTGGGCTCGTCCAGGATCAGCACGTCCGGACCGGCGAAGATCCACTTGCTGAGCACGACCTTCTGCTGGTTGCCGCCCGACAACTTGCCCACCGGCTCGAACACGGTCGGCGCCTTGATGTTCATGGACTTCCTGAAGCCCTCGGCGACCTGCCGCTCCTCGTGCTCGTCCACCACGCCCCGCCGGGCGACCTTCCCCAGGGCGGACAGCGAGATGTTGCGGTTGATGGTGTCGATGAGGTTCAGGCCGTAGTGCTTGCGGTCCTCGGTGACGTAGGCGATGCCGTGCCCGACCGCCTCGGCGACGGTCTTGGTGCGGATCTCCTTGCCGTCCTTGAGGACCGTGCCGGAGGCGTACCGGCCGTAGGTGCGGCCGAAGACGTTCATGGCCAGTTCCGTACGGCCCGCGCCCATCAGGCCCGCGATGCCGACGATCTCCCCGCGCCGTACCTCGATCGACACGTCGTCGACCACCTTGCGCTGCTGGTCGATCGGGTGGAGCACGGTCCAGCCCCGGATCTCCAGCGCCGGGGCCGCGCCCTCCTCGGGCTGGTGCGGGGTGCGCTCGGGGAAGCGGTGGTCGAGGTCCCGGCCGACCATGCCGGCGATGATCCGCTCCTCGGTGGTCTCGGCCGCCTTCACGTCGAGCGTCTCGATGGTGCGGCCGTCGCGCAGGATCGTCACCGAGTCGGCGACCCTGCGGATCTCGTTCAGCTTGTGGGAGATGATGATCGAGGTGATGCCCTGCTTCTTCAACTCCAGAATGAGGTCGAGGAGTTTGCCGCTGTCCTCGTCGTTGAGGGCGGCCGTCGGCTCGTCCAGGATGAGCAGCTTCACGGACTTCGACAGCGCCTTGGCGATCTCCACCAGCTGCTGCTTGCCGACACCGATGTCGGCGACCCGGGTCTCCGGGTGCTCGTCCAGGCCGACGCGGCGCAGCAGTTCGGTGGCGTGCTTGAGCGTGTCGTTCCAGTTGATGAAGCCGCGCCGGGCGTGTTCGTTGCCGAGGAAGATGTTCTCGGCGATGGACAGGAACGGCACCAGTGCCAGCTCCTGGTGGATGATGACGATGCCGCGCTGCTCGCTCGCCCGGATGTCCTTGAAGTGGCAGACCTCCTCCTCGAAGAGGATCTCGCCCTCGTAGGTGCCGTGCGGATGGACGCCGGAGAGCACCTTCATCAGGGTGGACTTGCCGGCGCCGTTCTCCCCGCAGATGGCGTGGACCTCGCCCTGGCGGACGGTCAGCGTGACGTCCGAGAGCGCTTTGACACCGGGAAAGGTCTTGACGATCGAGCGCATTTCCAGGACGGGTCCCGCCATGGTCGTGCCTTCCAGTCGGTCGGTTCGGTGGATGCGGCGGTTGCCCGGTCCCTACTTGAGCTCGGCGTCGGTGTAGTAGCCGCCCTTGACCAGGACGTCCTCGTAGTTGCTCTTGTCGACGCTCACCGGCTGGAGCAGGTAGGAGGGCACGACCTTGGTGCCGTTGTCGTATGTCTTGGTGTCGTTGACCTGCGGCTTCTTGCCCTTGAGGACGTCGTCCACCATGGTCGAGGCGACGTCGGCGAGCTTGCGGGTGTCCTTGTAGACGGTCTGCGTCTGCTGGCCCGCGATGATCGACTTCACCGAGGCGAGCTCGGCGTCCTGACCGGTGATGACCGGCAGCGGCTTGCTCTTGGAGCCGTAGCCGTCCGACTTCAGCGCAGACAGCACACCGATGGATATGCCGTCGTAGGGGGAGAGCACCGCGTCGACCCGGCCGGTCTTGTAGGACGAGGTGAGGATGTCGTCCATGCGCCGCTGGGCGGTGGCGCCGTCCCAGCGCAGGGTGGTGACCTGGTTGAGCTGCGTCTGGCCGGACTTGACCACCAGCTTCTTGCTGTCGATGTACGGCTTGAACACGGTCATCGCGCCGTTGAAGAAGTACTTGGTGTTGTTGTCGTCGTTGGAGCCGGCGAACAGCTCGATGTTGAAGGGGCCCTTGCCGTCCTTCAGACCGAGCTTGTCGACGATGTAGCCGGCCTGGAGCTCGCCGACCTTGGTGTTGTCGAAGGAGGCGTAGTAGTCGACGTTCTTGGTGCCGAGGATCAGGCGGTCGTAGGCGATGACCGGGATGTTGGCGTCCGCCGCCTCCTGGAGCACGTTGTTCAGGGACTTGTTGTCGATGGCCGCGATGATCAGGCCCTTGACGCCCTGCGTGATCAGGTTCTCGATCTGGGAGACCTGCGTGTCCGGGTCGTCCTCGCCGAAGACCAGCTTGGTCTTGTAGCCCTTGGACTTGAGGTTCTTCACGACGTTGTTGCCGTCGGCGATCCAGCGCTCGGAGGACTTGGTCGGCATCGCGATGCCGATGGTGGCGCCCTTGGTGTCGCCCGACTTCTCCTTGCTGCCGCCGTCGCTGTTCTGACCGCAGGCGGAGAGGGTCAGGGCGAGGGAGGCGGCTGTGGCCATCGCGGCGAGTGCGGCTCTGCGGTTGCGCATGGTCATCATCCTTGGTGTGTGGCGGGGTCGGTCCGGTGGTGCGAGGGCCGTACGGAGGCGCTGCGCGGGGGCGGTGCTCGGGATGGTCCTCGGTGGTGCCGGGAGTGGTGGGGCGGAGCACTGGTGGACCGGGAACGGTTGTGTGGGATTGTGCGCGGCTGTGTGGTGTTCTGTGAAGCTGATTTTCCGGAACGTTATGCCGGTGTTTCGAACCGGCGCAGCGCGCCCGGCAGTCGGGAGCCGAGCGGCGCCATGTCACCGGCGGCGCCGTGGCGTTCGAGCAGATCCAGCGCGAGCCGGCCGCGGCGCACCCGCTCCCGGGCGGTGGCCAGGGTCAGCTCGCGCAGATGGTGCCCGTACGGGTAGATCCCGGGCGCCTTGGACAGGCCGAATTTCAGATACAGCGGCGCCCCGCGCCGGATCAGCTCGGCCACCTCGTACATCCGCACGTAGCCGCCCAGGTCGTCGGGCGCCTCGATGTACATGTCCATCGGGGCGGCCGACGCCCGCCGGATCTCGGTGAGGTGATCGAGCGTCAGGTCGCTGGGCACGTTGACGGAGTCGGCGCCCAGGCGCTCGTAGACCGCGTAGGAGGCCGGGTTCACCGGGCCGATCAGCGCGGAGACCTTGAGCGTGGTGTCGGCCGGAAGGATGCCGGCCGCGCGCGCCCGGTGCAGCGTCCACAGCACGCCCTCGTCGGCGACCAGCAGGCACTTGACGCCCAACTCCGTTGCCCGGGCGGCGTCTTCGACGCAGCCCGCGACCGCGTCGTGACCGCGGGCGCGCAGCCCGGCGCCGCGCGAGTCGGAGCGCACCGAGGCGCCCGTGTCCCAGGTGCCCCGGGGACCGGTGAACAGGCAGAGCTCGATGTCGCGTTCGGCGGTCGCCTCGACCATCTCGGTGATCTCGGCGTCGGTGAGCATCCACACGCCGCTGCCCTGGCTGATCCGGTGGATCGGGACGTCGAGCCGCGCGGACTCCTTCAACACCACCGCCAGCGCCTCAGGGCCCTCGCACGAGGGGATCTCGGTGCGCCAGCGGCCACCGCCGGGGAACGTGTGCGGCGAGGCGTCGGCGGGGTCGAGTGCGGGGCCGCCCATGCCGAGCGCGGCGAGCACCTGCTCACCGGGCCTGCGGGCTGCCGTGGCGGAAGCGTCGGTCACAAGCTTTCCTTCGGGTTCGCCGAGCCGCTCGTTCGCTATGTCGAACAAAGTTCGTCGCTCGGGGTGTGAAAAAGGGATCGGTTCGGACGTGGGCCGCGACGTACGGCGCGGAAGCGGTCGGGTCGAGGGCCGGGAAAGGCTGGGGTGCGCCGGTCACGGTGCTTGATCGCTCGTTCGCCTGCAGGGCGCTTCAGCCGGTGTCGACAGACCGATCACGCTCAGCCCTTCGGGCCTCCGTGTGTTCGGCCTCCCGGCACCGGCGCGCCCCTACGGCTCACTCGCGGGCGTCAGGTCGCACCGTGACCGGCGCACGTTCAGGGGCGGAGCAGGACCTTGCCGACCTTGGGATCGCCTGCCCCGACCAGCTCGATGGCCTGCGAGAACTCGGTGAGCGGGAGTTCGTGGGTGACGAGCGGCAGCGGATCGAGCAGCCCGGCCGCGAACACCCGCACCGTGTGCGCCCAGGCGCTGGGCGGAGCCCCGAAGGCGGTGTGCACCTCCAGTTGCCGTACCACCAGGTCGGTCGGGTCGAGCCCCGCGGCGCCCGGCGCCGGGATGCCCGTCAGCACCAGCCGTCCGCCCCGCCCGAGCAGCGCGGCGGCGTTACGGGCCGCGTCCGCGGACCCGGCGGTCTCGATGACCACGTCGAAGCCGCCCGGCAGGTCCTCGTCCTTGGTGCGGAAGTCCGTGGCGCCGAACCGCCGGGACAGCGCCTCCCGGTCCCTGCGCGTACCGACCACCAGCAGCTCGGCCGGGCAGACGGCCCGCAGGAACTGCACGGCGAACATCCCGAGCGTCCCGGTGCCGACCACCGCGACCCGTTCAGCCGGCCGGGCGTTCGCCTTCAGCGCGGCGGCGGCGATGCAGGCGGCCGGCTCCAGCAGTGCGGCGGCGGTGAGGTCGGCGTCCTCCGGCAGGACGTGCAGCAGCCGGGCCGGCAGCGTCAGGGTGGTGGCCATCGCGCCCGGCTGGGTGAAGCCGGTCTCCTCGTATCCCGCGCCGCACAGGGTGGTCTCGCCCGCGTGGCAGTGGTCGCAGACCTGGCAGTTGCGGAAGCCCTCGCCGACCACCTTGCGGCCCGACAGGTCCCCGGGCACCCCGGCGCCGACCGCCCGCACGGTGCCGGACCACTCGTGTCCGGGCGTGAGCGGGTAACGAACGTACCCCTCGGGCCGGTTGCCCTGGTACACCTCGCGGTCGCTGCCGCAGATGCCCACGGCGTGCACGGCGATCAGGGCCTCGCCCGGGCCCGGCTCGCGCGGGGTGTGCTCGGTGAGCCGGTGCACGCCCGGCGCCTCCACGACGACGGCGGTGCTCACTTCGTGCCCTTGGGCTTGCGCTGCTCCCAGCCCTCGGCCCACAGGTCGAACCGGGCCTGCTGCTGCGGGAACTCGGCGGCGGCGTCGGTGTCCAGCTCCACCCCGAGACCGGGGGCGTCGGAGAGGTGGAAGCAGCCGTCCTCCGGGTTCACCTGCGGGGCGCCCTTGACCACCTTCTTGATCTCCGCGTCCGCGAAGTCGTTGAAGTGCTCGAGGATCTTGAAGTTGGGGGAGGTGAATCCGACCTGGAGGGACGCGGCGGTCAGCACGGACCCGCCGACGTTGTGCGGGGCCACCAGCATGTAGTGCGTCTCGGCGGTCGCGGCCAGCTTGCGGGTCTCCCAGATGCCGCCGATGTGGCCGACGTCCGGCTGGAGGATGTCGACGGCCTGGTTCTCGAACAGCTCGCGGAACTCGATCCGGTCGTGGATGCGCTCGCCGGTGGCGACCGGGATGTCGACCTTGGCGGCGACCTTCTCCAGCGCCTTCAGGTTCTCCGGCGGCACCGGCTCCTCCAGCCAGGCCGGCTTGAAGGGGGCCATCTCCCTGGCCAGCCGCACGGCGGTGGCGGGGGAGAAGCGGCCGTGCATCTCCAGCATCAGCTCGGCCTCGGGCCCGATGGCGTCGCGCACGGCCTCGATCAGCGAGACCGCGTACAGGGTCTGCTCGTGGTCGAGTTCGAAGTGCCCGGTGCCGAACGGGTCGATCTTGAGCGCCCGGTACCCGCGCTCCATGACCCCCCGCGCGGCCTTGTGGTAGGCCTCGGGCGTGCGCTCGGTGGTGTACCAGCCGTTGGCGTAGGCCTTGACCTTGTCCGTCACCTTGCCGCCGAGCAGCTGCCACACCGGCACGCCGAGGGCCTTGCCCTTGATGTCCCAGCAGGCCATCTCCACGACCGCGATGCCCGACATGACGATCTCGCCCGCGCGGCCGTAGTCGCCGTACTTCATCCGGCGAACCAGGTCCTCGACAGCGAACGGGTCGGATCCGAGAATGTGATTGGTCTCGGCCTCCCGCAGGTAGCCGATCAGCGCGTCGGTGTGACCCAGCATCCGGGTCTCGCCGACTCCCGTGATCCCCTCGTCGGTGTGCACCTGGACGTACGTCAGGTTGCGCCACGGCGTCCCGACCACGTGTGTGCTGATTCCGGTGATGCGCACGGCGGTTGCCTCTCAGCTGTTTCGAGGTGGCTGTTCTGGATCGGTGTTGCTCTGCTGTCTGTTCGAGATTTCGTCATGCGTTCGAAATGCTGGCGTGACAGTAAGGATGGGCCGTGGGGGGTGTCAATGGGGGCGACAGGTAACGGTTTCGGCAAGCATTTCGAAAGCTCTTTCGTTCCCCCACGGAACCTTCACGGCGAGTTCTAGGAACGCCCCCCATGCGGAACTTAGTCTTCCCGCGTCATGAACTACTGCGACCCGTGCCGACGTCACCTCAACGGCGCCCTCACCTGCCCGGGCTGCGGGACTCCGGCCGAGGCGCTCCAGGCGTACGCGCCGCAGCCCGAACCCCCGGAGGACGAGGGGGAGTTCGAGGGCGGCGGGAGCGACAGTGGTCAGGGGTCCGGCGACGACGAGCCCGAGGAAGCGCCGGGGCGGGCGGACCGTCCCCGCACGCGCGGGCGTGGCCGGGGGCGCGGGCGCCGTACGGCCGATGAGGGCCGTCCCGGCCCCGTCACGAGCCGTCGCGACCGCAAGGCCGCGGTCCACCGCAGGCGCCGCCGCAGGGCCCTGCTGATCGGCGTCGGCTTCGTCCTGGCGGCGGGCGGTCTGAGCATCGCCGAACTGGGCGTCGACGCCCCGGGCCTGCCGGGCTTCTCCAGCCCGGGGCCGGCTGCGGCGGACGGCGAGACGGCCGACCGGGGTGCGGCGAGCCCGGGCGCGTCCGAGACGGCCCGGTCCCTGGGCGGCACGCCCGGCGGCAGCGCGACCGCACACAAGGCGACGGCCACGGCATCGGCGTCGCCGTCCGCCTCCCCGAAGGACGGGAAGAAGCCGAAACCGGGCGAGACCCCGTCCGGCAGCCCCCGGGACTCGGCACCAGCGCCGGCGGGCGACGGAGCGGGCGCGGGCGGTACCTCGTCCGGCACGGCTCCGGCGCCACCACGGCCGACAGTCACCCCGACATCCCAGCCGGCGCCCTCGAGCCCGCCCCCGGACCCGACGCCGACACACAAGTGCCAGCGATTCCTGTGGTGGTGTACGTGACCCAGGGTCTCCCGTCTGGATCAGGCCTGATGCAGACGGAAGACCGGCCTGCGGGCATGCGCGTGCGCGCCCGGGCGGCGCACGCTCAGGCGCCCTCGTCGCCCAGCATCCGCCGCAGCAGATCCCGCAGCGCCAGCCGCTCTCCCTCGCTCAACCCGGCCAGCGGTTCCCGTGCGAAGCGCAGCCCCTCCCGCAGCTCCCGCGCCACCTGCCGGCCCTCCTCCGTCGCCGCCGCCAGCTTCACCCGCCGGTCGGCCGGATCGGGCCGCCGTTCCACCAGCCCCCGCGCCTCCAGCCGGTCCACGATCCCCGTCACGTTCGACGGCTCGCACTTCAGCTTCTGCGCCAGCTTCCGCATCGGCAGCGGCTCCAGCGACAACAGGCTGAGCAGCCGCGCCTGGGCACCGGTCAGCGCGTGCTCCCCGGCGGCGTCCTCGTAGTCCTCGTAGAACCGGGCCACGACATCACCGATGAGCTCGACGACCTCCAGGGTCAGCGCATCGGGGCGGCGGGTCTTCGGTGGAGTGGCCATGGTGTTCAGGGTACCCGCTTACTTGACATCCTGAAATATTCAGGAGCATCGTTGTTTCAGGTACTGAAGTATTTCGTGCGTTCCCGGCCGCCGGGAACCGCATCGCACCGACGAGAGGCGCCACCGTGTCCGACACCCCCACACTTCCCGCCGTCAGCCGTGAATGGCACCTGCTCAGCCGCCCGGTCGGCTGGCCGAAGCCCGAGGACTTCGCCCTGGTGGAGGCCCCGCTTCCACAGCCCGGCGAGGGCCAGGTCCTGGTACGGAACGAGTACCTCTCCGTCGATCCGTACATGCGCGGAAGGATGAGTTCCGCCCGGTCGTACGTGGCGCCGTACGAGCTGAACAAGGCCATGCAGGGCGGCGCGGTCGGCCGGGTCGTCGTCTCCGACGCCGAGGGCGTCGCCGTCGGCGACCACGTCCTGCACTTCGGCGGCTGGCGCGAGTACGCCGCCGTGGACGCGGGGCACGCGGTCAAGGTCGACCCGGAGGCCGCGCCCCTGTCGACGTACCTCGGCGTGCTCGGCATGACCGGGCTGACCGCCTATGCGGGCCTGCTGCGCACCGCCTCCTTCAAGGAGGGCGACGTCGTGTTCGTGTCCGGCGCGGCCGGCGCCGTCGGGAGCCAGGTCGGGCAGCTCGCCAGGCTCAAGGGCGCCTCACGTGTGATCGGCTCCGCCGGCTCCGACGAGAAGGTGAAACTGCTCCTCGAGGAGTACGGCTTCGACGCCGCCTTCAACTACAAGAGCGGCCCGGTGAGCGAGCAGCTGCGCGCGGTCGCCCCCGACGGCATCGACGTGTACTTCGACAACGTCGGCGGCGACCACCTGGAGGCCGCCATCGGCTCCCTCAACCAGGGCGGACGCATCGCGATCTGCGGCATGATCTCCGTCTACAACAACACCGAGCCCGCCCCCGGCCCGAGGAACCTCGCCCGGCTGATCCAGACCCGCGGCCGTATCGAGGGCTTCCTCGTCGGCGACCACTACGACCTGCAGCCGCAGTTCGTGCGGGAGGTCGGCCCCTGGGTCCGCTCGGGGGAGCTGAAGTACCGGGAGACCGTCGTCGAGGGCGTCGAGAACACGCTGGAGGCCTTCCTCGGCGTGCTGCGCGGCGACAACACCGGAAAGATGATCGTCAAGCTCTGACGGGCGGACGCACCGGCTCACCGGCGACCCGTCTTCTCTGGATTTCCGACATGCGGTAACTTCATTCCGAAACCGTTGCGATCGTGGGCGCGAGTCGCGGCGGACCGAGGAGGAAGCACCGTATGCCCATCCAGCAGTCCGACGTCCTGTACACCGCCGTCGCCACCGCCGAAGGCGGCCGTGACGGCCGCGTCGCCACCGACGACGGCAAGATCGACGTCGTCGTGAACCCGCCGAAGGAGATGGGCGGCAGCGGCACCGGCACCAATCCCGAGCAGCTGTTCGCCGCCGGCTACAGCGCCTGCTTCCAGGGCGCATTGGGCGTCGTCGCCCGCCAGGAGGGCGCCGACATCTCCGGCTCGACCGTCACCGCGAAGGTCGGCATCGGCAAGAACGAGGACGGGTTCGGGATCATCGTCGAGATCTCGGCCGACATCCCCGGCGTCGACGCGGCCACCGCGAAGAGCCTGGTCGAGAAGGCCCACCAGGTGTGCCCGTACTCGAAGGCCACACGCGGCAACATCACGGTCACGCTGGCCTGATCGCTCAGCCCTCGGCGGAGGGCCCCGCCGGCGGAATCCGGTACGCCTTCCGCCTCCACCCGGACGCCCGGGCCGGCGCACCGCTCGCGCCGGCCCGGGCGTCTTGGTGCGCACGGCGCAGCGCCGGACGCGGCTCGGCAGGGGGTGAAGGGCCGCTGGGCTTCGGCCCGAGGGGCATGCCAGAGTGTGCCCATGCGTGATCTTGGGGTGGGTTTCGGTTATCTCCTGAAGGGCCAGCGCTGGATGGCCCGGCACAGGAAGTCGTACGGCTTCGGCCTGCTTCCCGGCCTGATCACCCTCGTCCTGTACGCCGCTGCCCTCGTCGCTCTCGCGCTCTGGGGCGAGGACGCCGTCGCTTGGTCCACCCCGTTCGCCGACGGCTGGACGGGCCCCTGGCTCGGGCTGTTCCGCGGCTTCCTCAGCGCCGTGCTGTTCGCCCTGGGCCTGCTGCTGGCGGTGGTCACCTTCACCGCGGCCACCCTGCTGGTCGGTCAGCCGTTCTACGAGAGCCTGTCCGAGGACGTCGACCGGGACGCGTCCCCGGACGGCACGGCGCCCCAGTCGGCTCTGCCGCTCTGGCGCGAGCTGTGGATCTCGGCCCGCGACAGCCTCCGCGTCCTCGTCCGGGCCGCGCTGTGGGGCGTACTGCTCTTCGCGCTGGGTTTCCTGCCGTTCGTCGGCCAGACGGTCGTGCCGGTGATCGGCTTCTTCGTCACGGGGTTCTTCCTCACCGAGGAGCTCGCCGGCGTGGCCCTCCAGCGCCGGGGCGTCGAACTGCGTGCCCGCCTCGCTCTCCTGCGTTCCCGCAGGACACTGGTCTGGGGATTCGGCACGCCGCTGGGACTGGTGTTCCTGGTGCCGTTCGTCGCCGTGTTCCTCATGCCGGGCGCGGTCGCGGGCGCCACCCTGCTCGCCCGTGACCTGCTGGACGAGGCGACGGACGGGGAGAGCGACGACAGCACGGGCGGCGACGGCTCGAACGGCGACGGGTCGAACGGTGACGGCACGCGCGAGGGCACCACGGTCACCCGGGCACGACGGGCGCCGCAGACGCCGTGGTCGCCGCGGGCACCGCGCTGACCGCCGCCTCCCGCAGGACGCCGATGAACGCCTGCGCCGCCGGTGACAGTGACCGTCCCCGCACGGTCGCCGCGTACACCCCCCGGGCGGGGGCGTCCTCGTCCCGCAGCCGGAGCAGCGTGATGTCGGGCCGTACGGACGTGGCGGCGAGCGCCGGGACCAGGGTCACGCCCAGCCCGGCGGCGACGTAGCCCTGTTTGGCGGTCCACTCGGCGACGACGTGCGTGATGCGCGGGCGGAAGCCCTGGCGCAGAACCGCGTCGAGCAGGGTGCCCTCGGGCCGGGGACTGCCGGAGATCCAGTCGGCGCCGGCGAGTCGGCCGAGTGCGACCGGCCGGGGGTGCCCGGCGAGTGGATGGCCGGCGGGGACGGCCACGTACAGGGGCTCGTCGAGCAGGTGGTGCAGTTCGTACGCCTCCAGCGGGGCGGGCCGGGTCGTCGAGACGACCGCCAGGTCCAGGTGCCCGGCGGTGAGCCGGTCCAGCAGGGCGGGGGTCAGGCCCTCCTCGCGGGTCACGCGTACCCCGGGATGCCGGGCCCGGAAGGCGGCCAGGGCCCAGGGCACCAGCGCCGCGTCGGCCGTCGCGAACGCGCCGAACCGCAGCCGTCCGCCCGCCACCTCGCGCAGCGCCGCCAGCTCGCGCGCCGCGCCGTGCAGCGACTGCGCCACGGCCTCGGCGTGCGGGACGAGTACCCGGCCCGCCTCCGTGAGCCGCACTCCGCGCGGCAGCCGGTCGAACAGCCGGGCCCCGCCCAGCGCCGCCTCCAGTGCGGAGACCTGCCGGGAGACCGCTGACTGGGTCCAGCCCAGCGTCCGCGCGGCCACGGTGAACGACCCGTGCCGGGCCACCTCCAGGAACACCCGCAGCCAGACGGTCGACAGGTCGGGGACGGGGGCGTCGCCGCTCACGTCATGCGTTCGGTGCCGCGTTCCGCCCTGGGCCGCGTCCCGCGCTCCGTCGTAACTTCCGTCATGCGTTGTCGGCATGGTTGCCATGCTAGACATTCGCTTGTCGCATCGATCGCACGAATCTAGCGTCAACGGCATGCGACAGATCGAGAAGATCGCCGTTCTGGGGCTGGGCCACATGGGTACGCCCATGGCCCGGCGTCTCCTCGCCGCCGGTCACCCGTTGACCGTGTGGAACCGTACGCCGGCGAAGGCCGGCCCGCTGACCGGCGAGGGCGCCGTCCGTGCCGCGTCCCCGGCCGACGCGGTACGGGACGCCGACGTGGTGATCACGATGCTCGCCGGTCCGTCCGCCCTCGCCGCGGTCGCCGACGCCGCCCTGCCCGCACTGCCGGCCGGGGCGCACTGGGTGGAGATGTCCACCGTCGGTCCGGACGCGGTACGGCGACTCGCCGCCCGCATCGGCGACCGGGCGACCCTGGTCGACGCACCGGTCACGGGCAGCACCGACCGGGCCGCCGCCGGACGGCTCGGCATCCTCGCGGGCGGCGACCCGTCCGGCGTCGAGCACGTCCTGGCCCACCTCGGCACGGTCACCCGCACCGGCCCGACCGGATCCGGCGCCGCGCTCAAACTGGTCGTCAACACGGCCGTGATCAGTGGGGTCGCGCTCGTCGCCGAGGCACTGCGGCTCGCCCACGCGCTCGGCCTCGACGAGGCCACCGCGCGCACCGCCCTCGCCGGGGGCCCACTCGCCGGGGCGGTGGCCCGGGCCTTCGCCGAGGACGCGCACTTCGCCACCGCGCTGGCGGTGAAGGACCTGGAACTGGCCACCGCAGCCATCGAACTCCCTGCCGTGGAAGGGGTTTTGACGGCCTACCGGTGCGCCGTCGAGGAGGGCGGTCTCGCCGAGGCCGACCTCGCCCGGGCCGCCGACCGCCTCCGTACCACCGCCCGGACCCGGGCCCATACCGCCGTATCCCCTACCGCCGCAGCCAGTAACGACGCATGAGGAGCAGCACCATGCAGATCACCCTCGGCAACCCCGCCGGCGCACCCCAGCCCCTCAACTCCTACTACTCCCAGGTCGCCCGCGTCGAACAGGCCGACGGCAGCGCCCTGTTGTTCGTCTCCGGCCAGATCGCCGAGGGCGACACGCTCGCCGAGCAGAGCCGCGGGGTCTTCGAGGCCATCGCCGCGCTGCTCGGCGCCCACGGCGCGATCCTGGCGGACGTCATCAGCATCCGCACCTATCTGACCGACATCGACAAGCTCGCCGAGTACGGCGCCGTCCGGCAGCGGTTCCTCACCGGCACCCCACCCACCAGCATGACCTTCGAGGTGTCCCGGCTGTTCCGTCCCGAGGCGCAGATCGAGGTCGAGGTCGTGGCCGCCGTGCCCGCAGGGCGAGCCGGTTTGTGAAGGGTTCGTACGAGGTTGCGGCCGGACGTTCGATCGGCGGCCACCACGCCACCCCGGCGATTAGGGTCAGATCCGGGACAAGTCTCCCCACGAGCAGCCCCGGTCCGGGACCTGACCCCTGGGCCGGGGCTCGTGGCGTCCCGGCCGTATGTGGCAGACTCCCGGCCCGGTGACGCCGGAGCAGGCCGGTTCGGGGGACGTTCGGGGGAGACACATGTATCCGGGGCAGCAGCCGGGTCCGTACGGACAGCAGGGGCCGTACCCGCAGGGCGGCTACGCGCAGCCGGCGCCGTACCTGCAGCAGGGACCCTACGGGCAGCAGGCGGGGCCCTACCCCCAGCAGCCGGGGCAGTACCCGCCGCCCCCGCAGCAGCCGTATGTCCCACAGC
>NZ_MUBM01000049.1 GCF_002154505.1 Streptomyces carpinensis | reverse complement strand
CCGGTCGGGCGGGGCGGCCCCGGCGGGGTCAGGCCAGGCGGGGGAAGCGCGCCTGGAGGGTCCAGATCGCGGGGTTCTCGCCCAGGTCCTCGTGCATGTCCACCAGGTCGGCGATCAGGTCGTGCAGGAAGTCCCGGGCCTCCCGCCGCAGTTCGCTGTGGGAGAAGGTGAGCGGCGGCTCCTCGGCCGGCATCCAGTCGGCCTCGATGTCCACCCAGCCGAAGCGGCGCTCGAAGAGCATCCGGTCGGTGGACTCGGTGAAGTCCAGCTCCGCCCGCTGCGGGCGGGCCGCCCGCGAGCCGGCCGGGTCCCGGTCCAGCCGCTCCACGATGTCGCACAGCGCCCATGCGAAGTCGAGCACGGGCACCCACCCCCAGGCCGTGGCCACCTCCCGGTCCGCCTTGGTGTCGGCCAGGTACACATCGCCGCAGAACAGGTCGTGGCGCAGCGCGTGGACGTCCGCGCGGCGGTAGTCCGTCTGCGGCGGGTCGGGGAAGCGGTTGGAGAGGGCGTAGCCGATGTCGAGCACGTAGCCGATGGTGTCACGGCTCGCCGCATAGGATCGCACGTGTGTCCCGACCTGCACCGGCTGTCCGAACCGTCGCCGCCACCACGGCCGTCCTCACCCTCGCCCTGACCGCCTGCGGCGGCGGTGTCCACGGCACCCCGGGCGGCTCGGGCGTGCGCGACGCCTACTTCCCCAAGGCGGGCAACGGCGGGTACGACGTCACCCACTACGGCCTCACCCTGGCCTACGACCCGGACCACCGCCGGCTCACCGGTACGGCGGAGATCACGGCCCGTGCCACCAAGGACCTCTCGGCCTTCGACCTCGATCTGAAGGGGCTCCATGTGCAGGGGGTCACCGTCGAGGGACGAAAGGCCCGCTACCACCGGGCGGGCCAGGAACTGACCGTCCGCCCGCACGACGATCTGGACAAGGGCGAAACGTTTCGCGTGACGGTCCGCTACTCCGGCACCCCGCAGACGCTCACCGACCCCGACGGTTCCAAGGAGGGCTGGCTGCCCACCGCCGACGGCGCGCTGGCCCTCGGTGAACCGGTCGGTTCGATGGCGTGGTTCCCCGGCAACGACCACCCCTCGGACAAGGCCGCGTACGACATCTCCGTCACCGTGCCCAAGGGACTCCAGGCCGTCTCCAACGGCGAGTTGAAGAGCACGACGACCAGCGGCGGCCGGACGACGTACCGCTGGCACACCGGCGAGCCGATGGCGAGCTACCTCGCCATGGTCGCGATCGGCCACTACAAGATCACTCAGTCGGTGCTGAAGAACCACCTGCCGGTGTACGTCGCCGTCGACCCCACCCAGGAGGCGGCGAGCCGCGCGGTGCTCGCCAAGCTCCCCGAGATCATCGAGTGGGAGGAGGACAACTTCGGTCCGTACCCCTTCTCCTCCACCGGCGT
The DNA here is from genome assembly GCF_002154505.1 of Streptomyces carpinensis. Classification (GTDB taxonomy): domain Bacteria; phylum Actinomycetota; class Actinomycetes; order Streptomycetales; family Streptomycetaceae; genus Streptomyces; species Streptomyces carpinensis. The sequence continues at coordinate 56,715 of NZ_MUBM01000049.1, read as the reverse complement.
GGTGGTCGACCGCCACGAGGACTCCGGCTACGCCCTGGAGACCCAGAACAGGCCCTTCTTCCCCGGCGCCCCCGGCACTGGCACCCTCGTCCACGAACTCGCCCACGAGTGGTACGGGGACTCGGTCACCCCGAGGTCGTGGCGGGACATGTGGCTCAACGAGGGCTTCGCGACGTACGCGGAGTGGCTGTGGGAAGAGGACCACGGCGGACCCAGCGCCCAGGAGACCTTCGACGCGCTCTACCGGGGCGAGGACGAGAACGTCGACCCCGAGGAGCTCTGGTCCTTCCCGCCGGCCAGACCGAGCGGCGCCGCGCACATCTCCGCCCACCCCGTCTACGAACGCGGCGCGATGGTCCTGCACAAGATCCGCCAGACGGTCGGCGACGACGCCTTCCACGACATCATCCAGGGCTGGGCCGCCACCCACCGCCACGGCAACGCCGACACCGCCGCGTTCACCGCCTACGTCGAGAAGAAGGCCCCGGACAAGGACTTCGGCGAGATCTGGCAGGACTGGCTGTACGGCGACGGCAAGCCGGCGCATCCCTGACCGGCGCTGCCGGTCCCTCAGCCGAGCTCCTTGCGCAACACCGCGCACAGCCGGTGCAGTTGCAGGTCCCGGCGGTGGTCGACCACCTCGTAGCCGAGGGCGGTCCAGAAGGCGAGGGCCCGGGGGTTGTTCTCCAGCACGGCGAGGCGTACGGCGGTGCGTCCCGCGGTGCGGAAGCGGTCCTCGACGAGGGTCGCCAACCGCCTTCCGCGGCCCTGCCGTTGCGCGCCCGCGTCCACCATCAGCAGGCCGATCCACGGGTCCGGATCGGCCGGGTCGGGGTGGTGGGCGAGGGTGATGGCGATGCCCACGAGAGCGCCTTCGCTGCGGGCGAGCAGCACCTCCACGTCCGGGTTCACCAGCTCCCCGGCCAGTGCGGTCGCCACCTGCTCCGGGCGGATGTCGTCCGGGTCGGGGAAGTCGCCGCTGAGGGCGTGGAAGTCGCGGTTGGAGGCGTAGAGCGCGGTGAGTTCGGTCAGCAGCTCGCCCGGCAGGTCATGGCCCGGGGGGAGGGACAGGGGCTCGAGTATCACCTGCGCAACGTATCGCGGACGGCGCGGACGGGTGCGGGAGCGGGCGCCGAGCGGAGCCCCGGCCCTGGAACGGGCCGGGGCTCCGCTCCCCGTGCGTGGCCGCCGTCAGACGTTGACGCCGAAGTCCTGGGCGATGCCGACCAGGCCCGAGGCGTAGCCCTGGCCGACCGCGCGGAACTTCCACTCCGCGCCGTTGCGGTACAGCTCGCCGAAGACCATGGCCGTCTCGGTGGCCGCGTCCTCCGACAGGTCGTAGCGGGCGATCTCGGCGCCGCCGGCCTGGTTGACGATGCGGATGTAGGCGTTGCGGACCTGGCCGAAGTTCTGGCTGCGGTTCTCGGCGTCGTAGATCGAGACCGGGAAGACGACCTTGTCGATGTCGGCCGGGAGCCCGGCGAGGTTGACGTTGATCGCCTCGTCGTCGCCGGAGCCCTCGCCCGTGCGGTTGTCACCGGTGTGGACGATGGTGTTGTCCGGCGTCTGCTTGTTGTTGAAGAAGACGAAGTGGCCGTCGGAGTACACCTTGCCCTGCGCGTTGACCGCGATCGCGGAGGCGTCCAGGTCGAAGTCCGTGCCGGTGGTGGTGCGGACGTCCCAGCCGAGGCCCACGGTGACGGCGGTCAGGCCCGGGGCTTCCTTGGTGAGCGAGACGTTGCCGCCCTTGGACAGGCTTACAGCCATGGTTTGGGAGTCCCTTCCCTCGTTGCGTGTGCGGACGAAGCTACCGCCACCCCTATGAACGCCGAGAGGGGTCCCGTGGTTCCTGATGTCTTTACCTTTTTTGCCAAGTCGGGTTCGAACGTCCCTGGGGAGCGCCCCCGCGAAAATCCGGTGACGTGACCCGCACACGCGCGGGAACATGGACGACATGTCCGGTCCCTATGTCATCCGCGGCTCCGTCGCGCTCCCCGAGGCCGAACTGGCCTGGCGCTTCTCGCGGTCCTCGGGGCCCGGCGGACAGCACGTCAACACCAGCGACACCCAGGTCGAACTGCGCTTCGACCTGGCGAACACCGAGGCCCTGCCCGAGGTGTGGAAACAGCGCGCGCTGGAGCGGCTGGCGGGCCGGCTCGTGGACGGGGTCGTCACGGTCCGCGCCTGCGAGCACCGGTCCCAGTGGCGCAACCGCGAGGCGGCCGCCGTACGTCTCGCCGCCCTGCTCGCCGAGGCGACCGCGCCCCCGCCCAGGCCGCGCAGGCCGACCCGGATCCCGCGCGGCATCAACGAGCGGCGGCTGTGGGAGAAGAAGCAGCGCTCGGAGACCAAACGCGGCCGGTCGGGGCGGGACTGGTCGTAGCGGCCGGCGCCGCGGTCACTTCCCGGCGCCGTCCGCCAGGTCCAGTACGCCCACCGTCTGGCCGGAGCTCGTCTCTCCGTTGGTACGGAAGCCGAGCCCCAGATAGAAGCCCTCCGGGCCCTCGGGTCCGGGATGCCAGGTCACGTACATCCGCGTGCCGCCCCGGCGGCGGATCTCGGTGGCGACCGCCTGGACGGCGAACCGGCCGTAGCCGCGGCCCTGCACCCCGGCCGCGACGTTCAGCCGCCACAGGCCCGAGCGGATCACGCTGCCGTCCAGGTGCCAGTCGATGTCGAAGAAGGCCATGAGGAAGCCCACCGGACGGTCGCCGTCGACGATCAGGCGCGGCCAGGCGACGCCCGGATGGACGTAGGCCTCGGCCAGGGACTTCACCACCGGTGCGACCGCGTGCTCCTGGTCGGGGCGGACCCGGATGCCGAGCGCGGCGTCGAGGTTGGCGGCGGTGATCTCTTCGAGGCGGAGCGAGGGGGCGGCCGAATCGGCGTCCACGGCGGAGTCGGGATTCGTCACCCGCGCACCGTAGGCCGGGCGCCCGGCGCAGGGCCACCGTAATTCCGGCTCGGCCACCGGGGCACCGGCTCGACCGACACCGGGTCATACGGGACGCCGGCTCACCCCAGGTGCCGGTACCGCCCCCGGAAGTGCAGCAGCGGTCCGCCGTCCGCGCTCGGCAGGCGTGCCGTCAGGACGCGGCCGACGACGAGGGTGTGGTCGCCCGCCGGCACCCGCTGCTCGGTGCGCAGTTCCAGGGTCGCCAGGGCCCCGCCCACGAGCGGGGCGCCGGAGACCTCGCCGCGGACGTAGGGGATGTCCTCGAAGAGCAGACGGTCGCTGATGCGGCCCTTCATGGCGAAGCGGCCGGCGATGTGGCGCTGGCTCTCCGCCAGCACGGACACGGCCCACAGGGGCTGCTCGGCGAGCAGGTCGTCCATGCGGGAGCCCTCGCGCAGGCTGACCAGGGCCAGCGGTGGGTCCAGCGACACCGAGACGAACGCGGTGGCGGTCATGCCCACGTCCTCGCCCGCCGGCGCCATCGGGTCGTCCGGGTCGAGCGGCGGCTCCTGTGCGGTCACCAGGACCACGCCCGCGGCCAACCGGGACATCGCGGCGCGGAACTCGTCGTTGCTCACCCCCTCAGCATGCCCAAAGGCCGCGGTCGCGGTGGGGGAGGCGGACGGGGACGGCAGGGGGGAAGTGTTCAGCACGCACTCCACGCTAATCACCGGCTCCCGGCCCCCGCATCGGGCCTTGGCCCGAAGCCGGACCTAGGACCGGGGGACCAGTGGAACCCGCGATTCCGGCCCGCCCGGAGGGGTGCTGGTGCATCATGTCCACACACCCACAAAGTTTGCGTTCAGTAAACGCGCAGGAAAAACACGGAAACTCCACTCAATTGTTCACGTTCAGCTGTGACTTGAGTCACAAGGGGCTCTAATTGTTGACCCTGTGTACCGAGTGGGCTTCGCGCTGTGATTCAGTGGCGGAGACCGCACGGAACGATACGCCGAAGAGAACCCTTTGACGCTGCGAGGTCTCGGGGGGAGGGCGAGCATGGAGACCGAGTCGGAGCCCTACGTCCGTCTTGCGACCCTGCGACAACTGCACCAGGTCATGGCGGACATGAACACCGCGCGGAGCCTGGCGGACACGCTGCAGACCGTCGCCGACGGCGTCGTGACCGGACTCGGTTACGAGCTGGCCTGCGTCAACCTCGTACGCGCCGACGGCGACCTCGTGGTGGCCGCGTTCTCCGGCAACCCCGCCGCCGAGGCACTGATCACCGGCCGGGTCGGCTCCCGTGATTCCTGGGAGCGCCGGCTCAGCATGGGCGAGCACTGGGGCGATCTGGTCTTCATACCCCACACCGAGGGCTGGGTCCTCGACGACGACGACGTCCCGCAGTGGTACACCGACGGGCCCGCTCCCCGCTTCGAGGACGAGTGGCACCCCTCCGACCGGCTCTTCGCGCCCATGTACTCGGCAGGCGGACCCGGCGGCTCCGGCGAGCTGCTCGGCGTGCTCTCCGTGGACCGCCCGCGCAACGGCCGCCGGCCCGGCGCCTGGGGCCGCGAGGCTTTGCAGGTGTACGCGTTCCAGGCGGCCATCGCGATCAGCAACGCCCGGCTGCGCGCCAACATGCAGCGCGCCCTGGTCCGCCTGGAGCGCGAGCAGCAGGCCCTGCGCGCCAGCGAGGAGAGCTTCCGGCAGGCCTTCGAGTACGCCCCCTCCGGCATGGCCATCGCCGAGATGGGCGGCGACCAGCACGGCCGGATCCTGCGCACCAACGACGCCCTGTGCCGGCTGCTCGGCCGCCCCGCCTCCGCGATGCGCCGCTACTCCTTCTCCGACCTGGTCCACCCCGAGGACATAGGCACGCTGCTCAGGACCTCCGCCGAGGGCGGGCGCGCGGAACTGCGCCTCGGCCGCCGGGACGGCACCTACGTCTGGGTGTCCCTGCGCAACTCCGTCGTCGCCGACGCCGCCGACGGCCCCCGTTTCCTGCTCACCCACGTCGAGGACATCGAGGAGCGCAAGCGCCGCGAGCTGCACCTCGCGCACCGCGCCTCCCACGACTCCCTCACCGGCCTGCCGAACTCCGCCGAACTGCGCTCGCGCCTCTCCGCCCGGCTGTGCCGGCGCCCCCAGGCGGCGCACGCCGGCGAACTCGACTCGCTGGACGCGGCCTACGGCCACCCGGCCTTCGACACCGGCGGCGGGCACGGCCACGGCTTCGACTTCGGCCCCGGCCCCGGCCCCGGCCCCCAGGCGTACGACGCCTACGACCACCACGTGCACACCGTCGCCCCCGAGGGCGACCGGGACGACGGCACCAAGGGGCTCGCGGTGCTCTTCTGCGACCTCGACGGCTTCAAGTCGATCAACGACCGGTTCGGGCACAACGCGGGCGACGCGGTGCTGATCGAGGTGGCCCGCCGACTGTCGAACGGCGTGCGCGACGGCGACACGGTCGCCCGGCTCGGCGGCGACGAGTTCGTGATCCTCGCCGACGGGCTCGGCCGGGCCGACGCCCAGGACCTTGCCGTACGGCTGCGCAACGAGATCATCCAGCCGATCCGCGCCGAGGGCCGCGCCGTCCGGGTCGGCGCGAGTTTCGGCATCGGGTGGGCACATTGCGGTATGACGGCGGACGAAGTGTTGAAGTCCGCTGACGAACGGATGTACGTCGAGAAACGATCTCGTCCCAAACAACACCGACGGGCCGGATGAACCGCAGGTCAGCGAGTTGATGCGGTCTGAGTCACCTGTTTGGGCCCACGGGAGCGGGTAGGCTCGCCATTCTCACGACGTACTGCATCCGACCGCACCTGTTGAGGAGTACCAAGGGATGACGCCCGGCAACAACGGCGCGAGCACGCCCGAGGACGACGACCCGTTCGGCTATCTCTACGCCGACGGTCAGGCCAACGGAGCCCAGCCGCCGTCCGGTGGTTACGGCTACCCGAACTCGGTCAGTCGGGTCCGCACGGTCGGCCAGCGGCAGTACGGCCAGCAGCCCCCCACGGCGCCCTACGGCCAGGTCCCGCAGCAGGGCCAGCAGGCCTACGGTCAGCAGCAGGGAACGTACGGCCAGCCGAGCGCCCACTACGCCGCCCCCGAGACCCTGCCGGGCGGTGCGCCGCCCAGCACCCGCCAGCCCGCCCAGAGCGGCGGAGGTGGCCGAGGCCGGGGTCCGAACACCAAGGGCCTGCTGATCGGCGCCGTCGCCGTGGTCGCCGCGGTGGTCATCGGCATCGGCGTGGCCATGATGGGCGACAAGTCCGACGACAAGGGCGGCGACAAGGCCGGCGGCACCACCCCCACGGCCACCCAGAGCTCCCAGCCGACCCCGTCGGCGAGCAGCAGCGTCGCGGCCGACGGCGAACTGCCGAAGATCGACGCGAAGGCGCTGCTGCTGGGCGGCGGCGCCACCACCGACTCGTCCGTCAAGGGCGCCCAGGCCGACGGCGGCGTCTACGTGACGAACTTCAACAACGTCGGCGCCTCGGTCACCTGGACCGTCAACGGCATCCCCGCCGACGGCAAGTACACCGTCTTCCTCGGGTACGGCGTCCCCGGCAAGGACGGCACCGCGACCCTCACGGTCAACGGCACGCCGTCCACCACGCCCGTCAACCTGAAGAACTGGGCGAACGCGCCCGCGGGCGACTACGAGAAGGGCTGGACGAAGACGTTCAACTACGTCCAGCTCAACAAGGGCACGAACACCATCAAGATCTCGTGCGAGCAGGGCAACCAGTGCGACGCCAACCTCGACCAGCTGTGGCTGGAAAAGGGCTGGGTCAAGTCCGGGGGCTGAGCCCTCAGGCCGCGCTGGCCTCGCCGGTCACCGCGACCCGCTCCAGCAGCTCGGCATAGGCCGTGCGGTCGAACTCGCCGGCCGTCGGGGACAGGACCGTCGCCGTGGACAGGGCGACCGCGCGGGCCAGGCGGTCCGGCCACGGCAGGTGTTCCACCAGCCCGGAGAGCAGGCCCGCCACCGCCGAGTCGCCGGCGCCGGTCGGGTTGCCCTGGACGCGGGCGGGCGGCACGGCCCGCCACAGGCCCTCCGAGGTGTGGGCCACGAGGCCGTCGACGCCCAGAGAGGCCACCACCGTCCGGGCACCGCGCCGGCGCGCGTCCTGGGTGGCGCGCAGCGGCTCGTGGGAGCCGGTGAGCTCGGCCAGCTCGTCGGCGTTCGGCTTGATGATGTCGGGACGGGCCGCCACCCCGCGCCGCAGCGCCTCGCCGCTGGTGTCCAGCAGTACGGGCACCTTCGCGGCGCGCGCGGTGCGCACCAGGCCGGCGTAGGCGCCCACCGGCAGCCCGGGCGGCAGGCTGCCGCACAGCGCCACCGCCGACACCGAGCCGAGCAGGTCCTCGTAGACGTCTTGGAAGGCGGACCACTCGGCCGTGGTGATGACCGGGCCCGGCTCGTTGAGCTGGGTGGTGTCGCCTGAGCGCTCGTCCACGACCGCGACCGTGCGCCGGGTCGAGCCGGTCACCGGGACCAGCGCGTCCACCACACCGGGCGTCGCCGCGAGCCGGTCGTGGACCTCGCGCCCGGTGGCGCCGCCCGCGAAGCCGGTGACGGTCACCTCGTGGCCGAGGGCGGCCAGGACGCGGGCCACGTTGACGCCCTTGCCGCCGGGCCGCTCGGTCACCTCGGTCACGCGGTGGGAGGCGTGGGGCCTGAGGAACGGGACCCGATAGGTGATGTCGAGAGCGGTGTTCAGCGTGACCGTGAGGATCACGTGGGCAGACCTCCCCCGAGTAAGTGCGCCTGTCACGAAGTCCCGGACGTTCTCCGGGGCTTCGATCATGCCAAACGGACGGCGCACCGCCCAGCCCTCGGACCGGCCATCCGGCCGACGGCCGGCCGGACGGCGGGCCGGGCGGACGGACGGATCAGCCCAGTTGGGGATCGACCACCCATTCGCCGCGCCGCATCACGCCCTTGAGCGCGAACTCCTCGTCCAGCAGCACCAGATCGGCGTCCTTGCCGGGTTCCAGGGAGCCCACCCGGTCGTCCAGGCCGAGCAGCCGGGCCGGGTTGGCGGACAGTGCGGCCACGACGTCCGTGACCGGCAGCCGGTCGACGGTCACTGCCCGCTGGAAGGCCCGGTCCAGGGTGAGCGTCGAACCGGCGATCGAGCCGCCCTCTACCAGCCGTGCCACACCGCCGTCGACCTCCACCTCCAGCGGGCCGAGCATGTAGCGGCCGTCGCCGCTCCCGGCGGCGTCCATGGCGTCGGTGATGAAGGCGACCCGGGCCGCGCCCGCGTGGTGGAACGCCAGTTCCAGGGCGGCCTGGTGCAGGTGCACACCGTCGTTGATCAGCTCGACCGTGACCCGCTCGTCCTCCAGCAGCGCCGCGACCGGGCCGGGGGCGCGGTGACCGAGCGTCGGCATGGCGTTGAACAGGTGGGTGGCGACGGTCGCTCCGGCGTCGATCGCCTCCACCGTCTGTTCGTACGTGGCGTCGGTGTGCCCGATCGCCGCGATCACCCCGTGCTCGGCGAGCAGCCGCACGGAGTCGATGCCGCCGGGCAGTTCGGTGGCGAGCGTGACCATCTTCGCGTGCCCGCGGGCCGCGTCGATCAGCTTGCGGACCTCCGCCGGGTCCGGGTGGCGCAGCAGCGCCTCGGAGTGCGCGCCCTTGCGGCACGGCGAGATGAACGGCCCCTCGAAGTGAATGCCCGCGATCTCGCCCTGCTCGGCCAGCTCCGAGAGCAGTCCCGCCTGCTTGGCGAGGACGCCCATGTCGTCGGTGACGGTCGAGGCCACGAGGGTGGTGGTGCCGTGCCGCCGGTGGGCGTGCACGGCGGTCAGCGCGTCCTCGGGCGAGCCCGAGAAGGAGGCCCCGCCGCCGCCGTGGTTGTGGATGTCGACGAAGCCGGGGACCACCCAGTGCCCGGTGACGTCGATGGTCTCGGCGTCCGCAGGGGCCCTGCCGGCGATCCGTGCGCCGTCGACGATCACGCGGCCGCCGTCCGCGATCCCGGTGGGCAGTACCACCCGGGCTCCGGTGAGAACCTTGCTAGGGGCCATCAGCTGGCTACCTCCGGGAAGTCGTAGAAGCGTTGAGGAGATCCCAGGCGAGGAGCCCAGCGCCCAGGCATCCGGCGGTGTCCCCGAGGGCCGCGGGGACGATCGACGGCAGTTTCTGGAAGGTGATCCGCCGCCGGACGGCCTCCCGCAGCGGTGCGAACAGGGTTTCCCCCGCCTCGGCGAGCCCGCCGCCGATGATCAGCGTGCGCGGGTCCAGCAGGGTGACGGCGGTGACCAGCCCGTCGGCGAGCGCGTCCACCGCCTCCTGCCAGACCGCCTGGGCGCGGGTGTCCCCGGACCGAACGGCCTTGGCGCAGTCCGCCGCGTCCGCGTCCGGGTCCCCGCACGCCCGGGCCCAGGCCTGGCTGACCGCGGAGGCGGACGCGAACCGTTCCAGGCAGCCGCGCTGCCCGCACGGGCACGGGGTGCCGCCGGGCCGTACGACGATGTGGCCGATCTCGCCGGCGAAGCCGTGCGCGCCCGCCTCCACCCGGCCGTCGATGCCGATGGCGCCCGCGATCCCGGTACCCAGCGGCACGAAGAAGAACCGGTCGGCGCCCTTGCCCGCGCCGATCCGGCCCTCGGCCAGCCCGCCGGTGCGCACGTCGTGGCCGAGCGCGACCGGGCTGCCGAGCCGCTCGGCCAGCAGGTCGCGCAGCGGTACGTCGTGCCAGCCGAGATTGGCGGAGTAGGCGGCGATGCCGCGACCCTCGTCGACGATGCCGGGCACGGCCACGCCGGCGGCGGACGCGGGCTCGCCGAACCGCCCGGCGCCGTACGCGCGCAGCTCGGCGGCGAAGTCGAGGATGCCCTCGACGACGGCGTCGGGCCCGCGTTCGCGGCCTGTCGGACGGCGCGCCTGGTGGAGGAGGTCGCCGTCCACGCCGACCAGCGCGGCCTTCATCCCGGTGCCGCCCACATCGAGAGCGATGACGTGTCTCACAGGAACAGTGTGGCCCGTCGACCCGCAAGAGGTCTAGTCCACTCACGTGGTGTAGACCTATGCTGTCCACATGGTGAACACGAGACGGTAGGGGCGGAAAACAGCGGTGCAGCGGCGCAGGACAGGAATGATCGCGGTGGTGTCCGCGCTGGGCATGACAACCTTCCTCGGCGGCTGCGGGAGCACCGGCTCCTCCGACGTCACCCTCAAGCTGGTCGCCGCCGACTACGGCGACTCGGCGGCCAACACCTCGCAGAAGTACTGGGACCGGCTGGCCAGGGACTACGAGTCCCGGCACCCCAGTGTGAAGATCCAGGTCAGCGTGTACTCCTGGACCGACGTCGACCGCAAGGTCAAGGAGATGGTCGACGCCGGCGACCCGCCCGACATGGCGCAGATCGGCGCCTACGCCGACTACGCCGACCGGGGGCTGCTCTACAAGGCCGACGACCTGCTCTCCATACCCGTCCAGGCCGACTTCCTCGGCCAGCTCTCCGAGGCCGGGCAGCTGCGGCACGTGCAGTACGGCATCCCGTTCGCCGCCTCCACCCGGGTGCTCTTCTACAACAAGACCCTCTTCGACGAGGCCCACATCACCCCGCCCAAGACCTGGGACCAGCTCGCCTCCGACGCCGAGGCGCTGAAGGCCGAGGGCGTGAAGTACCCCTACGCGCTGCCGCTGGGCCCCGAGGAGGCGCAGGCGGAGACCATGCAGTGGCTGCTGGGCGGCGGCTCCGGATACACCGACGACATCGGCACCTACACCCTCAACTCCCCGCAGAACACCGAGACCTTCACCTGGCTCAAGGACGAGCTGGTCGGCAAGGGCCTGACCGGCCCGGTCGCCCCCGGCAAGCTCAACCGCGCCGACGCCTTCGCGGCCTTCGCGAGTGGTGACGTCGGCATGCTCAACGGCCACCCCACGCTGATGCAGCAGGCCGCGAAGAAGGGCGTGAAGTTCGGGATGGTGCCGGTGCCCGGCCGCAGCGGCACGCCCAAGTCCACCATGGGCGTCACCGACTGGATGATGGCCTTCAAGAAGCACGGCCACAAGGACCGGATCGGCGACTTCCTCGACTTCGTCTACAGCCGGAAGAACGTCCTCGACTTCTCCCGCGAGTACGACCTGCTGCCCGTGACCACCTCCGCCTCCGACGCGATGGCCGACGCGCAGCAGGACGAGAACCTGCGCCCGTTCCTGGACGAGCTGCCGCTCGCCCAGCTCTACCCGTTCGGCAAGACCTCCTGGGCCCAGATCAGCGCGGACATCAAGAAGCAGATCGGGCAGACGGTGAGCCCCGGGGGCGACCCCACCGCCGTCCTGAACCGGCTGCAGGACAAGGCGTCGACGGCGGAGAGCGCGGAGCTCGCGGGCTAGGGTCTTTCGTTCGGATCAGGCCGGATCAGGGACCCCGCGAGCCCGGCATGACCCGAACGAGAGGCCCCGGGCCCCGGGCGCGCCCGGGACGGGCGTCGTTGTCGGTGGCGCGGGTTACGGTGCCGGTATGGACGTGGACGACGACCAGGGGCAGGGGCGGGGCCAGGACCTCGGCCGCAGGGAGCGGGACATCCTCGCCCTGGAGCGCCGCGGCTTCGCCGGCCCCGGCGCGAAGGAGCGCGCCATACGCGAGGAGCTGGGCCTGTCACCCGTTCGCTACTACCAGCTCCTCAACGCCCTCCTCGACGACACGCGGGCCCTGGCGCACGACCCGGTGACGGTGAACCGGTTGCGCCGGGTGCGGGACGCGCGCCGGTCCGAGCGCTGAGGAAGCGTGCCGGTCCGCACACCGGGGAACGCGGGCGCCGGGCGTGACGAGGAGTGCTTCCGGCCCGGGGTGGATAGGTTCGGCATATGGGCAGCCAGGACAGTCACGAGACGCATCCGACCAACGCCGACACCTCCTTGCCGACGCCCGCCACGCCGGCCGGACGGGACGGACTCGCGGCGCTGCTCGCGCGTCCGGAGAAAGCGGTGATCGCACTCGACTTCGACGGCACGCTCGCGCCGATCGTGGCCGACCCGGACCAGGCCAGGGCGCACCCGGAGGCGGTGCCCGCGCTCGCCGCGCTCGCCCCGAAGGTGGCCGCCGTCGCGGTGGTCACCGGCCGCCCGGCGGGCGTCGCGGTCCGCTACGGCGGCTTCGCGGGCGTACCCGGCCTGGGACACCTCGTCGTCCTCGGCCACTACGGTGCCGAACGCTGGGAGGCCGCCACGGGCCAGGTCACCGCCCCGGCCCCGCATCCCGGTGTGGCCGCCGTCCGCGCCGAGCTGCCGGGTTTCCTCGACCGGATCGGCGCCTGGCGCGGCACCTGGATCGAGGAGAAGGGCCGCTCCGTCGCGGTCCACACCCGCCGCGCGGACGACCCCCAGGCCGCCTTCGACCTCCTCCGCGAGCCCCTGACCGAGCTGGCCGCCCGCCACGGCCTGATCGTCGAACCGGGCCGTATGGTCCTGGAACTGCGCCCGCCGGGCATGGACAAGGGCGTGGCACTGTCCGACTACGTCCGCGGCCTGGGCGCCACCTCGGTCCTGTACGCCGGCGACGACCTCGGCGACCTCCCCGCCTTCGCCGCGATCGACAAGCTCCGCTCCGACGGAGTACCGGGCCTCCTCGTCTGCAGCGGCAGCACAGAGGTCACGGAACTCTCCGAGAGGGCGGACCTCGTGGTGGAAGGCCCGGCGGGAGTCGTCGCGCTGCTGAGGACGCTGGCAGAGCACCTGTGACCCCGCGGCAGCCCGTGCCGCCCGGGGCGGCACGGGCGGGCCGGGGCCCCTGCTCGCAGGGCGGATTCAGCCCCCCTGCCGCTCCAACTCGCCCAACTGGTCCAAGAACCACTGAGCCGGCGGCAACGCGGTGGCCGCCGCGGCGAGCCGCTTCGTCCGTTCCGCCCGCTCGGCCCCCGGCATGCTCAAGGCCTCGTGCAGCGCCGCCGCCGTCCCCACCACGTCGAAGGGATTCACCGCCACCGCGTCCTCACCCAGCTCCGCGTACGCCCCCGCCTCCCGCGACAACACCAGCGCGCACCCGGAGTCGGAGACGACCGGCACCTCCTTGGCGACCAGGTTCATGCCGTCCCGGATGGGGTTGACCAGCGCCACGTCCGCGATCCGGTACGCCGCCAGCGACCGGGCGAAGTCGTCCTCGACGTGCAGCAGGACGGGCGTCCATCCGGGCGTCCCGTACCGCCCGTTGATCTCCTCTGCCAGCCTCCGCACCTCGGCCGTGTACTCCCGGTACACCGCGAGATCCTGCCGCGAGGGGTAGGCGAACGCGATGTGCACCACCCGCCCGCGCCACTCGGGGCGGTCCTCCAGGAGCTGCCGGTACGCCAGCAGTCCCCGCACGATGTTCTTGGACAGCTCGGTCCGGTCCACCCGGACGATCGTCCGGCGTGGTCCGCCGTCCGCTGCCGCGCCGATCTCCTCGCGCAGCGCCGCCATCCGCTCGAAGACGTCGGCCCGGTGCGAGCGCTCCCGCAGGAAGTCGGCGTCCGCGCCCAGTCCGTGCACCCCGATCCGGGTGTCCCCGAGGCCGCCCACGAGCGCCTCGCAGCATCCGGTGAACGCGTCCGCCCACCGCTGGGTCAGGAAGCCCAGCCGGTCGGCGCCCAGCATGCCGCGCAGCACCTGCTCGGCGATGTCGTCGGGGAGCATCCGGAAGTAGTCCACCGGCGCCCACGGCGTGTGCGAGAAGTGCCCGATCCGCACATCCGGCCGGAAGTCGCGCAGCATCCCCGGGACCAGCGTCAGGTGGTAGTCCTGCACCACCACGGCCGCGCCCTCGGCGGCCTCCTCCGCCAGCGCCTCGGCGAAGGCCCGGTTGTAGGCCTCGTACGACGCCCACTGGCGACGGAACTCCTTGTCGAAGGCGGGCTCCAGCGGGGTCTGGTAGAGCATGTGGTGGACGAACCACAGCACCGAGTTGGCGATCCCGTTGTAGGCGTCGGAGAAGACCGCCGGGTCGATGTCCAGCATCCGCACCTGCTGTCCGCCCGTCGCCTCCGACGGGAGCCGGCGTCCCCCCTCGAAGCGGCGTACCGCCTCCCGGTCGGCATCGCTCAGCGCGGCGCACACCCACACCGCGCCCGCCTCCGGCCCGATCGCGGACAGTCCGGAGACCAGCCCTCCGCCTCCGCGTCTGGCGTGCAGCGAGCCGTCCTCGCACACCTCGTACGAAACCGGGCCGCGGTTGGACGCGACCAGCACTTCGGCACCGTGCGTTGAAGCCATGGTCCTCAACCTAGCCCGACCCCGAAACACTCAAACGTACGGTTCCGCTTCGTAGCCGGCCGACCGGGACGAGAGCGGGTTTCACGCCACCTTCCGGGAGGCGTACTCCGCGATCTCGTTCATCGGCGGGCGCTCCTCGGTGTCCACGGAGTACGTGCGCGGCTCGAAGCCGTCCTCGCCGCGCTCGAACTGGGTGAGGGCGGGACGGATCAGATGGCCGCGGGCCAGGCGCAGCTGGGCGGTGCGGTAGATCGCGGCGGCCATCCGGCCGAGCGCCTGCCCGTCCTGGTGCCGGTGCTTGCGCACGCCCACGTCGACCTGTGCGAGCGCGTCGAGGCCCACCAGGTGCAGCGCGTCGACCAGCATGCCCAGCTCGACGCCGTAGCCGACGGGGAACGGAAGCTGTTCGAGCAGTGAGCGGCGGGCCGCGTACTCGCCGCCGAGCGGTTGCACGAAGCCGGCCAGCTGCGGCCAGTGCATGTTGAGCAGCGGGCGGGCCATCAGCTCGGTGACCCGGCCGCCCTGGCCGGCCGCCGTCGTGCCGGCGGCGCTGCCGTCGGGCACCGTCAGCGGACGGTCGTACATCGCCTTGACCAGGTGCACGTCCGGGTCGGTGAGCAGCGGGCCCACGATCCCGGTGACGAAGTCGGAGGAGAACTCCCTCAGGTCGGCGTCGACGAAGCAGATGACGTCCCCACGGGTGACCAGCAGGGAGCGCCACAGCACCTCGCCCTTGCCGGGGACCGCCGGGATGCGGGGAAGTATCTCGTCGCGGTGCACGACCCGGGCGCCCGCGGCGGCGGCCCGCTCGGCGGTGCGGTCGGTGGAGCCGGAGTCGACGACGACGATCTCGTCGACGAGCGGCGCCCGCACCACCAGGTCGCGGCGGATCGCGGAGACGATGTCGCCGACCGTCTCCTCCTCGTTCAGCGCCGGCAGGACCACACTGATGGAGCAGCCACCGGCGCGCTTGGCGGCCAGGAGCGTGTGGAGCGGGCGATCCGCCACGGACCACGAGCGTGTCCTCAGCCAGCGCTCGACTTCTTCCAGCACGGTCGACGGCTCCTCACTCCTGCTCGGATCGTTTGAACGGATCGGCACTGCCCGGATCGCGGCATGGGTCACAACATCGTGTGATCCGTCTCGCGGTTCGGACGACTGTCTCTCACTGTCCTGGCCTTCGGTTACAGTCTTGAACAACGCGGATGACCATCGCATGCCGGGGGTCATCACGCGCGACTCACAACCGAATACCGCTCATCCAGAGGGGCAGAGGGACACGGCCCGATGAAGCCCCGGCAACCCTCCAGCCGGTCTCGGCGATCACCGCGAGGCTCCCGGCTTGGGAAGGTGCCAAATCCGTCTCACGGCGAGATGCGTCGTGAGGAAGATGAGGAGAAAGGGCCTCGCCTCACATGGCTGTGCAGACAGTTGCAAGCAGCACCTCCGGATCCACCGTCGATCTCGGCCCCGCCGCAGCGCTGAGCTGTCGCGAGTGCGGTCACCGCGTCCCCCTCGGCCCGGTCTTCGCCTGCGAGGAGTGTTTCGGCCCGCTGGAGATCGCCTACGACTTCTCGGCCTACGACACCGAGGAACTGCGCAAGAGGATCGAAGCGGGCCCCGCGAACATCTGGCGCTACGCCCCGCTGCTGCCCGTCCCGGCGGACGTGGCCGGCAAGCCGAACCTCAACCCCGGCTGGACCAAGCTCGTCAAGGCCGACAACCTGGCCCGCGAACTCGGTGTCACCGGCGGGCTGTACGTGAAGGACGACTCCGGCAACCCGACGCACTCCTTCAAGGACCGCGTGGTCGCCCAGGCCCTCGAGGCCGCCCGCGCCTTCGGCTTCACCACCCTGTCCTGCTCCTCCACCGGCAACCTCGCCGGTGCCGTCGGCGCCGCGGCCGCCCGCGCGGGCTTCCGCTCCTGCGTGTTCATCCCGCACGACCTGGAGCAGGGCAAGGTCGTCATGGCCGCGATCTACGGCGGCGAGCTCGTCGGCATCGAGGGCAACTACGACGACGTGAACCGCTTCTGCTCCGAGCTGATCGGCGACCCGGCCGGCGAGGGCTGGGGCTTCGTCAACGTCAACCTGCGGCCGTACTACGCCGAGGGCTCCAAGACGCTGGCGTACGAGGTCTGCGAGCAGCTCGGCTGGCGGCTCCCGGACCAGATCGTCGTCCCGATCGCCTCCGGCTCGCAGCTCACCAAGATCGACAAGGGCCTTCAGGAGCTGATCAAGCTGGGTCTGGTCGAGGACAAGCCGTACAAGATCTTCGGCGCCCAGGCCGAGGGCTGCTCACCGGTGTCCACGGCCTTCAAGGCCGGGCACGACGTCGTGCGCCCGCAGAAGCCCGACACCATCGCCAAGTCGCTGGCGATCGGCAACCCGGCCGACGGGCCGTACGTACTGGACATCGCGCGCCGCACGGGCGGTGCGGTGGAGGATGTGACGGACGAACAGGTCGTCGACGCGATCAAGCTGCTCGCCCGCACCGAGGGCATCTTCGCGG
This sequence comes from Streptomyces carpinensis, assembly GCF_002154505.1. GTDB lineage: Bacteria > Actinomycetota > Actinomycetes > Streptomycetales > Streptomycetaceae > Streptomyces > Streptomyces carpinensis. Next base: position 40,077 of record NZ_MUBM01000049.1, on the reverse strand, counting down.
AGACGGCGGGCGGCGTGACGGTCGGCGTGACGCGGAAGCTGATCGAGAGCGGCGTCCTCGACCCGACGAAGACCACCGTCGTCCTCAACACCGGCGACGGCCTCAAGACGCTGGACGCCGTGGCCGGCACAGGGCTCACCGCGACCATCCGTCCCAACCTCGAATCGTTCCGGGAGGCCGGCCTCGCCTGACCTCCTCCTCGGAGGCCCGAGGAGTCCAGCGGTCACCCGCTGGGCTCCCCGTTCACGGCCGGCCGCCCCGGGGACGAACCCGAACCGGGGTCTTGTGCCGGCTCCACGGCCGTGACCGCCGGCCCGGCGGCCAACACGCAAAACAGTCTTATCGTCACCGGAGGTCAAACCGCATGAGCGTGACCGTTCGCATCCCCACCATCCTGCGCACCTACACCGGCGGACAGGCCGAGGTGGACGCCGAGGGCGCGACCCTCGCCGAGGTCATCTCCGACCTGGAGAAGAACCACACGGGCATCGCCGCGCGTGTCCTGGACGACCAGGGCAAGCTGCGCCGCTTCGTCAACGTCTACGTCAACGACGACGACGTCCGCTTCGAGCAGGGTCTCGAGACGGCCACCCCGGACGGCGCCGGCGTGTCGATCATCCCGGCGGTCGCCGGCGGCTGACCAATACCGTGGGTAACATCCGTTACTCACCGTTCCCGGAACGGCCCCCTCCGTAAGAGAAACGGAGGGGGCCGTTCTGCGTGATTGAGCGCGGTACAGTTGGGGAACGCGCTCCCGATCGCCGCATCGGGAAGCCCTGGATTCCTGCCGCACGCCGATGAGAAGTAGCCAAAGTGCGCGGGTTTTTCGCGGCATTTGCCTTGTTTATGGGGCCCGACTTGCCCTGAATCGAGATGAATTCTCGTCATATTCCGGACCCGATCCGTCCAGATTTCTCGTCCGATTGACCTGTTGCAGACGGCAGTTGGACAGATACATTCAGCCGCGGTCGACGCGTTCCGGCGCACGCCCCCGTCCACGGGGGGTGAGGTCTGACCCGGGTCCGCGAAGTGTGGATCTGTGCAAGGGCCAGTAATAGGGGAGTTAGGCATGGCTCAGGGCACCGTCAAGTGGTTCAACGCGGAGAAGGGCTACGGCTTCATCGCGGTCGACGGTGGTGCGGATGTTTTCGTCCACTACAGCGCGATCCAGATGGACGGTTACCGCACCCTGGAAGAGGGTCAGCGGGTCGATTTCGAGATCTCGCAGGGCCAGAAGGGGCCGCAGGCAGACATGGTTCGGCTCGCGACCAGCTGAAGCACGCGCCGACTGACAGCGACGTTCTTCTGTACATCTTCGAAGGGCTCGTGCCTCCCGGGGTACGAGCCCTTCGGTCTGTCCGGACGCCGCGCGTGTCCGCTGTTCACCTGGGGATCCGCTCGAGCCGCTTGCACTCGGCATGGGCGAGTGCTAATCATTGGCGTTAGCACTCTGAAGGTGAGAGTGACAGCGAAGGACCGGGTCGGTGAGGTCCGCGGGCCAAGTGGGGCAAGGAACCACGGGGTCCGCGAGCCGTCCGTCGCGGGCGCGGGCGCGGTCCGAAGGAATCACCCCCAGTCCTGGAGGGACCACTTCACATGGCCAAGATCATCGCGTTCGACGAGGAGGCGCGGCGCGGCCTCGAGCGCGGCATGAACCAGCTCGCGGACGCCGTGAAGGTGACGCTCGGCCCCAAGGGCCGCAACGTCGTCCTCGAGAAGAAGTGGGGCGCCCCCACGATCACCAACGATGGTGTCTCCATCGCCAAGGAGATCGAGCTCGAGGACCCGTACGAGAAGATCGGCGCCGAGCTGGTCAAGGAAGTCGCCAAGAAGACGGACGACGTCGCCGGTGACGGTACGACCACCGCGACCGTGCTCGCCCAGGCCCTGGTCAAGGAAGGCCTGCGCAACGTCGCCGCCGGCGCCAACCCGATGGCCCTCAAGCGCGGTATCGAGAAGGCCGTCGAGGCCGTCTCCGCCGCCCTGCTCGACCAGGCGAAGGAGGTCGAGACCAAGGAGCAGATCGCCTCCACCGCCTCCATCTCCGCCGCCGACACCCAGATCGGCGAGCTGATCGCCGAGGCCATGGACAAGGTCGGCAAGGAAGGCGTCATCACCGTCGAGGAGTCGCAGACCTTCGGCCTGGAGCTCGAGCTCACCGAGGGCATGCGCTTCGACAAGGGCTACATCTCCGCCTACTTCGCGACCGACATGGAGCGCATGGAGGCGGTGCTCGAGGACCCGTACATCCTCATCGCCAACTCCAAGATCTCCTCGGTCAAGGACCTGCTCCCGCTGCTGGAGAAGGTCATGCAGTCGGGCAAGCCGCTGCTGATCATCGCCGAGGACGTCGAGGGCGAGGCCCTGTCGACCCTGGTCGTCAACAAGATCCGCGGCACCTTCAAGTCCGTCGCCGTCAAGGCCCCGGGCTTCGGTGACCGCCGCAAGGCCATGCTCGGCGACATCGCCATCCTCACGGGCGGCGAGGTCATCTCCGAGGAGGTCGGCCTCAAGCTGGAGAACGCCACCCTCGACCTGCTGGGCAAGGCCCGCAAGGTCGTCATCACCAAGGACGAGACCACCATCGTCGACGGTGCCGGCTCCTCGGAGCAGGTGGGCGGCCGCGTGAACCAGATCCGCGCCGAGATCGAGAACAGCGACTCCGACTACGACCGCGAGAAGCTCCAGGAGCGCCTGGCCAAGCTCGCCGGCGGTGTCGCGGTCATCAAGGCCGGTGCCGCCACGGAGGTCGAGCTCAAGGAGCGCAAGCACCGCATCGAGGACGCCGTGCGCAACGCCAAGGCGGCCGTCGAGGAGGGCATCGTCGCCGGTGGTGGCGTGGCCCTGCTGCAGACCACCAACGTCTTCGAGAAGCTGGAGCTCGAGGGTGACGAGGCGACCGGCGCCCAGGCCGTGAAGCTCGCGCTCGAGGCCCCGCTGAAGCAGATCGCCGTCAACGCCGGCCTCGAGGGCGGCGTCGTGGTGGAGAAGGTGCGCAACCTGACCCCGGGTCACGGCCTGAACGCCGCGACCGGCGAGTACGTCGACCTGGTCAAGGAAGGCATCATCGACCCGGCGAAGGTGACCCGCTCTGCCCTGCAGAACGCCGCCTCCATCGCCGCGCTGTTCCTCACCACCGAGGCCGTCATCGCCGACAAGCCGGAGAAGGCCGCCGCGCCGGCCGGCGGCGGCATGCCGGGCGGTGACATGGACTTCTGATCCGCTGAAGGCCCCTCGCGGGCCTTGGAGGATCGGATCCGTCCTTTCGTACCGAGGGCGGCACTCCCTGGAAGCAGGGGGTGCCGCCCTCGGGCGTGTTCCGGGTCACACCGGTGGGGCGGTGGAAATGGTGTGACAGGCGGGGCGGTTGACGCCGGTGCGCGCGTTACATGCGCGTGCACATACCATGCGGTATCCGTCCGTCCTCCCGTCCTGTCGAGGAGCCCATATGACCGTCACCGCCCCCGAGTCCGGACCCGCCCCCGAGTCCGCCTCCCGTGCGGCCCGGATCCTCTCCCGTCCCGTCGTGCTGAACGGCCTCACCGTCCCGAACCGGATCGTGATGGCCCCGATGACCCGCATGTTCTCCCCGGGCGGCGTCCCGGGGGAGGACGTGTCGTCGTACTACGCCCGCCGCGCCGCCGCCGGCGTGGGTCTGATCGTCACCGAGGGCACGTACGTCGGGCACGAGTCGGCGGGGGAGAGCAGCCGGGTGCCGCGGTTCCACGGCGAGGAGCAGCTCGCGGGCTGGGCGAGGGTCGCCGAGGCCGTGCACGCGGCGGGCGGCACGATCGTGCCGCAGCTGTGGCACATCGGCATGGTCCGCCGGCCGGGCCGGCCGCCGTTCGCGGACGCGCCCCCGGTCGGTCCCTCCGGGCTGCGCGTCGGCGAGTCCGAGGCCACCGGCAAGGCCATGACCCAGCAGGACGTGGACGACGTCATCGGCGCGTTCGCCGAGGCGGCCGCGGCGGCCGAGCGCATCGGCTTCGACGGCGTGGAGCTGCACGGCGCCCACGGCTATCTGCTGGACCAGTTCCTGTGGGCGGGCACCAACCGCCGTACGGACGCCTACGGCGGCGACCCGGTGGCCCGGACGAAGTTCGCGGCGGAGATCGTCGCGGCGGTGCGCGCGGCCGTCTCGCCCGAGTTCCCGGTCCTCTTCCGGTACTCGCAGTGGAAGCAGGAGGCCTACGACGCGCGGCTCGCCGAGACGCCCGAGGAGCTGGAGGCCATCCTGACCCCGCTCGCGGCGGCCGGCGTGGACGTCTTCCACGCCTCCACCCGCCGCTACTGGCTCCCCGAGTTCGAGGGCTCGGACCTCAACCTGTCGGGCTGGACGAAGAAGCTGACGGGCAAGCAGGTCATCACCGTGGGCTCGGTCGGCCTGGACGGCGACTTCATCAAGGCGTTCCAGGGCGAGGGCGCCGCGCTCGGCGGCCTGGACAACCTGCTGGACCGCATGGAGCGCGACGAGTTCGACCTGGTGGCCGTGGGCCGTGCGCTGCTCCAGGACCCCGAGTGGGCGGCGAAGGTCCTGGGCGACCGCTTCGAGGAGCTGAAGCCGTACGACGCGGCGGCGGTGAAGACGCTGAGCTGAGCGCCGTCGCCCGGCGCACCCCTACGACGCCGGTGCCCCCTCGTGCTCCACGCGGCGCGGGGAAGCGCCGGCGTCCTCTCCGAATGTAGCTTGCTTAACTCAATCAAATTGAATTAAAGTTGCCTGAGTCAAGTACACCTGCGCTCCACGGAGACGTCTTCATGTCCGACGCACTCGCCCCGCCGGCCGGCGCCGGGGCTCCGCCCAGACCCAACGTCGTGGTGGCCGTGCTGGCCCTCGGCGGCATCGTGGTCTCGCTGATGCAGACCCTGGTGATCCCGATCGTCCCGGAGCTGCCCAAGCTGCTGCACGCCTCGGCCTCGGACGCCGCCTGGGCCGTCACCGCCACCCTGCTCGCCGCCGCCGTGGCCACCCCGGTGATGGGGCGCCTCGGCGACATGTACGGCAAGCGCCGCATGCTCCTGCTGAGCATGGGCATGCTGGTGGTCGGCTCGGCCACGGCCGCGCTGAGCGACTCCCTCACCCCGATGATCGTCGGCCGGGCCCTGCAGGGCCTCGCCTCCGGTGTGATCCCGCTCGGCATCAGCATCATGCGCGACGAACTGCCCGCCGAGCGGCTCGGTTCGGCCACCGCGATGATGAGCGCCTCGCTCGGCGTGGGCGGCGCCCTCGGCCTGCCCGCCGCCGCCGTCATCGCCGAGAACTTCGACTGGCACATGCTGTTCTGGACCTCGGCGGGCCTGGGCGTCCTCGCGGCGGCCCTGGTCCTTCTCCTCGTGCCCGAGTCGAAGGTGCGCACCGGCGGCCGCTTCGACGCCGTGGGCGCCGTCGGCATGGCGGTCGGCCTGGTCTGCCTGCTGCTGGCGGTCTCCAAGGGCGCCGACTGGGGCTGGGGCAGCGGTACGACCCTCGGCCTGTTCGCGGCGGCGGTCCTGGTCCTCCTCGCCTGGGGCGTCTTCGAACTGCGCATCCAGGCCCCGTTGGTGGACCTGCGCACGACGGCCCGCCGGCAGGTCCTGGTGACCAACCTCGCCTCCATCGCGATCGGCTTCGCGATGTTCTCGATGTCCCTGGTCATCCCGCAGCTGCTGCAGTTGCCGAAGCAGACCGGTTACGGACTCGGCCAGTCGCTGCTGGCCTCCGGCCTGGTGATGGCTCCCTCCGGCCTGGTGATGATGGCCGTGGCCCCCGTCTCGGCCGCCGTCTCCCGGGCGCGGGGCCCCAAGGCGACCCTGATGATCGGCGCCCTGATCGTGGCCGCCGGCTACGGCCTGAACATCCTCCTGATGGACCAGGTCTGGCACTTCGTCCTGGCGTCCTGCGTCATCGGCGCCGGAATCGGCTTCACCTACGGTTCGATGCCCGCGCTCATCATGGGCGCCGTGCCCGCCTCCGAGACCGGCGCGGCCAACAGCCTCAACACCCTGATGCGTTCGATCGGCACCTCCACCGCCAGCGCGGTCGCCGGTGTCGTCCTCGCCCACATGACCACGAAGTTCGGCCCCTACGCACTGCCCTCCGAGAACGGCTTCCGCACGGTCCTGGCGGTCGGCGCGGGCGCGGCGCTCCTCGGCTTCGCCGTCGCCTCCTTCATCCCGCGGCAGCAGGCCACCGGGACGGGCGAGCCGGTGGCGGCGGCCGGGGCGGCGGAGGTGTCCGAGGCGAAGGCGTAGGCCGCGGGCCCGCCGGACCGCGCCCCGTCGGCCGCCTACAGGTTCCCGAGCGGCTCGATGTCGACGCGTACGGGAGTCCCCCAGACGCGCACGACCTCGTAGTCGGTGAACTCGTGCACGAGCCGGTAGGCGATCGCGGCGCGCGGCCCGCGGCGCTGGGCGGCGATGAACAGCTCGGCCTCGCGCCGGTCCCGGCGCGGGGTGCCGCACAGCTGCCACTCCCGCCCGTTCCACTGCTCCGGCAGCCACCGCTGCTGGGGCTGCGGCCGGTCCTCGCGCACGCCGTAACGGGAGGGAACGGGGGAGTGGGCGGCAGGTTCGCCGGCGGGGCGGCCGTACGACGGATAGGCCCCGTTCACCTCGGAACGGCGGGCGGCGCGCCGCCGGGTCTCGCAGAGCAGACAGCGGTCGGGCGCACTCTCGTCCACTGGGCCGTTCGGATGTTCGGGGCACCGGGTGGCGGGGGCCGTGCCGGTGACGCTCTCCTCCAGGAGGTCGAGGGCGCGCCGGAGGTCGCCCTTCACCTCGTGCAGCTTGGTGTCGGGTGTGTCGGCGGTGAGCGCCTCGCCGTGCTCGCCGAGGAGACGGAGGGCCCGGCCGAGGGCGGTGAGCTGGGCGTGATTCATCGTGCCCTCCAGCGTAGGACGCCGTGCGCCGCTGCTGTCCCGTACCCGGTCACGAGCGGGGGATCCGGACCACAGCGCGGACCGCGACCTGGGCCTTCACCGGACCGCGACCTGGGCCTTCGCCCGGCGGTCCGGCCTGCATCCGCCATTCCCCGGACGCGAAGCGATGCGGAGTAGGTCGGCGTGCGCCGTTCGCCGGGGTGTCGAGGCCGCCGGATCCGGGCTGGCGTCCGCCTTCGGCCGGGGCGTCGAGGTCACTCGGAGTCAGACCGGCACTCGGCGGGGCGTCGAAGGCACCGGGAGTAGGTCGGCGTGCGCCGTTCGCCGGGGTGTCGAGGCCGCCGGATCCGGGCTGGTGCCCGCCTTCGGCCGGGGCGTCGAGGTCACTCGGAGTCAGACCGGCACTCGGCGGGGCGTCGAAGGCGTCCGGAGTCGGGTCGGCGGGCGCCGTTCGCCGGGTGTCGAGGTCACCCGGAGTCGGGTCCGCGGCCGTCACTCGGCGGGGCGTCGAGGCCACGGCGTCCCGGCCGTCGGCCTGGCCGGGACCGTGCCCGTGGGACCCGCCGTTGGTCCGGCCGGGGCCCCGCCCGTGGTTCCGGCAGGGGCCCGCGCGGGGATCCGGCCAGAGTCAGGGCTTCGCCCGTTCCAGGGCCGCGCGCAGGTGGCCGGCGGACTCCTCCAGGAGGTGGGCCGCCGTGGGGGCGTCGACGCCGGAGAGGAGCGTCAGGATCGCGTTCTTCACCTCGCCGTCCGTGGCCGCCAGCGCCCTCTCGATCTCCTCGTCCGCCGCGCCCGTGGCGAGGGCGACGATCCGGCGTGAGCGGGCGCGGAGCTTGTCGTTGGAGGCGCGCACGTCGACCATCAGGTTCCCGTACGTCTTGCCCAGGCGGATCATCGTGATCGTCGAGAGCATGTTGAGCACCAGCTTCTGGGCCGTGCCGGCCTTCAGCCGGGTCGAGCCGGTGAGGAGTTCCGGGCCGGTGACGATCTCGATCCCGTGCTCGGCCGCCGCGGCCAGCGCACTGTCCGCGTTGCAGGCCAGGCCGATCGTGAGGGCGCCGCGCTCACGGGCGTGTTCGACCGCCCCGATGGCGTAGGGGGTGCGGCCGGAGGCGGAGATGCCGACGACCGTGTCGTCCGGCGTGAGACCGAGGGCGTCGAGCGCCTTCGCGGCCAGCTCCCGTGAGTCCTCGGCACCCTCGATCGAGGTCACCATCGCCTCGGGGCCGCCCGCGATCAGCCCCACCACCTGGGACGGCTCGGTGTTGAAGGTGGGCGGGCACTCCGAGGCGTCCAGCACCCCGAGCCGCCCCGCCGTACCGGCCCCCGCGTAGATCAGCCGGCCGCCGCGTGCCATCCGCTCGGCCACCGCGTCGATCGCGGCGGCGATCTGCGGCAGCCGCTCGGCCACGGCGGCCGGCACGGCGGTGTCCTCGGCGTTCATCAGCCGCGCGATCTCGAGCGTGGGCAGCCGGTCGATCTCGGACAGCTCGGGGCGGAACGCCTCGGTCGTCAGCGACTCCAACTCGGTGCGCAGCTCATGGAAGGGGGACGTGGACGTCATGAGGGGCGGCTCTCTCCGGGACTCTCTACGGGCTTCGGGCGGTGCGGTACGGCTGACGGTGCCGGTGGTCGTCGGCGGCTGCGGAGGCGTATCTCCTCGGCGGCTACGAGCGCTGGTTTCCGCCGCGCGGGCTGTGCCGGTGGGCAAGCGCCTCGTACGACGCCGCCAGCGCCGGTGCCGCCGTCTCGTACGTCCGCTGGGCCACGCCCACGAACAGGCAGTCGACCACGAGCAGTTGACTGGTCCGGGAGGACATCGCCGCCGGGCGCAGCTCGCTCTCGCGGGACGTGGAGGTGGTCAGGACGTGGTCGGCGTACTGCGTGACGGGCGCGTCGGGGCGGCCGGTGATGGCGACGGTGGTCGCGCCGCGCTCGAAGGCGACCCGCAGTGGCTCGATCACGTCCCCGGTGGAGCCCGAATGGGTGATCGCGATCGCCACGTCGCCGGCGCGGAGCTGCACGGCGTTGGTGACGGCGAGGTGCGGGTCGCTGGGCGCGTGGGCGATCAGCCCTATCCGCAGCAGCTTCTGGGTGAGGTCCTGGGCGACCAGGCCGGAGGCCCCTATCCCGTACACGTCCGTGCGGCGGGCGGCGGCGAGCGCGGTGACGGCCGCGCCGAGCTGGACGGTGTCGAGGCCGGCGGCGGTGTCGGCGAGGGTCTGCTGCTCCTCGTAGGCGAGTTTGGCGACGACGTCGGCAATGGGGTCGTCCACCGCGATGTCGGTCGTGATGGCGGGCGCGCGCCCGGACTGCTGCTGGGCGGCGAGACCCGCGAGGGCGAGACGCAGGTCGCGGTAGCCGGGGTAGCCGAGCAATCGGGCGGTGCGCACGACGGTCGCCTCGCTGGTGCCGGTGAGCTCGGCGAGGCCGGTGACCGTCAGGGCCGCGCAGCCGGCCGGGTCGTGCGCCACGGCCTCGGCGACGCGCTGCATGGAGCGGGTCATGGAGGGCGCGAGCGTGCGAACCTTGGCCGCGAGGGCGGCGGGCGCGGGGGGTGTGCCGACCGCCGGGCCGCCCGAGCCTGCGAAAATTTCCTTCACGTCCTGGTTCACACTATGAAAGATATTTTCTGTGCGGACGTGTGGTCAAGAGTGCGCACAATGGAGACATGGACCCCATCAGCCCCCTGGAGCAGGCCCTGCACGCCGCCCGCGCCCTCGTCCTCGCCGACCTGGTCGCGGGCGAGGTCGCGGAGGCGGACGTGGTGTCGCTCGTGGAGGACTCCGTCGCCCAGCGCCGCTGGTGGGTGGAGCAATGGCCGGACGGCGCGCGGTACGTGGCGGGACTGGTCGCACAGGACGTCCAGGACGCCCTCCTGGAGCGGTACGGCCGCTGGCCGTTGTGCCCCGTCTGCGGTTACGGCGACCCGCACGCGCTGGACGTGGAACCGGAGCTCGGACCCGACCCGCACTGGGTGTGCTCGAAGGCGGGCGTCAAGGTGGCGCCGGTGGGAGGGCTGTCGGAGGCGACGGGCCGGGAAACCCCGTCGTGACGGCCGTGCGAACCGTCCTGTCCCGGACGGCGGCGCCATGACCCTCTACATCGACCCGCCCAACTGGCCGGGCCACGGCCGCATGTGGTCACACCTGGTCAGCGACGTCTCGTACGAGGAACTGCACGCCTTCGCCGAGCGGTTGGGCGTGGCCCGCCGCGCCTTCGAACGGGACCACTACGACCTTCCCTCCCACCGCTACACCGACGCGGTGGCGGCCGGCGCGGTGGAGGTCAGCAGCCGCGAGGTGGTGCGGCTGCTGTACGACGCCGGCCTGCGCCGCCCCAAGCACGGCCTTCAGCGGCGCAGTTCGTAGGTCAGCTCCTCCCCGTCGTCACCCACCTGGGTGAACCCGGCCCGGGTGACCACCCGCTGGGAGGGGCCGTTGTCCCGGTCGATCCTGGCGTACAGCCGCCGTACGTCCTCCCGCGCCAGCGCCCAGGCCGACAGGGCGCGCAGCGCCTCGGTGGCGTAGCCGCGTCCGCGGGCCGGCTCGGCGAGGTCGTAGCCGACCTCCGCCCGGCCCTCCTCGTCGGGCGGCCCGTGGAAGCCCATCCCACCGACGGCGCAGCCGTCCTCCCGCCGCACCAGCACGAACAGCCCCCACTCGGGCCGGTGCGCGCCGCTCTCGTACGCCTTCACGACCATCCCGGCGGCCCCCCGCGTGCCTTCGTAGGGCGCACCGCCGACCCAGACGAATCCCCCGCTCCCGCCGCGGTCGAGGTCACGGGCGGCGGCCGGGGTGGCGCCCTGGAGGCTGAGGCGCTCGGCGGGAATGACGAGCGGGTTGCTCCACCGCCACTCGGTGACCGGCGCACGGCCGGGCAGCTCGCCGCGGCCGGTGGCCCACAGCAGGGTCGGCCAGGCGGCCGGGCCCGGCCGGACGTGCGGGAAGAGCCGGCTCAGCACGTCCTCGCACAGCTCGGCGGGCGGCTCGTGGTCCAGTCCCAGCCCCTGTGCGATGTCGTGGGTGTGCAGCAGCACCTCCGCGACGCCCATCGCGGCGAAACCCTCGCGGTCCGCACTGCCGAAGGGGTACGGGTGGAAGGCCCGCACCTCCCGCGGAGTGGTGCGGACGGCGGCGGTGAGCAGGGCGCCGGTCGCCTCGATCACGTCCAGGACGCCCGCGTTTTCCGTGCCCTCGTCGAGGGTGATCTCGAAGGGGACGTACGCGCTCCGGGCGCGGCCCGCCAGCTGCCCGGCGTAGGCGATGAGATCGCTCGCGACGTGCTCGGCGGTCTGCCGGCAGCTCCACTCCAGCCGCCCGGCCCTCACCCCTTCCCAGTCCCGGTCCGTCGCCGTCCGCAGCAGCGCCACGGCGCCCGCGACGGCCTGCTCCACCTGGTCCCCGCCCCATGCCTGCATACGGCGCAGGGTAGGCGCGGAGGCGAGCTCAGAGCGAGAGCATTTCCAGCTCGGAGGTGATGTTGTAGCGCGCCGTCGCCTCCCAGTGCCGCTGTGCGTACGGGGTGCGGAACAGACAGGGCAGCGAAAGGAGTTCGCGCAGGATCGCGGCGCGGCCCTCGCGGAAGGCGTCGCTCGGGACGAAGTGATACTCCTCGCGGACGGCGGCCGCGTAGGCGGCGTAACCCGAGGGGGGCGAGGCCAGGATCGCCAGGTCGGCGTCGCACAGGACCTGGCCGTCGGGGTCGTCGTCGGCCGGGTCGTGGGTGACGGTGAGGCGGACCAGCCGGGCCACCTCGGCGGTCTTCGCCTCCGGTACCCCGGCCTCCGGGAGCGCGCGCTCGGCGAGGCGGGCGGAGCGCTCCTCGTTCTCGGAGCGGTCCGGCAGGTAGACGGCGTCGTGGAACCAGGCCGCCAGGCGGGCCACGTCCGGGTCGGCGGCGTACTCCTGGAGCACGTCGACGTGGTCCAGCACGGCGGTCAGGTGCGTGAGCGTGTGGTAGTGCCGCTGCGGCTCGGACCAGCGCCGCAGCAGATCGTCGGCGTAGGGCGCCGGGTCGGGGCCACCGCCTGTCCCCCGGGCTCCCTCCAGGGCCCGGGTCCAGCGGGAGCGCAGTGCGTCGAGATCGGCGTGATCGGCCATGGCGTCATTGTCCCCGCGGCGATCCGCTTCATCGAGGCGGACCGGCCTGCGCCGGGTCGCCTGCGCCCGGACCGCGCAGCCGGGGCCGGTGCCGCGCGACACCCCGGGACGGCGGGCAATCCGCACGTGGCATCGAGCAGTTGCCGCCGGACAGGCCCTAGCGTGGTCCGCATGACTTCTGCTGATCTGCACGAGGTACGGGACCCGGAGCTGCCCGGGCGGCTGCTCGTCATGGAGCGTGACGCGCTGATCCCGCTGCTGCGGGCGCGGTCGGACGCGGACTTCGCGCTGCCGACGGCCGCGTGTCCGGGCTGGACGGTGCGGGACGTGCTCGCGCACTGTTCCGCCGCGCTGATGAGGGTGGTGGAGAGCCGGTTCGAGAAGGGGGTGTTCTCCCCCGAGTCCAACGAGCGGGACATCGCCGAGCGGGCCGACTGGGCGAACGCCCGGGTGGTGGACGAGCTGGAGCGCGGGATGACCGAGGCGGGCCCGGTGATCGCGAGGGCCGGCGGGGTGCTGGACATGATCGCGCTCGGCGAGTGGGTGCACGCCGGCGATGTGCGCGAGACCTTCGGCGAGGCGGGGGCGTACGGGGGCGTGGGCCTGCCCTACGCGCTCCCGCTCCTCGTCCGGGTCACCCGTGAGAAGGGCCATCTGCCGCTCCACGCCGACCTGGACGACATCGACGAGCCGCTGCGGCTGGGCGACGTGAGCGGTGAGCGGACGCCGGCGCGGTACATCGGCGACGCCGCCACCCTCGTACGGCTCTACGCGGGCCGTCCGGTGCCCGAGGCGGCGGCCGGGGCGGGGTACGAGCTCGCGGGCGCGGAGACGGCGGAGTTGAACATCTTCGGGTGACCGGTTGTCGGTCGCGGGCCTCACCCGGCGTACCCTGATATTGGACTAGACCTGTCAGCCCCAGGGGAAACCGTGGAAAGGGGTCCCATGAGCATGCGTGCAGTCCTGGAGGTGATCGCCCTCGACGTCGAGGACGCGGTCGCCGCCCAGGCCGGAGGCGCGGACCGTCTCGAGCTGGTCACCGACATGGCGGCCGACGGGCTCACCCCGTCGGTCGGCACCGTCGCCGGGATCCGCGCCGCCGTCGACATCTCGTTGCGCGTGATGGTGCGGCTCGCGGACGGGTTCGCCGCGGGCGGTGCCGGGGGCGTGGACAGGCTGACCGGGGTCGTGGGGGAGCTGCGGGCGGCGGGAGCCGAGGAGTTCGTACTCGGATTTCTCGACGCGGACGGCGCGGTGGACCTGGCGGCCGTGGAACGGGTGGTCGCCGAGCTGGACGGTTGCCCCTGGACCTTCCACCGGGCCATCGACCGGGCCGCCGACCGTGACGCCCTGCGCAAGCAGCTGGACGGGCTGCCCGGTCTCGACACGTACCTGACCGCGGGCGCGGCCGGCGGTGTGGACGACGGCCTGCCCACCCTCGTCGCGGAGGCGGCGCGCGGCGGACAGCCCGGCTACGAGCAGCGGATCATGGTGGGCGGCGGTCTGCGCCTGGACCACGTACCGGCCCTGCGGGCCGCCGGCATCGACGCCTTCCACATCGGCGGCGCCGCTCGCCCGGGCGGCTGGGCCGGCCCGGTCTCGGTCGACTCGGTCGCGCAGTGGCGCACGGTGCTGGACGAGGAGACCGTCCGCTCCGCCGTGTGAGACGGGACGGACCGGCCGGGGCACCCGGCCGCGTCCGCGCCCGACGGTCAGACCAGCTGGGCCGGGAGTGCCGTCTTGTGGGTGACGATCAGGCCCGAGACCGCTCGGGTCAGGGACACGTACAGACGGCGCAGTCCGGTGCGTTCGTCGGGTTCGCCGTCGACCACGGCCTGCGGCTCGTCCAGGACCACGTAGTCGTACTCCAGGCCCTTGGCGAGCGAGGCCGGGACCAGGGTGAGGCGGGTCTGGGCCGTCGTCTCCTCACCGGGGGACAGATACGTCAGTCCGGCCGCCGTCAGCGCCTCGGCGAGGGCCGGGACGCGGGCGTCCGCGGCGATCAGGCCGGTCGAGCCCTCGTTGCGCAGCAGCTCCTCGCAGGCGGCCACCACGTCGGCGTCGCCGGCCGTGTCCCCCTCGGTCGTACGGATCTCGAAGAAGCCGGGGTTCTCACGGACCGACGCGACCGGGGTCAGGCCCGGCGCGATGTGCGGCAGCAGGCGGGAGGCGTAGGCGATGACGTCCGTCGGCACACGGAAACCTGCCGTCAGCTCCTCGATGACCCCCTCGGACTTGCCGAGGTGGGCCAGCGCCTCCTCCCAGGTGCGGGTCGCCCACGGCGTGGTGCCCTGCGCCAGGTCGCCCAGGACGGTCGCGGAACCGGTGCTGCAACGCCGGCCGACCGCCCGGTACTGCATGGGGGACAGGTCCTGCGCCTCGTCGAGGACCACATGGCCGAGGGAGTGCGTGCGCTCGACGAGATCGGCCGCCTCGTCGACCAGGACGGCGTCGGCCGCCGACCACCTGGCCGACTTCACCGACCGTACGGGTCCGGCCCACAGGATCGTCTTCTGCTCGTCCTCGGTGAGGATCCCCTCGGCGTGCGCGGCGAGGAAGTCCGCGTCCGTCAGCAGCCGCAGCACGAGCTTGGCGGGGTCGACGGGCGGCCAGACCGCCTTGACGGCCGCCTTCACCGCCGAGTTGCGGGCGACGGCGTCCTGCACGCGGTCGTCGGGCGCCTCGCCCGCCCGCTCCATCTGCACCAGCACGGCGTGCGCGATCCGCTGCGGCAGGGCCTCGCGGGCCGCGTCGTAGCGGATGCCCCGGTCCAGCAACTCGCGGACCAGGTTCTCCAGTTCGTACGCCGGGACCCGCCAGCGGCGCGAGCCGCGCACCACCACGACCGGTTCGGTGGGCATCGTGACGTGGGAGTACACGGCCCTGCGCAGGACCTCCGCCATCCGCGCGTCCCCCTTGACGATCGCGGCCGGCGCGTCGTCCGTGCCCCGCACCTCCACATGGGCCACCAGGTCGTCGACGGTCGCCTGTCGCACCGTCAGCTCGCCGAGCGCGGGCAGCACCTGCTCGATGTAGTGCAGGAAGGACTTGTTCGGCCCGATGACGAGCGTGCCGGTGCGGGCCAGCCGCTCCCGGTGGGCGTAGAGCAGATAGGCGACGCGGTGCAGGCCGACGGCGGTCTTGCCGGTGCCGGGGCCGCCCTGGACGCAGACGGTGCCGCCCAGCCCGGACCGCACGATCTCGTCCTGCTCGGGCTGGATGGTCGCGACGATGTCGCGCATCGGGCCCACGCGCGGACGCTCGATCTCCTGCTGGAGCAGCTTGCCGGCGGTGGCGGCCTTCGACGGCTCAGTCGGGTCGGACAGGTGCTCGTCCTCGTACGCCGTGAGGTCGCCGCCGGTGTAGCCGAAGCGGCGGCGCAGCCCGACGTCCATCGGGTCCTTCCTGGACGCCCGGTAGAACGGCTGCGAGACAGGTGCGCGCCAGTCGATGACCATGGGGTCGCCGTCAGTGTCGTGCACGTGCCGCCGCCCGATGTAGAACCGCTCCCCCTCGGCCCCTTCCGCCTGCTCCGCGCCGGGTGCGTTCAGGTAGTCGAGGCGGCCGAAGAACAGCGGGGTGTCGCTGAGGTCGGCCAGCGCCTTGATGCGCGCGTCGATCTGGTGGGCGAGGACCTCGGCGTTGACCCAGTTCGCGGTGACGTCGCGGATGTCGAGCGACTCGACGTCCTCACGCATGGCCCGCAGGGCGGCGCGGGAGGCGGCCAGGTGGGAGCGCTCGCGGGCCAGGGGTGCGTCGGCGAGGTGTGCGGCGGGGTCGACGGGCGTGGACAAGGGGGTGCCTCCGGAGGACCTACGGGACAGGCGGCTGGGCCTGGACGGCCGTGCCATGCGGCTGCGGGATCTGCCGGCCGGTTTCCGTCCGGTCGGCGGCACTCCGTGGGGAGGCGGGCAAGAGCGGAGATTCTAGGACGCCGGGGGAGGTGGACGCCAACCGATTTATCTCCACGTCCCCTAGGGGCCGCTGCCGGACGGGTGTAGGGGGCGTGGTCCCTCCAGAGGGGTACGTGGAGGGCGCGAAGGTTGGCTCCGAAGACCGATGCCCGCCTTGTGTCCCCGGACCCACCATTGAGCCATGACCGCAGCGACCCTCCATCCAGCACCCGGCGCGCGCCCGGCCGGCGCCACGGCCGTCCGGGGCAGTCACCGCCACCGTCTGGGCGACGCTCTCCACGCCGTCAAGGTCTTCCTGGGCGCCGCGTTCGACGTGATCGTCCTCGGGGAGTACGGCGAGGAGGCGGGCATACGTCACAAGTGACCCATTAGGGTCGGTGCGTGACAGAACGGATGGTGGCCCTCCGGTCACACGCGGCAACCCCCCTCGTCCTCCTCGCCGTCTCCTTCGCCGCCTTCGCGATCCTGCTCGCCGTCCTGCGCGTGCGGATGCCCGACGCGGTGGTGTACCAGGCCGAGGGTGCGGCCGTCGTCCACGGCCGTGACCTCTACGGCTTCACGATCACGGCGGGGCGGTTGCCGGCCACGTATCCGCCGTTCGCGGCCCTGCTGTTCGTGCCGACGGCATGGCTGCCGGTCCCGGCGCTGAAGGTGGCGTTCCTCGCGGGCAACGCGCTCCTGCTCGCCTGGCTCGTCCACCTGTCCGCCCGGCTCGCGGGCCGCCGGGCCGGACCTGCGCTGCTGTGCGCCGCGACAGCCCTCGCCGTCTGGCTCGAACCGGTCTTCCAGACCTTCGTGTTCGGGCAGATCAACCTCGCGCTGGCCTGTCTGGTCCTGTGGGACCTCACGCGGCCGTCCGGCGCGCGCGGGAAGGGAGCCGCGATCGGGGTGGCGACCGGGATCAAGCTCACCCCGGGGCTCTTCGTCGTCTACCTGCTGCTGCGCGGGCGCCGGCGAGAGGCCGCCACGGCGCTGGCCGCGTACGCCGCGACCGTCGCCGTGGGCGCGCTCGTCCTGCCCGCGGCCAGCGTCGAGTACTGGACCCGTCTCGTCTTCGACACCGGCCGTGTGGGGAAGCCGTGGATCATCGACAACCAGTCGCTCCAGGGCCTGATCGCCCGGGCGCTGAGGGACCCGGCGCCCGGCCCCGCCTGGCTGCTCCCGGCGTGCGCGGTGGGTGCCGTGGGCCTGTGGGCCGCCTGCCGGGCGCAGGACCGGTGGGGCATCCTGCTGACGGGCCTGACCGCCCTGCTCGTCTCACCGATCAGCTGGTCCCACCACTGGGTGTGGTGCGTCCCGTTGCTCGCCGTGCTCCTGGCCGAGGGCCGCCGCACCTGGGCGGCGGTCACCGCGGTCTGCTTCACCGCCCGCACGCTGTGGATGGTGCCCCGCGCCGGCGACGGGGACCTGCACCTGCCGTGGTGGCAGGAGCCCCTGGCCTCGCCGTACGCGCTGCTGACCTGCGCGATCCTCGCCTCAGCCGCCTTCGGGCAGCAGAATGTCCGCGTCGTCGAAGATCCGCAGCATGACCAGCAGCAGCCGTCCTCGGGAGACCATGTACTCCGCGACGATCTGTGACGTCAGACGGATCTCCCGGTCCTGCTCCCCGGGGCCTATGGTCCGTGACAACCCGGTGTAGGGATCACGGGCCAGTATCTCCACGGCCTTGTCGAGGGCGGCCCTGCGGACGGGGTCCAGACGGTCGCGGTCACGGGCCGCCGACTCGGTGTACAGCACCTCGTACACGTCCTCGTGGGGCATGTGGCACCCTCCCTCGCTCCGGCTCGTGCCGCCTCCTCAGGGTACCGAGCCGGAGGACGAGGCCGGGAACGGTTCGGTCAGCTCTCCGTCAGCAGCTCGTCCGCGTCCATGATCCGGTAGGCGTAGCCCTGTTCGGCCAGGAAGCGCTGGCGGTGGGCGGCGAAGTCCTGGTCGATCGTGTCGCGGGCGACCACCGAGTAGAAGTGGGCCTGGTGGCCGTCGGCCTTGGGCCGCAGCACACGGCCGAGGCGCTGGGCCTCCTCCTGGCGGGAACCGAAGGTGCCCGAGACCTGGACGGCGACCGTGGCCTCCGGCAGGTCGATGGAGAAGTTCGCCACCTTCGACACCACCAGCACGTTGATCTCCCCCTCGCGGAAGGCGTCGAAGAGCTTCTCGCGTTGGGCGTTGGACGTCTCGCCCTTGATGACCGGCGCGTTCAAGTGCTCGCCGAGCTCGTCGAGTTGGTCGATGTACTGGCCGATCACCAGGATCTGCTGCCCGGCGAAGCGGCGGACGATGGCCTCCGTGACCTTCCGCTTGGTCGCGGTGGTCGAGCAGAAGCGGTACTTCTCCTCGGTCTCGGCGGTGGCGTAGGCCAGCCGCTCGGAGTCGGTCAGGTTCACCCGGACCTCGACGCAGTCGGCGGGCGCGATGTAGCCCTGCGCCTCGATCTCCTTCCACGGCGCGTCGAACCGCTTCGGGCCGATCAGGGAGAACACGTCGGACTCGCGGCCGTCCTCCCGCACGAGGGTCGCGGTCAGGCCGAGGCGGCGGCGCGCCTGCAGGTCGGCGGTGAACTTGAAGACCGGCGCGGGCAGCAGGTGCACCTCGTCGTAGACGATCAGGCCCCAGTCCCGGGAGTCGAACAGCTCCAGGTGCGGGTAGACGCCCTTCCGCTTGGTGGTGAGGACCTGGTACGTGGCGATGGTGACGGGCCGGATCTCCTTCCTGGTCCCGCTGTACTCGCCGATCTCGTCCTCGCTCAGCGAGGTCCGCTTCACCAGCTCGTGCTTCCACTGCCGGGCGGAGACGGTGTTCGTCACGAGGATCAGGGTCGTGGACTTGGCCTGCGCCATCGACCCGGCGCCGACCAGCGTCTTGCCCGCACCGCAGGGGAGGACGACGACGCCGCTGCCGCCGTGCCAGAAGTTCTCCACGGCCTGCTTCTGGTACGGCCGGAGCGTCCAGCCGTCCTCGTGCAGCTCGATCGGGTGCGCCTCGCCGTCGACGTAGCCCGCCAGGTCCTCCGCCGGCCAGCCGAGCTTCAGCAGCACCTGCTTGATCTGACCGCGCTCGGAGGGATGCACGACCACGGTGTCCGGATCGATCCGCGCCCCGACCAGCGGAGTGATCCGCTTGGACTTCAGCACCTCCTCCAGCACCGGCCGGTCGGTGGTGGTCAGGACCAGCCCGTGCGCCGGGTGCTTGCTCAGGGTCAGACGGCCGTAGCGGTCCATCGTCTCGGCGATGTCGACGAGCAGCGCGTGCGGCACCGGATAGCGGCTGTACTGCACCAGCGCGTCCACGACCTGCTCCGCGTCGTGCCCGGCGGCGCGCGCGTTCCACAGGCCGAGCGGCGTCACCCGGTAGGTGTGGATGTGCTCGGGCGCCCGCTCCAGCTCGGCGAACGGCGCGATCGCACGACGGCAGTCGTCGGCCCGTTCGTGGTCGACCTCGAGCAGCAGGGTCTTGTCCGACTGGACGATCAGGGGACCATTCACGCGCAGCGCCCTTTCCGTGTCACCAAACGTCCAGTGTGCCCTACCGGCGGACGATCACGGCGGGGCCGAGGACGGCGGGACCCTCAGGACTCCTCGTCCGCGAGCTCCGCCACCCCCGTGATCCGGTGCAGCGGGTAGGTGCGGACCTCGTCGGCGGTGTGGTCGTAGGCCGTCACGAAGCCGCCCTCGACGCGGATCGGGGCGATGACCCGCTGGCTGGCGGCGCCCTCGGCGTTGACGTAGCCGATCCACAGGGCCTCGCCGGTGAGCACGGCGGCCTGCACGGTGGCCAGGGTCTCGGCGGGGCCGGTGCGGGGCAGTTCGCCGACCGCGACCGGGGCCGCGGTCGGCTTGCGCGGGGTGGTGGAGGCCAGGTCGCCCGCCCGGATGGCGCGGATCGCGGCGGACAGGAGGGTGGCGTCCGGAGTGGGCGGGCCGTCCGGGACGGGCTCGGGGGCGGTGCGCGGCGGGGTGCGGTAGGAGTCGGCGCGGGTGATGAGGACGTCGCCTTCGGCCGACTCGGCGGCCGGGGCGTAGCCCATGGCGCGCAGGCCCTCCAGGAGCGTGGCCGGGTCGGCCTGGGTGGCCAGCACGGTCGGCGCGAGGCGGCGCAGCCGCAGGGCCGCGGACCGCTTGTCGGCGAGGATCTCGTTCAGCAGCGCGTCGTCGTCGCAGCGCACGTACGCCGAGGCGGCCCCGACGCGCAGGTGCCCGTGCCGCCGGGCCACGTCGTCGATGAGGTAGGCCAGTGGCTGCGGCACCGGCGTACGGGAGTGCTCGGCGAGGAAGGCGTGCAGGTCGGCGGCGGTCCGGCCGGCGTCCAGGGCGCGGCGTACGGAGCCCGGTGAGAACCGGTAGACCGTCGCGCCGCCCTTGGACTCCACGTCCGCGAGCACCCCCAGCATCTCGGCCAGCGGGCGTCGCAGCGGGCCGGGCGCCACCGCCGTCAGGTCCGCCTGGAGCAGCACGTGGTCCAGGGGCTCCGGCAGCAGCGGGGCGAGCAGGCGGGCCGCCGCGGCGGTGGCGGTGGCCTGCTCGGCGGGGGAGAGAGGCTCCCGGGCGGCCAGGGGGCCGGGGCCCTGTAGGCCGTCCGCCTGCTCGCCCCCGGTGGCCGCGGCGGACCGGTGGTGCCTGTGGACGGGCAGCTTGTCCCCGGGGCCGCCGCGGCCCGCGGGCGCGGCCTCCTGCCCGGGCTCCTCCTGCGCAGAGGTACCCCTCGCAGCCGCCTCCTGCCCGGGTGCGGGCGGCGCGGGCGGTGCCCCCAGCAGGGCGCGTCCGTGCACGGAGAGCGCGCCCCTGCCGGTGACGCCCAGCTGCTCCGCCTCGGACAGCGTCCACTGGGCGAGTTGAGCGCGCAGATCGTGCTCCTGGTCCCGCTGCGGGCCGCGCAGCGGGCGCTCCCAGCGTAGCCGGGCCAGCACCGACTCGGTGGACGGCGCGGACCCCTCCGGCAGCCCGGCGAGCAGGGTCAGCACCCGGTGCCGTACCTCCGGTGCGGCCGAGCGGTCCAGGCCCGGGCCCAGCGCGGACAGCGTGTGGTCCTTGGCGTCCCGCCCGCCGACCAGGCCCGGCGTGCGCGTCGCGGTCAGCCAGGCCTGGGCGAGCTGTGCCCAGCGCTCGGCGGGGGGCCGTTCCAGCCACTCGTCGTAGGCCGGGGTGGCCCCGTACCGCTCGTCCGCCTCGCCGTCGGAGGCCAGCAGCCCGGCCGCGTAGGCGAGCTCCACCCAGAAGGCGGCCACCGGCTCGGACACGTCCAGGGCGACCGCCGTGCGCTTGAGGTCGCGCACGCTCAGACCGCCCGCGCGCAGCACGTTCGGACCGCCCTCGTCCCAGTCCCGCAGCAGCTCCTCGACGGTGGCCAGCGCGGTGTACGCCTGACCGGCCGCCGTCGCGTCCACCATCTGCGGACGGTGCGTCGCGGTCGCCTCCACGGCGGGCGGCAGCGGCTCGGGCGCGCGGTGCGCGCGGCCCGCGCGCAGATGCAGGGCCACCTCGCGCGGGAGGACGACCGTGCCGGGCGCCGTGGGCAGCAGCAGTCCCCGGTCGAGCAGAAGTCGCAGCCGGGGAGCCGGATCGGCGGTGACCTGGCCGTAGGGCGGCCCCCACACCAGCCGCTCGAGCACGCCGAGGGAGTCGTCGGGGACCTCCGCGAGCAGCGCGGCCATCCGCTCGCGGTCGGTGAACAGGGCGGTCAGCGAGGCCACCGCGGAGACCGAGTCGTGGGTCGAGGGCAGACCCGCGGTGGTCACGATCTCCTGGATCCGCCCCGGCGACATGCCCGCCGTCGCCTCCTGCACGGTCGGGCCGAGCCCGGTCGGCGACGGGTGCTGAGGGGAGGGGGCGAGCAGTTCGCGGGCGGTGCGCACCAGGCGCAGCCGGTCGTCGTCGCCCCAGGCCAGGGCCTGCTCGCGCAGGGTGGCGAGGGACCGGGGGAGCGCGGCGGCGACGGCGGGATCACCGGCGTCCCCGGCCATCAGGCCCAGCAGTTCCCCGTACGTCGCCGGGTCGCCGGCCACCGCCAGGGCCTCCGCGGTCTGCAGGGCGAACCGGTCCAGCCGCTCCAGGGCGCGCACCACCGAGGCACGGGTGGCGGCGCGGGTGGCGAGCTGGGTGAGGTCGGTCGGAACCGGCGTGATGAGATCGGGGCGGCTGCGCAGAAGCGCGGTAAGCGAGGCGTCGTCGCGCGCGCGAAGCGCCTCCGCGAGCGAGCGGGGGGCCGCCGCCGGTTTCTCATCGCTGCTCATCCGACCCACGGTAGCGGGTGGGTGTGGCGGCGGGGCGCGTGTCCGCCCGTGCGCGGCACGACCGCGAGGCGCTACGACGGCCGTGACGCACGCGGTACCTTCGTCCCCACGGGGTTACCGGCCAGCCGCCCCGGAGGGGTGTCGTGGGGATCGAGAGCGACCAGGTCGTCTACGAGTATCTGAGCCGCGTCGGGGACGTCGCCCAGCAGCGGCAGCTGTCCTCGGCGACACGGATGCGGCTGGTCTCGGAGCTGCGCAACGAGATCGACCGGCGCCGCGCCAAGGCCGCCGTCGACAGCCCCGCCGCCGTCCGCCGCATCCTCGACCGCCTCGGCAGCCCCGACGAGATCGTCGCGGCTGCGGGCGGCGGCGACGGACGTGCGGGGGCGCCGCAGGCGTCGCAGCCACCGGCCCCCGCCGTGCCCGTGCAGCGGGATCCCGATGCGCCCGAGGCGGAGGAGGAGCGGCCGAGGGGTCTGCGTCGTGTGGTGCCGCGTCCCCGCCCCACCCGGCCCCCGGCGAGCCCGCCGTCCTCCGGTGCCGTCTCCCCGCCGCACCTGGCGACCGCCGACGAACTCGGCGGCCCGACGGCCCGCCCCGACTGGTGGGCCGCGGACGGCAGCCCCTTCGGGATCGGCGACGACGTGCCGGGCTTCGTCGGCGGCGTGGAGATCCCGGACCTGCTCAAGCCCCCGCCGCGCAAGGACCCCGCCGAGCGGGCGGACCCCACGCCGGCGGTTCCCGCCCCGGCGGCCGGGGCGGATGCTGCGGCGGCCGACCCGCAGTCCCCGGCCCGCCGCCGGCGTCTCGCCCTGCTGCCGCGGCGCGCCGGCGGCTGGAGCAACCCACTCCTCCTGCTCGCCGCCGGGCTGCTGACCGCGGGCGCCGTGCTCGGCAACTGGTTCGCGCTGCTGCTGGGCTGGGTCATCGCCTACGGGTCGCGGCGTCTGACCCCGGCGGAGTCCAAGTGGGCCGTCATGGGCATGCCCGGCCTGGCACTCGCCGCCGGGCTCCTGTGGCTGTGGGGCCGCAGCGACGACCGCTGGGGCAGCCCCATCGCCCAGGGCCACATGAACGACGCGATCGCCCAGACCTGGCCGTGGGTGGTGCGCGCAGCGGCCGTGCTGTCGGCACTGTTCCTGCTGTGGCGCTCCCAGCGGCAGCGATAGTCGCGCTCGTACAGGGCTGCCGGCCGTGGCAGCGACAGCCGGGTTCCTGCCGTGGCGCTCGCAGCGGTAGCGATAGCCGCGCTCGTGCAGGGGTGCCGGCGGCAGCGACAGCCGGGTTCCAGCTGCGGCGTTCCCAGCGGCAGTGACGGGCCGCACGACCGGTCGGCGCGTGGCCGACGGCAGCGGCAGCCGCGCCGCCCGCTGTGGCGCTCGCCGCGACTGCGGCAGCCGTGCCCCCGCGGCGGCGTTCCCAGCCGCAGCGGCAGCCGTGCGCAATCGGTCGGCGCGCAGCCGAGGGACGGGGTACGGCGGATGCACGCGTGTCCGCGCGAGCGCGATGCGCTCGGTGAGCGAACAGTGGGTGTACGTCACACGGGCCGGGCGTCCTCCCGCCGCGCCCGCTGGGCACAATGGCCCATATGACTTCTCGCCCGCTGACCGTCGGCTTCGACCTCGACATGACCCTCATCGACTCCCGCCCCGGCATCCGCGCCTGCTATCTGGCGCTGTCTGAGCGGACCGGGACCCACATCGACGCCGACCTGGCGGTCACGCGGCTCGGCCCGCCGCTCACGGATGAGCTGATCAACTGGTTCCCGGCCGAGCGGGTGGAGGCCGTGGCGGAGCTGTACCGCGAGATGTACCCGACCTTCGCCATCGCCCCGACCCTCGCCCTGACCGGGGCCCGCGAGGCGGTCGCGGCCGTACGGCGGGCCGGCGGGCGGGCGATCGTCGTCACCGCCAAGTACGAGCCGAACGCCAAGCTGCACCTGGAGCACCTGGGCATCGAGCCGGACGCGGTGATCGGCGACCTGTGGGCGGAGCAGAAGGCCGAGGCGCTGCGCGAGTACGGCGCCCGGGTGTACGTCGGCGACCACGTGGGCGACGTGCGGGGCGCCCGCGCGGCCGGCGCGCTGTCGGTGGCGGTGGCCACCGGGCCGTGCGACGAACAGGAACTGCGGGCGGCGGGCGCGGATGTCGTGCTCGCCGATCTCACCGAGTTCCCGAATTGGTTTTCGGACCATCACGCGCGTTTTTCGGCCGAGGACGCGCGCGTCGGCCGCTCCGGCCCGACCGACTAACGCGACGAGGCGGGAGACCGCGTGCCGCCGCGCGCCTGACGGCGTTCCGCGGCGATCGACCGCAGCACTCCGGCGCCGGCGATCAGGAAGCCGACGGCCATGAGCATGCTCAGCCCGAACATGTACGTCGGAAATGGCTTCGCCCCGAGGAACAGCGGGGCCACCGTGACCAGGGTGGCCACCGCACCGATGAAGAACACGACGGCACCGGCACGGATCAGCCCGTCACCGGCCGCGGCGGAATTCGTTTGGGTTTTGTCACGCACCGGACCAGGGTAGTTCCCAGCGCGAAGGAACAACCGGGCGACGTCTTGTCACCCGCCCGAAGACCATTAGCCTTGGTACCGGCGGGTCCGGCGCGACCCGCCCAAGTGCTATCCAGAGCCGTTTCGAAGCGGTTTTCCGACGAGTACGAGGACGAGGACAGACGTGCCCACCGGCAAGGTCAAGTGGTTCAACAGTGAGAAGGGCTTCGGCTTTCTCTCCCGCGACGACGGCGGTGACGTCTTCGTCCATTCCTCGGTCCTGCCCGCCGGAGTGGAAGCGCTCAAGCCGGGACAGCGCGTGGAGTTCGGCGTGGTCGCCGGGCAGCGCGGCGACCAGGCGCTGTCGGTGACGATCCTGGAGCCCGCCCCCTCGGTCGCGGCCGCACAGCGCAAGAAGCCGGACGAGCTGCTCTCCATCGTGCAGGACCTGACGACACTCCTGGAGAGCGTCGGCCAGACCCTGGAGCGCGGCCGCTACCCCGAGAAGGCCTCCGGCAAGAAGGTCGCCGGACTGCTGCGCGCGGTCGCCGACCAGCTGGACGTGTAACCCGCTCGGGGGAACCGGACATCACCGGGGGCGGGAGAACCGGGGCCTACGGGAAGTCGAGCGCGTCCGGGCCGAGGGGCGGGAGGAGTCCCTCGGCCGCCGCACGGGTGAGCAGCCCGCGGACCGCCGCGTAGCCGTCCGGGCCGAGGCCGGCGGTGAACTCGTTGACGTACAGGCCGATGTGCTGGTCGGCGACGGCCGGATCCATCTCCTGGGCGTGCTCCATGACGTACGGCCGGGATGCCTCCGGGTCGTCCCAGGCGGCGTGCACGGACGCCCGGATCGAGTCGGCCAGGCGGGTCAGCGCCTCGGCGCCCAGTGACCGCTTGGCGATGATCGCGCCGAGCGGGATCGGCAGGCCGGTGGTGTCCTCCCAGTGCTCGCCCATGTCGGCGAGCTTGTGCAGCCCGTAGTTCTGGTACGTGAAGCGGGCCTCGTGGATCACCAGCCCGGCGTCGATCTTCCCGTCCCGTACGGCCGGCATGATCTCGTGGAACGGCATGACCACGATCTCGCCGACCCCACCGGGCACGGTGTCCGCCGCCCACAGACGGAACAGCAGGTAGGCCGTCGACTTCTCGCTCGGCACGGCGACCGTGCGGCCGCTCAGGTCGGCGTCCGGCTCCCGGGTGAGCACCAGCGGACCGCAGCCCCTGCCCAGCGCGCCGCCGCAGGGCAGCAGCGCGTACTCGCCGAGGACGTACGGCAGCACGGCGTACGACACCTTCAGCACGTCGAACTCGCCGCGCTCGGCCATGCCGTTGGTGACGTCGATGTCGGCGAACGTGACGTCCAGCGCGGGCGCGCCCGGCACGCGGCCGTGGGCGACGGCGTCGAAGACGAACGTGTCGTTGGGACAGGGCGAGTAGGCGATCTGCAGTCGCGGGTGCTCAGAGCTCATGTGGGTTCCAACTCTCCAGTACGGGGGCGGTCTTCCCGAAACCCTCGGTCAGGGCGGCCAGGGCGTCGCCGATGCGCCAGGCGGCGCGGTCGCGCGGGCCGACGGGGTTGGAGACCGCGCGCAGCTCCAGCACGGGGACGCCGTGCGAGGCGGCCGCCTCGGCGACGCCGAAGCCCTCCATGGCCTCGGCGAGGGCGCGGGGATGGCGGGCGCGCAGGGCGCCGGCGCGGGCCGCGGTGCCGGTCACGGTGGAGACGGTCAGCACCGTGCCGGTGGGTGCGCCGGTCGCGGCGGCGATCGCCCGGACGAGTGGTTCGGGTGGGCGGTGCGTGACGGTGCCGAAGCCGAGCTCGGTCACCGGCAGGAAACCGTCGCCGGTCTCGGCACCCAGGTCGGCCGCGGTGATCTCGTCGGCGACGACGAGCGACCCGACGGGCGCGCCGGGAGCCGTTCCGGGGGCCGCCCTGCCGGTCGCGTCCGGCGCGAAGCCGCCCGCGATGCCGGTGGAGACGACGAGGTCGTACGGGGCACCGGCGAGCGCGGCGGCGGTGAGCGCGGTGGCGGTGGAGGCGGCGGCGAGGGAGGGACCGACCCCGGCGGCGAGCAGGTCGAACCGGCCGGATCCGGCCGGCCCCGCGACCCGGTGCAGGGTCGCCCCGGGCAGCGGCACCTCATGCGCGGGCGGCCCCGGGAAAGCCCGTGCCACCGCGTCCCGCTCGGGCGCAACGGCGGTGGCGACGAGTACGCGCACGGAGGTCACCGAGGACGCGGTCAGGAGGCCTTCTGCAGCTTGAAGGACCACACGCCGGTCACGTCCTTCTCGCCCTCCTTGATGGCCACCCACGTCGAGTTGCCGCTGGCGCCGTACTGGGCGTTGAAGAACACACTGCCCGGGATGGTGCGGTAGGTCTTCTTGCTGGAGTCGGTCAGCGGCTGACCGTTCATCAGGATGGTCCAGCCCTTGTCCGCGATGTCGGGGTCGACGCCGAAGCGGACGGTGTCGTCGGGGTCGACCTTGATCGTGTTGTCCGACTTCAGGCACTTCGGCAGGTCGGCCGTCTTGACCGGGTTGCCGTCGTTGTAGCAGGTGGCTTCCGAGTGCACCGAATCGCCGCCCACGGTGATCGTGGCGATCGGCGTCGGCTTGGAGCAGGCCGACAGGGCGAGCAGTCCGGCGGAAACGGCACCGGCGGCGGCGACGGCGCGGCGGCGTCGCACGGCGGATTGCAGCGAGGTCATGGCCGAAGGCTATCGGGCACGTCCAGCAGCCCGGCCACGCGGGGGTGCGGCGTGCCGTGCGCCGAGCGGGTGGGGCGGCATCGGAGCGCCGGGTGGTCAGGCCGCCCGGGGGCGGGTGGCGCCGTTGTGGCGGGCCGAGGCCAGCAGGCCACGCACGGTGCTGAGCCATCCGGTGGCCACGATCGCCGCACCCACCGACAGGCCCAGCACACCGTTGAGGGGCAGCACGATGCCGATCGCGCCGCCGAGCACCCAGGCCATCTGCAGCAGCGTCTCGGAGCGCGCGAACGCCGATGTGCGCACCAGTTCCGGAACGTCCCGCTGGATCAGCGCGTCCAGGGACAGCTTGCCCAGCGCCTGCCCGAAACCGGCGATCGCGGCCAGGACGGTCACCAGGAACGCGCCGAAGAGGACCGCGGCCGCTAGCGCCGCGCCCAGCACGATCGCGACGACCGTCACGATGATGATCTCGGGGGCCCGTGAGCGCAGCCAGGCACCGACCGCCGTGCCGAGCGCGTTGCCCGCCCCCGCCGCGACCCCCACCATCCCCAGCGACACGGCCGCGCTCTGGCCGGCCAGCGGATGCTCCCGCAGCAGGAAGGCGAGGAAGAAGATCAGGAAGCCGGACAGGCAGCGCAGGGCGGCGTTGGCGGCGAGGGCGTGCGTGACGGCTGTGCCCACGGAGCGCAGCCCGGGCCGCTTGGTCGGTTTGCGGAGCGGCCCGTGCGGCTGCTCGTCGGCGGTGAGCAGCGCCCGGTCCTCGCCCTTGGCCGAGTCGACCTTCGGCGGCAGGGAGAAGGACAGGAACGTGCCGGCGACGAAGATCACAAAGGCGCCGTAGAGCGGCCAGCGGGAACCGATCAGGTGCAGTCCCGCCCCGATCGGCGCGGCCACCCCGGTGGCGAGCAGACCGCCGAGCGTCACCCGCGAGTTCGCCTTCACCAGGGAGAACTGGGGCGGCAGCAGCCGCGGCACGACCGCACTCCGCACCACCCCGTACGCCTTGGAGGCCACCAGGACGCCCAGCGCCGCCGGATACAGCTCCAGGCTGCCGCTGGCCGCCGCGCCCGCGATGATCAGCGCCAGCAGCGCCCGGGCGAGCATCGCGGCGGCCATCGCGGCCCGGCGGCCGTGCGGCAGCCGGTCGAGCAGCGGGCCGATCACGGGCGCGAGGACCGTGAAGGGCGCCATGGTGATGGCGAGGTAGAGCGCGACCCGGCCGCGGGCCTCGTCGGTGGGGACGGAGAAGAACACCGTGGAGGCGAGCGCGACGGTGACCATGACGTCACCGGCGCCGTTCACGGCGTGCAACTCGATCAGCTTGCCCAGCCCGGACTCGCCCGCGCCGTGCGCGTGGGTGACCCGGCGGATGCCGCGGACGGTTCCCGTGACCGGAAGGCGCAGGGCACGCCAGACCGCGCGGACGGGCCCGCCGAACCGGCCCGAACCGCTGCCCCGGCTGCTGCTCCCCTTCAACCCTTCGGGCTCACCGAGCCCGGTGGTCTCCTGAGGCGTCCTCGCGGCTGCCACCCCGTCATAGTGCCCCGAGACGGCCGCGAGTAGCGCCATTACGTCCTGGATCGGACCGATCGCCCCCCGACCGACGCAGCCCCGAGGACCCCGAAGGACCCAGGCAACCGCTCGTCGGCCAGCAGTGAAGCAACCGTCGGTGTAGGCCCAGCGGCAGCGAGAAGGTAGCGTGCGTAGCGCGCCGTGGCGAACGTTCTCGGCCGCGCGCCTTACGGGCATACCGCAGAATGGATGACGTAGGTGCGCCCGAGCGCGATCGGGCGCGGACGTCGACGCGGTCCGAGGGTCCGCTCCGTCCGCCCCGCCGCCTTCAGGCCGGCGCACCCGAGAGACGGCGTAGGAGAGAAGCGATACCTGTGAGCGCAGCGAGCACGCGAAGCCGCACCCCCGACCGCCTGTGCGCCGAGGCCGTCGACCTCGCCCGCGCCGCAGCCGAGGAGGCGGCCGCGCCCGGCGTCGTCGGCGAGCACACGGGGGTGGTGTCCGAGGGCGACCGCGTCGTCACGCACTTCTTCGAGTGCAAGGAGCTCGGCTACCGGGGCTGGCGCTGGGCCGTGACGGTGGCCCGCGCCTCCCGCGCGAAGATCGTCACTCTGGACGAGGCCGTACTGCTGCCCGGCCCCGACGCGCTGCTCGCCCCCGAGTGGGTGCCCTGGAGCGAGCGGCTGCGCCCCGGCGACATGGGCCCGGGCGACCTGCTGCCCACGGACGCCGAGGACCTCCGTCTGGAGCCGGGTTTCTCCGGCGAGGACGAGCCCGCGCCGAACTCCGCCGTCTCCCGGGACATGGCGGAGCTGGCCGAGGCCGAGGACGCCGACGTCACCGCCGGCCCGCCGAAGAACCTCCCCACGGTGCCGTCGCGCGGTTCCATCGCGGCGCTCGCCGAGGAACTGGGCATGCGCCGCGCCCGGGTCCTGTCCCGCTACGGCCTGCATGTCGCCGCCGATCGCTGGGAGGAGGCCTACGGCGCGAAGACGCCGATGGCCCAGGCGGCCCCGGCGTCCTGCGCGACCTGCGGCTTCCTGGTGCCGATCGGCGGCTCCCTGGGGCAGGCCTTCGGGGTCTGCGCCAACGAGTTCTCCCCGGCCGACGGACGGGTGGTCTCCCTGACGTACGGCTGCGGCGGGCACTCCGAGGCCGCGGTCATGCCGAAGCCGCCGCAGCCGGCTCCGCCGGTGATCGACGAGACGCGGGTGGACCCGTTCCCGCTGCGGCCCGCGCGGGACTCCGGCTCCGTGCCGGACGTCTCCGACGAGGACACCGCCGAGCTGGGGCACTCGTAGGCCCACGGGCGCGTGAGGGGTGATGTCCCAGTGGCTTCGCCCCCGGCCCGCTGTCGGCCCGAACGGCCTCGTCCCTGATCTCCCGCGAATCTCTTCGAGCGATCTCGAGCAATGGGGTACCCCCAGGACGGGCTGCTGGACGCCGACCGGTGTCGAACAGCTCGCGGTACCTTCGTCCTCACCCTCATGAGGAGAATGAACGACGTGAGCATGTTGGTGCAGCCGTCCGCCGGAGGCGACCCGTTCGGGACCGTGCGTCTGCGGCGTGGCGTGCTGGACGCCTGGGCGGCCAGCCCGGCCCGGTTCCGCGAGGACGCCAACGCCGAGGAGGACCTGGTCCTCGGCGGCTACCGGGACCGGCTCGTGGTCGAGCTGGCCCAGAACGCCGCCGACGCGGCCGCCCGCGCGGGTGTGCCCGGCCGGCTGCGCCTCACCCTGCGCGACGGCGTCCTCATCGCCGCCAACACCGGTGCCCCGCTGGACGCGGCCGGTGTGGAGTCGCTGTCCACCCTGCGCGCCTCCGCCAAGCGGGACGCCTCCTCCGGCGGCCTGCCCTCCGTGGGCCGCTTCGGCGTCGGCTTCGCCGCCGTCCTCGCCGTCACCGACGAGCCCGCGGTCGTCGGCCGGCACGGCGGTGTCCGCTGGTCCCTGGCCGAGGCCCGCGACCTGGCCGAGCAGACCGCCCGGCACAGCCCCGGACTCGGCGACGAGATCCGCCGCCGCGACGGGCACGTACCGCTGCTGCGGCTGCCGTTCGCCGCCGAGGGCACCGCCCCCGACCCCTACGACACCGTCGTCATCCTGCCGCTGCGCGACACGGCCGCCGCCGACCTCGCCGAACGGCTCCTGCACGCCGTCGACGACGCCCTGCTTCTCGCCCTGCCCGGGCTGGAAGAGGTCGTGGTGGAGATCGGCGACGGGGATCCGCGCACGCTGAGCCGCCGCACCGACGGCGCGTTCACCGTCGTCGAGGACTCCGGCGACGGCATCACCCACTGGCGTACCGCCTCCGCCCACGGCCCCCTCACCCCGGACCTGCTCGCCGGCCGGCCGGTGGAGGAGCGGCTGCGCCCGCACTGGTCGGTCACCTGGGCCGTGCCCGTCGACGTCTACGGCAACCCGGCCCGCCCGCGCACCAGCCCCGTCGTGCACGCGCCCACCCCGAGCGACGAGGCGCTGGGCGTCCCGGCGCTGCTCATCGCGTCGTTCCCGCTGGACACCACCCGCCGGCACGCCGCGCCCGGCCCGCTCACCGACTTCCTGGTGCAGCGCGCGGCCGACGCCTACGCCGGACTCCTCGCCGACTGGCGTCCGGTGGCCGAGGGCGTCATCGACCTGGTGCCCGGCCCGCTGGGCAAGGGCGAACTGGACGGCGCGCTGCGCCAGGCGATCCTTCAGCGGCTGCCGCGTACCTCGTTCCTGCCGCCCGCCGCGGCGGCCCTCAGGGCGCACGACACCGATCTGCCCGAGTCGCTGCGGCCCCGCGACGCCGAGGTGGCCGAGGGCGCCGGCGCCGACACCGTGCGCGTCCTCGCCGAGGTGCTGCCCACCCTGCTGCCCGCCGGGCTGGAACGGCGCGTGGAGCTGCGCACGCTGGGTGTGGCCCGCCTGCCGCTGACCGAGGCGATCGACCGGCTGGCCGGCCTGGAGAAGGAACCGGGCTGGTGGCGGCGGCTGTACGACAGCCTCGCGGGCGTCGACCCCGACCGGCTGTCCGGCCTGCCGGTCCCGCTGACCGACGGCCGGACGACGATCGGGCCCCGGCAGGTGCTGCTGCCCACCCCGGACGCGGCACCGGCCGACCCGGGGGTGCTGGCCCGGCTCGGGCTGAAGGTCGCCCACCCGGACGCGGCCCACCCGGTCCTGGAGAAGCTCGGCGCCCTGCCCG
Source organism: Streptomyces carpinensis (assembly GCF_002154505.1). Classification (GTDB taxonomy): domain Bacteria; phylum Actinomycetota; class Actinomycetes; order Streptomycetales; family Streptomycetaceae; genus Streptomyces; species Streptomyces carpinensis. The sequence continues at coordinate 8,073 of NZ_MUBM01000049.1, read as the reverse complement.
CGACCCCGCGCGCGGTGCTCACCACCCCGCAGGTGCGGGCCGCGGTCACCGCCTCCCTCGACGAGGACGGCGGCGGCTGGGACGAGGACACCCCGGACGCCGAGGAGCTCGCCGACACCGTCCTCGCCCTGGTCCGGGACGCCGGCCTGGAGCCCGGCGACGAGCCCTGGCTCGGTGCGCTCGCCCTGCCCGACGAGGACGGCGAACTCGCTCCGGCCGGCGAACTGGTCTACCCCGGCGGCCCGTTCGCGCAGGTCATGCGCGAGGGGGAACTCGCTGCCGTGGACCGCGAGCTGGCCGAGAAGTGGGGCGAGCAGCCGCTGGCCGCCTGCGGGGTGCTCGTGGACTTCGCCCTCGTCCGGGCCACGGACGTCGTCCTCGACCCCGACGAACTCGAGCCGCGCGAGGGTGACTTCCCCGAGCCGGACGACCCCGGCCTGCTGGACGCGGTGGACGTGTGGTGCGAGGACGTCCTCGACCGCTTCCCGGACACCCCGGTGCCGCCGGTGGCCACCGAGATCGTCGCCGTGCGCGACCTGGACCTCGTCGACGACGACCAGTGGCCCCGGGCACTGACGCTGCTGGCCCGGCCGCCACTGCGCGACGCGCTCATCCAGCCGGTGCGGATCCTGCTGCCGGACGGCACCCACGAGGTCGTACGGCCGTACACCGCGTGGTGGCTGCGCGGGAACCCGGTGCTCGGCGGGCGCCGTCCGGCCGGCCTGCGCGCCGCCGGCTCCGACCCGCTGCTGCGCGGGCTGTACGACGAGGCCGACGCCACCGGCTTCGACGACGAGCAGGTGCTGCGGGCGCTCGGCGTGCGCACGTCCGTCGCCGCGCTGCTCGACGAGCCGGGTGGCGCCGCCGAACTGCTGGACCGGCTCGCCGACCCCGAACGGCGGGTCGGCCCCGCCCAACTTCACGCACTCTACGGCGCGTTGGCCGAGCTGGATCCGGAACAGGTGACGCTGCCCGACGAACTGCGGGCCGTGGTCGACGGGCGGGTGGAGGTGGTGGACGCCTCCGACGCCGTGGTGTGCGACTCCCCGGACCTGCTGCCGTTCACGTCCGGTGTGCCGCTGCTGCCGGTACGGCCGTCGCTGGCCGCGGAGCTGGCCGAACTGTTCCAGGTGCGGCGGCTGAGCGAGTCCGTCACCGGCGAGGTGGACTCGGAGGGAACCGAGCACGACGTACCGGAGCCGGTGCGGGTGCTGCTCGGGCCGCGTACGCCCGGCACGTACGTCGAGCACGAGGAACTCGTCGTGGACGGGACCGAGTTGGACTGGCGCCTCACCTCGGACGGTGTCCTGCACGCGGCCACCCTGGAGGGCGTGGCGGCCGGCCTCGCCTGGGCGTCGGGCCAGTGGCCGCGCCGCTTCGAGGTGGCCGCCCTGCTGGAGGACCCGACCCGTACGGAGGAACTGGCCCGCGACCGTTGGTTCGACTGAGCCGGAGCCGCCGCGGAACCGGCGCGGGAGGACAGCCGCGCCGGTTCCTGTGCATACGTAATGGGCACGTCAAGCGTTGCGCATGGACCGTCAAAATCAAGATCCGCGACCACAACCCTTCCCTTCCGCCACGGATCTGATCACCCGAGTCAACAGACTCCAAGATCACTTCTCCACCTTGGGGAACCCCATGCGCATTCGAGCCACCGTGGCCGCCGTCTGCGGCGCCCTGGCCCTCACCGCCCTCGCCGGACCGGCCGCGCAGGCCGCCGGGTCCGCTCCCGCCACCGGGACGGGCGGCACGCCGTACACCCTGAACGTCGGCTTCTCCAACTTCAAGATCGCCTCGACGGTCAAGGTCGGCACCTACTACAAGGTCAGCACCACGGTCACCTACACGCTGACCCACGGCGCGGACGTGAACATCGCCGCGAAGGACTTCTACACCGACCCGTTCATCTACCGCGGGTCCTTCGACAACCCCACCAAGGAGTTCTACGGCGACAACCCGGCCACCTGCACGGCCACGTCGTCGACCACCGCCACCTGCAAGGGCACGATCGACTTCTACCCGGCGGACGGGGACCTCAGGAGCGCGGACGCCGGCAGCTGGACGGCCGCCGCCGAGGCGATCGCCTTCAACGGCCAGAACCCCGCGAACCCGGCGGACATGAGCAAGATCGGCTACAAGGACCAGGACCACCTCGGCAGCACGATGCTCCAGCGCTACTCCAAGCTCACCGCCGACGCCTCGCCGGAGCCGGTGAAGAAGGGCGCGACCATCACGGTCACCGGCACCCTGACCCGGGCCAGCTGGGACTACCTCAAGTACTACGGCTATGCCGGCCAGTCGGTGAAGCTGCAGTTCCGCAAGGCGGGCACCAGCACCTACACCACGCTCAAGACCGTGACGACGGACTCCTCCGGCCGTCTGAAGGCCACGGTCACCGCCTCCGCCGACGGCTACTTCCGCTACAGCTTCGGAGGCACCTCGACCACCGCGCCGGTCAGCGCCACGGGCGACTACGTCGACGTGCGGTAAGCACGCCTCAGGCGGGGAAGCGGCGGCCGACCCACTTCCACAGCACCTCCAGGACGACCGCCGCCACGACGGCGATGCCCACCGCGAGCCACGGGATCGCCGTCCCCACCAGCCGCAGCGCGAAGAAGCGCTGGAGCACGGGCACGGCCAGCACGAACACGAACGCCACGCCCATCACGGCCACCAGCGCGACCCGCCACCAGGTGTAGGGACGGGCGATGATCGCCAGCACCCACATCGAGACCAGGAAGAGCGTGAGCGTGGCCGCGCTGGTCTCCGCGCCGAGAGCGTCCGGCCCGGCGTAGTGGCGGCGGGCGACCACGTACACCACGAAGGTCGCCACGGCCGCCACCAGCCCGCCGGGCACCGCGTAGCGCATGACCCGCCGCACGAAGTGGGGCCGCGCCCGTTCCGCGTTCGGGGCGAGGGCCAGGAAGAAGGCGGGGACGCCGATGGTGAGCGTGGACAGCAGGGTCAGGTGCCGGGGCAGGAACGGGTACTCGACCTGTGAGCACACCACCAGCACGGCCAGCAGCACCGAGTAGACCGTCTTCACCAGGAACAGGGTCGCGACCCGGGTGATGTTGCCGATCACCCGCCGCCCCTCGGCGACCACCGACGGCAGCGTGGCGAAGCTGTTGTCCAGCAGCACGATCTGGGCGACCGCCCGGGTGGCCTCCGAACCCGAGCCCATCGCCACGCCCACGTCGGCGTCCTTCAGGGCGAGGACGTCGTTCACGCCGTCACCGGTCATCGCGACCGTGTGCCCGCGCGACCGCAGCGCGCCGACCATGTCCCGCTTCTGCTGCGGGGTGACCCGCCCGAACACGGTGCCCGCGTCGAGCTCGCGCGCCATGCCGTCGCGCTCGGCGGGCAGCCGGCGGGCGTCGACGGCGGCGCCGGTGAGACCGACCTTGGCGGCCACCGCCCCCACGGAGACCGCGTTGTCACCGGAGATGACCTTGGTGCGGACGTTCTGCTCGGCGAAGTAGCGCAGGGCGTCGGCGGCGTCGCGCCGCAGCCGCTGCTCCAGTACGACCAGCGCGGTGGGCGTGACGGTGCGGACCACCTCCGGATCGTCCAGCTCACGGGCGGCACGCGCGAGCAGCAGGACGCGCAGGCCCTGCTCGTTCAGCCGCCCGGTCTCGGCCAGGGCGGGGGCGCCGGCGGGCAGGAGGACGTCCGGGGCGCCCAGCAGCCACGTACTGGACTCGCCGTTGCCCTCGCTGAAGCTGGCGCCGCTGTACTTGCGCGCCGAGGAGAAGGGCAGCGACTCCACGCAGCGCCACTCCTCGCTGGCCGGACAGGCGTCGATGATCGCCTGAAGGGAGGCGTTCGGGCGCGGGTCGGACTCGCCGAGGGCGCCGAGGACCCGGCGTACGTACGACTCGTCGTGGCCGTCCAGCGTCCTCAGCTCGGTGACGTCCATGCCGCCCTCGGTGAGGGTGCCGGTCTTGTCCAGGCAGACGGTGTCGACGCGGGCCAGGCCCTCGATGGCGGGCAGCTCCTGGACGAGGCACTGCTTGCGGCCCAGCCGGATCACACCGATGGCGAAGGCGACGGAGGTGAGGAGGACCAGCCCCTCGGGGACCATGGGGACGATGCCGCCCACGGTGCGGGCGACGGAGTCCTTCAGATCGCTGTTCTTGACGACGAGCTGGCTGATGACGAGACCGACGGCGGTCGGGACCATCATCCACGTCACGTACTTGAGGATGGTCGAGATGCCGGTGCGCAGCTCGGAGTGGACGAGCGTGAAGCGGGAGGCCTCCTCGGCGAGCCGGGCCGCGTAGGCCTCGCGGCCGACCCTGGCGGCCTGGAAGGCGCCACCGCCGGCGACGACGAAGCTGCCGGACATGACCTGGTCGCCGGGCCGCTTGACCACGGGATCGGCCTCGCCCGTGAGCAGCGACTCGTCGATCTCCAGTCCGTCGGCCTCGACGCAGACGCCGTCGACGGCGATCTTGTCCCCCGGCCCGACCTCGATCACGTCGTCGAGCACGATCTCGGAGGTGGCGATCTCGACGGCGGTGTCGTCGCGGCGGACCGTGGGGCGGGACTCGCCGATGACGGCGAGCGAGTCGAGGGTCTGCTTCGCCCGCCATTCCTGGAGGATGCCGATGCCGGTGTTGGCGAGGATCACGAAGCCGAAGAGGCTGTCCTGGATCGGGGCGACGAACAGCATGATCAGCCAGAGCACGCCGATGATCGCGTTGAAGCGGGTGAGGACGTTCGCGCGGAGGATGTCGGCGAGCGAACGGCTGCTGCGCACCGGTACGTCGTTGACCTCTCCGCGGGCGAGGCGCTCGGCGACCTCGGCCTGGCTCAGCCCCCTCGGCCGCGCCGGCGGAACGGGGAGGGGGACCGGGTGCACGGGGTCGAGTTCCGCGCCCGCGTCGATGTGGGAGGTCATGCAATCGACGTTACGTGCGGATGTGCGCCTTCACTCGTTGACCTTCGCCCACCCGCCCAGCCGTCTCGGCAAGGACGAAGAGCCACCCCTGGGGACTCCGCCCCGGACCCCGGCGGGGCTGCGCCACCTGCGCCCTCTGCGTCTCTGGCCTCTGCCGAGTGAAGACGCCCAAGCCCGGGAGCGGCCTACTCCGCCGACGCCCGGCGTTCCGCCCGGGATGTCTCTTCCTGGGCCGCTGCCGCCCGCTTGATCGCCGCGTCGCGTTTGCGGACGTACCAGATGCCGATCAGGCCGAGGCAGCCGCCGGCCAGGCAGGTCCAGAGCCACCAGGTGTGGTCGTGATCGTCGAACCAGCCGTAGAAGGGGAGCTGGACCAGGAAGAGGACGAACCAGACGATCGTGCCGCCGGTGATGGTGGCGACCACGGGGCCCTCCAGGGGCTCCGGCGCCTCGTGCTTGGGGGTCCACTTCGCCATGGCCTCAGCTTACGGCCCGCGACCCTCGTGGAGGTCCTGGCCCCGAACCAGGGTCTACGCGCGGAGATAGCCTTTTTCGGCTTCATATGTTCATACTGAAACAGTCTGGGTCTGGCCGCTTCTCTTCGTATGAAACACCAACAGCAACCTGGGGGAGACCTGTTGGTGACCGAAGACGGCGAGACTCGATCACGTTTGATCCTGTTCCAGGTCCGGTACTCCCGTACTTCCCGCACCCCTGAGGTCATCCGCATGTCCACCTCGGCCACCGCCAAGGTCCCCGCCCCCGAGAAGCCCGGCACGCCGCCCGCGTTCGGTGCCCTCGACCGCTACTTCAAGATCTCCGAGCGCGGCAGCTCCCTGCCCCGCGAGATCCGCGGCGGCTTCGCCACCTTCTTCGCGATGGCCTACATCATCGTGCTGAACCCGATCATTCTCGGCAGCGCGAAGGACATGTACGGGCACCAGCTCGACAACGGCCAGCTCGTCACCGCCACCGCCCTGACCGCGGCCTTCACCACGCTCCTCATGGGTGTCATCGGCAACGTGCCGATCGCGCTCGCGGCCGGGCTCGGTGTCAACACCGTCGTCGCCCTGCAGCTCGCACCCCGCATGACCTGGCCGGACGCCATGGGCATGGTCGTCCTCGCCGGCTTCGTCGTCATGCTGCTCGTCGCCACCGGGCTGCGCGAGCGGGTGATGAACGCCGTGCCGCTCGGCCTGCGCAAGGGCATCGCCATCGGCATCGGCCTGTTCATCATGCTGATCGGCCTGGTCGACTCCGGCTTCGTCTCCCGCATTCCGGACGCCGCCCACACCACCGTCCCGCTCCAGCTGGGCGCGGACGGTCACCTCAACGGCTGGCCGGTCCTCGTCTTCGTGCTGGGAGTGCTGCTCACGCTCGCTCTGATCGTGCGCAAGGTGCCCGGCGCGATCCTCATCTCGATCGTCGCGATGACCGTCGTGGCCGTCGTCGTCAACGCCGTCGCCAAGGTCCCGTCCTGGGGCCTGACCACCCCCAAGTGGCCCGGCAACCCCGTCTCCACCCCGGACTTCGGCCTGATCGGCAAGGTCAGCCTGTTCGGCGGCTTCGACAAGGTCGGCGTGCTGACCGGCGTGCTGTTCGTCTTCACCGTGCTGCTGTCCTGCTTCTTCGACGCCATGGGCACGATCATGGGCATCAGCGACGAGGCCAAGCTCACCGACGCACAGGGCCAGATGCCCGGCATGAGCAAGGTCCTCTTCGTCGACGGCATCGCGGTCGCCGCAGGTGGCGCCAGCTCCGCCTCGGCCACCACCTGCTTCGTGGAGTCGACGGCCGGCGTGGGCGAGGGAGCTCGCACCGGTTTCGCGAACGTCGTCACCGGCGCGCTGTTCGCGGTGGCCCTCTTCCTCACCCCTGTCGCCACGATGGTCCCGTCCCAGGCGGCCACCCCGGCGCTGCTCGCGGTCGGCTTCCTGATCCTGTCCGGCTCGGTCAGGGAGATCGACTGGGCCGACTACACGATCGCCGTCCCGGCCTTCGTGACGATGCTGATGATGCCGTTCACCTACTCGATCACCAACGGCATCGGCATGGGCTTCATCACCTTCGTGGTGCTGCGCCTGGCCGCCGGCCGCGGCCGTGAGGTGCCGGCGGCGATGTACGTGGTCTCGGCGGTCTTCGCCTTCTACTACCTGATGCCGGCCCTGGGCCTGACCTGATTCCGGCCGACCGGGGTCGTGTGACCGCCGCGCTCACGCGACCCCGCGCTCACGTGACGGCGACACTCACGTGACCCCGTAGAACCGCTCCGTCTCCTCGACGGCGGCCTGGAACCGTTCGTCGAAGTCATTGCGAATGAGCGTCCGGACGACATAGTCCTGGACGCTCATTCCTCTTTTCGCGGCGTGGGACCGGAGCCGTTCGAGCAGCTCGCGGTCCATGCGCAGACTGAGCACGTCGGTCCCCATGCAGACGAGGGTCGCTGCACACTTCCGCGGCACGTGTCACGTTCCGCACGCGGATCACCCATATGAGTGATACCGACGGCCCGTAGTGGTCAGAGTCACCGGATACCTGCGTGTCCCAGGTGGTCTTTAGCGAGAGTAATGAGTTACGCTAAAGAACATGCCGGACCTTACGCATGGCGACGACGCCGCCGCCGTGAACTCCCTGCGTTCCGCCGTGATGCGGTTGTCCCGTCGGCTCAAGCACCAGCGCGTCGACGAGTCGCTCAGCCCCACCGAGATGTCGGTGCTGGGCACCCTGTCCAACTGCGGAAGCGCCACGCCGGGCGAGCTCGCCCGCAAGGAGCACGTGCAGCCGCCGTCGATGACCCGCATCGTGGCGCTGCTCGAGGCCAAGGGACTGGTCCGCCTGGAGCCACACCCGGAGGACCGGCGCCAGAAGGTCGTCACCAGGACCGAGCAGGCCGAGACCATGCTCGAGGAGAGCCGCCGCAAGCGGAACGCCTTCCTGGCCGGCCTGGTCGACGGCCTCGACGAGGACGAGTGGGCGAAACTGCGCGCGGCCGCCCCCGTGCTGGAAAAGCTCGCGCATCTGTAAAGCACGTCAGACGGCGAGTGAGCCGCGGGGGACGGCGGAGCACGCCCCCCGGCGGCCCACGAGCAGCCAGAAGGAGGCGAACCCTTTTGAGTACGGGATCCGGAGCAGACTCCGCCCCCGCACCGACCACCCACAACTCCCCGCAC
>NZ_MUBM01000489.1 GCF_002154505.1 Streptomyces carpinensis | reverse complement strand
GGACCGGGCGTCGGCCCGGTCGCGGTGGCCGAGCACCTCGCGCCGTACCTGCCCACCCACCCGCTGCACCCCGATACCGGGCGTCGCGACGGGATCGGGGCGGTCAGCGCAGCGCCGTTCGGCAGTGCCGGCATCCTGCCGATCCCATGGGCCTACATCCGGATGATGGGTGCGGAGGGGCTGACCGAGGCGACCCGGACGGCCGTGTTGAGTGCCAACTACGTCGCCCGCCGGCTCGCGCCGCACTTCCCCGTCCTGTACGCCGGGGAGGCCGGCCTCGTCGCGCACGAGTGCATCCTCGACGTACGCTCGATCACCGCCGCCACGGGCGTGACAGTCGACGACATCGCCAAACGGCTCATCGACTACGGCTTCCACGCTCCGACGATGAGCTTCCCGGTCGCCGGCACGCTGATGGTCGAGCCGACGGAGAGCGAGAGCCTGCAGGAGTTGGACCGCTTCTGCGAGGCGATGATCGCGATCCGCGCGGAGATCGACTTGGTGGACAAGGGCGTCTGGGCCGTCGAGGAGAGCCCGCTGCGACGGGCGCCGCACACCGCAGCCGCGATCGCCGGCGAGTGGGCCAGGCCCTACTCGCGTGAACGGGCCGTGTTCCCGGCGGGCGTCACGTCCGACAAGTACTGGCCGCCTGTCGGCCGGATCGACCAGGCGCACGGTGACCGGAACCTGGTCTGTTCCTGCCCGCCTCCCGGGTCGTTCGCGTCGTGACCCGGCCCGCCATGGTCCGAAGAGGAACCATCATGCCGAAGAAGACACCCCTGCACGACATCCACATGGAGCTCGGTGCGTCGTTCACCGACTTCGCCGGCTGGTCCATGCCACTGCGCTACACCTCCGAGCTGGTCGAGCACCACGCCGTACGGACCGCCGCCGGAATCTTCGACCTCACCCACATGGGAGAGATCGAGCTGTCCGGTCCCGAGGTGGGCCGGGCTCTCGACCACGCCCTGGTCGGACGGCCGTCGAAGATCGCCGTCGGCCGCGCGCGCTACTCCATGCTGGTCCACGAGACTGGCGGAGTGCTCGACGACCTCGTCGTCTACCGCCTGGCCGAGGAGATGTACCTCGTCGTGGCCAACGCCGGCAACACGCTGGTCGTGCTCTCCCAGCTGCGTGATCGGATCGACGGCTACGTCACCACGATCCGGGACACCTCAGGCGAGTGGGCGTTGATCGCGGTCCAGGGAGCGACGTCACCGGCGATCGTCAGCGAACTTGCCGACGTCGAGGTGCCGTTGCTGAAGTACTACGCGATCGGCCCGGCGCGGTTGGCGGACCGCGAGGTGCTGCTCGCGCGCACCGGCTACACCGGCGAGGACGGCTTCGAGATCTACTGCCGTCCCGAGGACGCGATGGCCGTCTGGCGGTCCGTCAGCGCGGTGGGCGTGCGGCACGGGCTGGTCCCGTGCGGCCTGGCCTGCCGTGACACGCTGCGCCTCGAGGCCGGTATGCCGTTGTACGGCCAGGAGCTCACCGTCGGCACCACACCGTTCGACGCGGGACTGGGCCGAGTCGTGGTGTTCGGGAAGCCCGGCGGGTTCGTCGGCGAGGCGGCCCTGGCTGCCCGTCGTGACGAGGGGCCCACCCGCGTGCTGGTCGGGCTGGCCTCGACCGGTCGACGAGCTCCGCGCACCGGCTACGCCGTACTCGACCCGGACACCGGCGAGCGCATCGGCGAGGTCACCTCGGGCGCTCTGTCGCCCACCCTCGGCCACCCCGTGGCGATGGCATACCTGCCGACCGACCGGAGCGAACCCGGCACCAAGGTGCTCGTCGACATCCGGGGCAGTCAGGAGTACGCCGAGGTCGTTCCGCTGCCTTTCTACCGCCGCCGAGCCTGACCACCTCCCGAGGAGAACAGATCATGAGCCTGCCCACCGACCTGATGTACACCAGCGACCATGAGTGGATTGCCAGCGAGGGAGACCTGTCGACCGTCGGTGTCACCGCCCACGCAGCAGACGCGCTCGGCGACGTCGTCTACCTGGACCTGCCTGCCGTCGGCGCGACGATCAAGGCTGGCGACGCGTGCGGAGAGATCGAATCGACCAAGTCCGTGAGCGACCTGTTCGCTCCTGCGGACGGCGAGGTCGTCGATATCAACGAAGCTGCGGTGGCCGAGCCCGGCCTGGTCAACACTGACCCGTTCGGAGCGGGCTGGCTGTTCCGGATGCGGATCACCGGTACGCCGGATCTGCTGGACGCCACCGCCTACGCGGCTTTCACGGCAGGAGCCTGAGATGTCTGTGCTGGACCGTCGGCTCGCCGACTTCGACCCCACCGTGTACACCGCCGTACGTGCCGAGTTGGAGCGTCAACAGAGCACGCTGGAGATGATCGCGAGCGAGAACTTCGCACCGGTCTCGGTGATGGAGGCGCAGGGCTCCGTCCTGACGAACAAGTACGCCGAGGGCTACCCGGGCCGTCGCTACTACGGCGGGTGTGAGCACATCGATGTCATCGAGCAGCTCGCCATCGAACGGGTGAAGGCATTGTTCGGTGCGGCCTTCGCCAATGTGCAGCCGCACTCGGGAGCCCAGGCGAACGCCGCCGCGATGACGGCCCTCCTCCAACCGGGGGACAGCATCCTGGGCCTGGAGCTCGCGCACGGCGGGCACCTCACCCACGGCATGCGCATCAACTTCTCCGGCAAGCTCTACAACGTCGTCGCCTACCACGTCTCCGCGGAGGACAACCGCGTCGACATGGCGGAGGTGCAGCGACTTGCCGATGAGCACCGGCCGCAGCTGATCATCGCGGGTTGGTCGGCGTACCCCCGGCAGCTGGACTTCGCCGCCTTCAGGCGGGTCGCGGACCAGGTCGGCGCGTACCTGATGGTGGACATGGCGCACTTCGCCGGTCTGGTGGCCGCGGGTCTGCACCCGAACCCGGTGCCGCACGCCGACGTGGTGACCACGACCACGCACAAGACACTCGGCGGCCCGCGCGGCGGAGTGGTGCTGACCAACCGTGAGGACGTGGCGAAGAAGGTCAATAGTGCGGTCTTCCCCGGCCAGCAGGGCGGACCGCTGGAGCACGTGATCGCGGCCAAGGCGGTCGCGTTCAAGATGGCGTCCGAGCCGGAGTTCCGTGAGCGCCAGGAGCGCACCCTCGCGGGCGCTCGACTCCTCGCGGAACGGCTGAGTGCTCCCGATGTCACGGACGCGGGGGTGTCCGTGCTGTCGGGTGGTACGGACGTCCACCTGGTGCTGGTCGACCTGCGTGAGTCGGAGCTCGACGGGCAGCGGGCGGAGGACCGCCTGCACGACATCGGCATCACGGTGAACCGCAACGCTGTGCCGTTCGACCCCCGCCCGCCGATGGTGACCTCGGGATTGCGGATCGGTACGCCGGCGCTGGCCGGCCGCGGCTTCGGGGAGGCCGAATTCGCGGAGGTCGCCGACATCATCGCGGAGGCCCTCAATCCGGCGTACGCCCCGAGTCTCGCCGCCAAGCTGCGGGCCCGTGTGGCCGCGCTCGCCGACGCGCACCCGTTGTACCCGGAGCTGTGAGATGAGCGGCGCCCTCACACCTTCCGCCTCGCCTGACGGCCGCAGGTTGCTGCGGCTGGAGGTGCGGAACAGCCAGACTCCGATCGAGCGCAAGCCCGAGTGGATCAAGACCCGGGCGCGGATGGGGCCGGAATACAACGCGTTGCGCTCGCAGATGAAGGCCGAAGGGCTGCACACGGTGTGCCAGGAGGCGGGCTGTCCGAACATCTTCGACTGTTGGGAGGACCGTGAAGCCACCTTCCTCATCGGCGGCGACCAGTGCACCCGGCGCTGCGACTTCTGCCAGATCGACACCGGCAAGCCCCGGCCTCTGGACCGGGAGGAGCCGCGCCGGGTGGCGGAGTCGGTGGCGAAGATGGGACTGCGGTACGCCACCATCACCGGGGTGGCCCGCGACGACCTGCCCGACCGTGGTGCCTGGCTGTACGCCGAGACGGTCCGACAGATCCACGCCTTGAACCCGGACACCCGTGTGGAGAATCTGGTCCCGGACTTCAACGGTGTCCCCGAGTTGCTGGCCCAGGTGTTCGAATCGCGCCCGGAAGTATTGGCGCACAACGTGGAGACGGTGCCGCGGATCTTCAAATGGATCCGGCCCGCGTTCCGCTACGACCGGTCGCTCGGTGTGCTTACCGCGGCGCGGGAGTTCGGGCTGGTCACCAAGTCGAACCTGATCCTGGGCATGGGGGAGACCCGGGTGGAGATCTCGGCCGCGCTGAAGGACCTGCACGCTGCCGGGTGCGACCTGGTCACCATCACCCAGTACCTGCGGCCGTCGGTGCGGCACCACCCGGTGCACCGGTGGGTCAGGCCTGAGGAGTTCATCGAGCTCAAGGAAGAGGCCGAGGAGATCGGCTTCGCCGGAGTGATGTCCGGACCCCTGGTCCGGTCCTCCTATCGCGCCGGACAGCTCTATCAGCAAGCACTCGACAAGAGGCCTCGGCAAGAACCGAACAACTGAAGACACCGCTGACGATTCTGCGCGGGAGAGTCCACACTCCCCAAGCTGCGGCGCCGAAGGAGCACATCCTCCCCGGAAACCCTCAGGCTTCGTTACTGCGCGGCGGAGGCGGACTCTGGAAAGCAGGCGCTCACGCGTCTCGCCCACGGTGCAAGCCGCGCACAGCAGGTGCAGCTCTCAGGCCAATGACAGAGGGGGAGGATCAATCAGCCGCGCGGGTCCGTGCCCGCGTTCGACTTTCGAGGAGTCCCTCGTGTCCATGACGGTGGGTCCCCTCCGGACGCAAGTGATTGCGCCTGGGGAGCCGGAACAGTCAGACCCCGATCGAGCGCAAGCCCGAGTGGGTGGGGCCCCAGGCGAAGATGGGCCTGGAGTACAACCAACTGCAGAGCCTGGTCACGGCGGAGAATGTCATGTCCCCTCGTCCGCGTCCCGGCCGCGAGTTCGTCCTCAC
>NZ_MUBM01000488.1 GCF_002154505.1 Streptomyces carpinensis | reverse complement strand
TCGGCGGCGTCCTCGGCGGGGACGACCTGGGTGGCGCCGGCCGCCTCGCACAACGCGCCGACGGCGGCGAGGTCGGCGGCCGGGTCCGGGGTGTCGAAGGCGGCGAGCAGCAGGGCCTCGGTGGTCTCCGGCAGGCCCATGTGCGCGAGTTCGTTGACGGCCTTCACCGTCGTACGGTCCATGAGTTCCAGGAGCGACGGCACGTGGCCGCCCGCCATGATCCGGCACACCGCGTCACAGGCGGCGGCCGCGGAGGCGAACTCGGCGGCGAGCACGAGTTGCTGCGGCGGCTGGGGCTTGAGCGCCAGGACGGCCCGTACGACGATGCCGAGCGAACCCTCGGAGCCGACGAAGAGGCGGGTGAGGTCGTATCCGGCGACGCCCTTGGCGGTGCGGCGGCCGGTGGACATCAGGCGCCCGTCGGCCAGCACCACGTCCAGACCGAGGACGTACTCGGCGGTGACGCCGTACTTCACGCAGCACAGGCCGCCGGAGGCGGTGCCGATGTTGCCGCCGATGGTGCACATCTCCCAGCTGGAGGGGTCCGGCGGGTAGTACAGACCGTGCTCGTTCACGGCGCGGGAGAGCGCGGCGTTGACGACGCCCGGCTCGACGATCGCGATCCGGTCGATCGGGTTGATCTCCAGGATCCGGTTCATCTTGGTCAAGGACATGACGATGCAGCCGTCGGAGGCGTTCGCCCCGCCGGACAGGCCGGTGCGGGCTCCCTGCGGGACGACCGGGACGCGCAGTTCGGTGGCGATCCGCATGACGTGCTGGACCTGCTCCACCGTGCGCGGCAGGACCACGACGGAGGGGACGCCGGCCGGGCAGAAGGACGCCATGTCGTTCGCGTAGGAGGACGTGACGTCGGCATCGGTGAGGACCGCCTCGGCCGGCAGGCCCGCAAGGAGCCGGTCGGTGAGGTTGCTCTCGGCTGCGTCGGGTGCGGCTTGGATACGGCTCATGATCACAGCGTCGCACTCGACGCCATCGGTGTGAAGCCCGTGGGACGCCCGCTTCGGCGTTGCCCGGCCGCTGTCCCGGCGGCCCAAGGCCAGGGCCGGCTCGCGGTCGGGGGGAACACCGACCGCGAGCGGCTCGCGGGACGACCCGGGCACCGGTTCACAGGTTGCCGCGGCGCTCCTGCTCGCGCTCGATCGCCTCGAACAGGGCCTTGAAGTTGCCCTTGCCGAAGCCCATCGAGCCGTGCCGCTCGATGAGTTCGAAGAACACGGTCGGGCGGTCCTGGACCGGCTTGGTGAAGATCTGCAGCAGGTAGCCGTCCTCGTCGCGGTCGGCGAGGATCTTCAGCTCGCGCAGGGTGTCGATGGGCACGCGGGTGTCGCCGACCCACTCGCCGAGCGTGTCGTAGTAGGTGTCGGGCGTGTCCAGGAACTCGACACCGGCCGCGCGCATCGTCCGCACGGTCTGCACGATGTCGTTGGTGTTCAACGCGATGTGCTGGACGCCTGCGCCGCCGTAGAACTCCAGGTACTCGTCGATCTGGGACTTCTTCTTGGCGAGGGCGGGCTCGTTGATCGGGAACTTGACCTTGAGCGTGCCGTCGGCCACGACCTTCGACATCAGCGCGCTGTACTCGGTGGCGATGTCGTCGCCCACGAACTCCTTCATGTTCGTGAAGCCCATGACCTTGTTGTAGAACTGCACCCACTCGTTCATCTGGCCGAGCTCGACGTTGCCGACGCAGTGGTCGATCGCCTGGAAGGTGCGCTGGGCGGGCGGCGCGACGATCGGCTCGGCGGCGGCGAAGCCCGGCAGGTAGGGGCCGTCGTAGCCCGTCCGCTCGACGAGGGTGTGGCGGGTCTCGCCGTAGGTGGCGATCGCGGCGAGGACGACGGTGCCGTGCTCGTCCTTCATCTCGTAGGGCTCGGCGACGGAGCGGGCGCCGTGCTCGATGGCGTAGGCGTAGGCGGCACGCGCGTCCGGGACCTCGATGGCGAGGTCGATGACGCCGTCGCCGTGCTCGGCCACGTGCTGGGCGAGGAAGTGGCCCCAGGTGGTGGCGGGCTTGATCACCGAGGTGAACACGAACCGTGCGGAGCCGCTTTCGAGGACGTAGCTCGCGGTCTCGCGGCTGCCGTTCTCCGGTCCGGAGTAGGCGACCAGCCGCATGCCGAAGGCGGTGGAGTAGTAGTGCGCCGCCTGCTTGGCGTTGCCCACGGCGAAGACGACCGCGTCCATTCCCTTGACCGGGAAGGGGTCGGCCTGCCGCGCGGTCGCGTCGGGAGTGTGCTGTGTGGTCTGCGTCATAGCGGAAGCGTCACCCGGTCCCGCAAGGTGCGCAATAGTTTGCGTATTCACTGGGCAACATGCTCAGTGAACGACCGGCGTCGGCGGGCTTTCTGTACAGGATGACCATCCGTACGACGACCCTGGAGGGCGGGACTGTGGCGATCGATCATCTGGACGGCCGCATCATCGCGCTGCTGGCGCGCGAGCCGCGCATCGGCGTCCTGGAGATGTCCCGGCGCCTGGGGGTCGCCCGTGGGACGGTGCAGGCCCGGCTGGACCGCCTCCAGTCCAACGGGGTCATCCGCGGCTTCGGTCCCGAGGTGGATCCGGCGGCCCTCGGCTATCCGGTGACGGCGTTCGCCACGCTCCAGATCCGGCAGGGCCAGGGCCCGGACGTGAGGGCCCACATGGCCACGGTGCCCGAGGTGCTGGAACTGCACACCACCACCGGCACCGGCGACATGCTGTGCCGGCTGGTGGCCCGCTCCAACGCCGACCTCCAGCGCGTGATCGACCGCGTGGTCGCCATCGAGGGCATCGTCCGCGCCTCCACGGCGATCGTGATGGAGAACCCGGTGCCGCTGCGGATCATCCCGCTGGTGGAGCAGGCCGCGGAGGACCGCGAGCGGAACGGGTAGCCGGGGCAGCGGGCAGCGCAGGGAGGCGTGCGCGGCTCCGCTGCGGAGAAGTTCCAAAGACTACGTTGCAAAGCTATCTTTGCAACGATACCTTTGTACGCATGGACGAGCCCCCGCCCCGGCACCTCAACATCCGTCGCCTCGACGCCCGTTCGCTGCGCGGGCTCGCTCACCCGCTGCGCATGCGCCTGCTGGACGCGCTGCGCTCCGGCGGCCCCGCCACCGCCTCCCAGCTCGCCGGGAAACTGGGCGAGTCCAGCGGGGCGACCAGCTACCACCTGCGTCAACTCGCCACGTACGGCTTCGTCGAGGACGCGCCGGAGCGGGGCAAGGGGCGGGAGCGGTGGTGGAAGGCCGCGCACGAGGGCCTGATGATCGACGACGAGCTGTTCGCGGACGCCGATCCGACGGTGCGCGGCGCCCTGGCCATGGTCCAGCACGAGGTGGCGACGAACCACGCTCAGGAGCTGTCCACCTGGCTCGGCAACCGGCACGCGTGGTCCGAGGAGTGGACCCGTGCCTCGGACCTGAGCGACATGACTCTGCGGCTCACGCCGGAGCTCGCCCGCGAGCTCATCGAGAGGATGCACGCGCTCGTCGAGGAGTACCGCGACCTGCCCGCCGTCGCCGACGCCCTCGACGCGGAGCGCGTACGCATCCACACGCACACCTTCCCGGTCACCACGGACTGACGGCAGAAAGGTCGACGCCATGCTTCCCGAGACCCACCTCGTCCTGCATCATGTGCACGCCGCCGAGCTCCGGGCCCGGGCCGAGGCCCACCGCCTGGCCGCGGAGGCCGGACACCCGAGCGACCTGCGGGCCCGGCTGGGCTGGACGCTGGTCGAGGTCGGCCTGCGCCTGGTCGCACCCGCGAAACCGGTGGCCGTCTAGCAGCTCGGGACCGAGCCCCTGCCCGTCTTCAGGGTGGTGAGGGCGCTGACCGCGCCCTTGAGGGTGGTCACCGGGACCAGGCGCATACCCTTCGGCAACTCCGCCCGGGCGTCCGTGCACTCGGCCTTCGGGACGATGAAGACCGTGGCGCCGTCCCGGTGGGCGGCCTGGGTCTTGAGGGACACGCCCCCGACCGCGCCCACCGTGCCGTCGGGGCTGATGGTCCCCGTGCCCGCGACCGTACGGCCGCCCGTGAGGTCACCGCCGTCGGCGGTGCCGCGGAGCTTGTCGATGATGCCGAGAGTGAACAGCAGACCCGCGCTGGGTCCGCCGATGTTGGCGAGTTTCAGGGTGACCTTGATGTTCTTGTCGCCACTGAGGCCGAGGTACTTCAGGGCGGCCTGGGTGGCCGCGTCCTGGGACTGCTGCATCTGCTCGACGTTGTGCTGCTCGATCTGCTGAACGGTGTCACCGCTCGGGTAGACCGCGTCGCGCGGCATGACCGCCCGGTCGGTGCGGAACCAGCCGTCGATCACGTTGCCGAGCGTGATGTGGGCGTCCGGGCCGGTCGCCTCGATCGTCGTCATCCGCAGTTGCCCGCTCGTGCTGCGCACCGGTGTGCCGGAAATCGTGATCACCTGGCTGCCCTTGAAGGCGCCGAGCACGTCGGCCGTCGACCCGGGCTGTGCCACCGAGAACGGCAGCGGCGCGAACACGGCCGCGGCGATCAGGGCCACGACGGGCAGCGCGCAGACGGCGAGGGCCTTGGGGCGTGAGAGGCGAGAGAGCACGGGATCAATCTAACGCGAGGACGGCATCCGGCCAGGCGGCGGCCGCCCCTACCGCGGCCCGCTCCCCCACGCCCGCTCGGCGCTTCCCGGCTCCGGGCTCCCCCGCTCCCGCTTCTCGGCTTACGGCTCCGCTCGCCCATTCGTCCGCGCCCGGCCCCGCTACCCCACTGCCCACTCCCCCGCACGGCTACCGCTTCCCCAGGCGCGGCCCGCGTCCGGCTATCGGCGATCCATGGTGCCGCTCCGCCGCCTCCACCTCCCGGCTGAGCGGCCCTTGCCGATCACCTGCGAGCCGTACGCCCTCGACGATCACCTACGCCGTGCACGGCCTCGATGATGCGGGGGCTCGGAGGAACGGCATCGAGAGGGACAGCCGGTGGCGGGAAGGGGAATGGACGGTTCGGGGGATTCGGCGGATCGGCCGGGGCGACCCCGGTCGAGGCCACCGGCGCCCGGCGCCGTGCGGCTCAGCGCAGCGCCTCCGCGACCTCGCGGGCCGCGTCCAGCACCCTCGGTCCCACCCGCTCGGGTACGGCGTCCGCCAGCATGACCACGCCCACGCTGCCCTCGACGCCGGTCACACCGAGCAGCGGTGCCGCCGCGCCGCAGGCGCCCGCCTCAAGCTCGCCGTGGGTGAGCGTGTAACCGGGGTCCACCATCGGCTGGCGGCGGGCCGAGAGGATCGCCTTGCCCGCCGCGCCCCGGTCCAGGGAGTGGCGGAAGCCGGCCCGGTAGGCCACGTGGTAGTCCGTCCACGAGGGCTCGACGACGGCGACCGCCAGCGCCTCCGCCCCGTCCACCAGCGTCAGATGCGCCGTCGCCCCTATGTCCTCGGCCAGCGACCGCAGCGCGGGCAGCGCCGCCTCGCGCACCAGCGGGTGCACCTGACGGCCCAGGCGCAGCACCCCGAGCCCGACCCGGGCACGGCCGCCCAGATCACGGCGGACGAGCGCGTGCTGTTCCAGGGTGGCGAGGAGCCGGTAGACGACAGTCCGGTTCACGCCCAGTTTCTGGGACAGTTCGGTGACGGTCAGCCCGTGGTCCGTGTCGGCCAGCAGTTTGAGGACCTTCAGTCCCCGGTCGAGCGTCTGGGATGTCTCCGCGGTCACGACGCCCACTCCTTCAGTGGTGAGGTCGGCGGCGCTCATCGCGGCGGGTACGTCACCGAGTCCCGTCAGTGACGCGCAACAGAGGCCGCCGATCGGCCGGCGGTCCGGGCCGTCCCGGACACGAGTCGCTTCACGGCTGCGCTCCGCGGCGGCGCTGCCACGGGGCGTGTGCGTAGCGGGACAGTAGCGAAGCCGGTTCGCTGAGCGGAAGCCTCCGTCCAGAATCCGGTCAAGGGCGGAGCCGGCCTGCCTGCATTCGTCCGGATACGCGCTGGATCCCGGGGCCGTCGCGCGGTGTCAGCGCATGCGGGTGGCCCACTCCTGCACCTTGGCGATGCGCTGCCGCAGCTGCCCCGCCGTCGCCTCGGCGCTCGGCGGTCCGCCGCACACCCGGCGCAGTTCGGTGTGGACGACGCCGTGGGGTTTGCCGCTCTGATGGACGTAGGCGCCGACCATGGTGTTGAGCTGCCGGCGCAGCTCCATCAGTTCCTTGTGGGTCACCACCGGCCGCCGATCGGCGGGCAGTTCGAGCAGGTCGGCCTCGGTGTCCGGCTTCCTGCGGCTGTGCGCGATCTGCCGGGCCTGCCGCTTCTGCAGCAGCAGCTGCACCTGCTCGGGCTCCAGCAGGCCCGGGATGCCGAGGTAGTCCTGCTCCTCCTCGCTGCCCGGGTGGGCCTGCATGCCGAACTCGGCGCCGTCGTAGAGGACCCGGTCGAAGACGGCGTCGGACTCCAGCGCCTCGAAGGGCAGCATGTCCTGCTCGCCGGTGTCCTCGTCCTGCTCCCGGTTCGCCTCCTCCATCTCCTTCTCGGACTCGGCGTACGGGTCCTCCTCGCCCTCCTTCTTCGGCTTGTCGAGGGCGTGGTCGCGCTCGACCTCCATCTCGTTGGCGAAGGTGAGCAGGTCGGGGATGGTCGGCAGGAAGACGGAGGCGGTCTCTCCGCGCCGCCGGGACCGTACGAAGCGGCCGACGGCCTGGGCGAAGAACAGCGGCGTGGAGATGGTCGTGGCGTACACCCCGACCGCGAGCCGGGGTACGTCCACGCCCTCGGACACCATGCGGACCGCGACCATCCAGCGGTCGTCGCCGTCGCTGAACTCGTCGATCTTCTTCGAGGCGCCGGCGTCGTCGGAGAGCACGACCGTCGCCCTGCTGCCGGTGATCTCGCGGATCAGCTTGGCGTAGGCGCGTGCGGAGTCCTGGTCGGAGGCGATGACGAGGGCACCGGCGTCCGGGATGGCCTTGCGGACCTCGGTCAGCCGCTGGTCGGCGGCGCGCAGCACGGCCGGCATCCACTCGCCGCGCGGGTCGAGCGCGGTGCGCCAGGCCTGGCTGACCGCGTCCTTGGTCATCGGCTCGCCCAGCCTGGCCTCGATCTCGTCGCCGGCCTTCGTGCGCCAGCGCATGTTGCCGCTGTAGGAGAGGAAGATGACGGGCCGGACGACGCCGTCGGAGAGCGCGGAACCGTAGCCGTAGGTGTAGTCGGCGGCCGAGCGCCGGATGCCGTCCGAGCCCTCCGCGTACGTCACGAACGGGATGGGGTTGGTGTCGGAGCGGAACGGCGTACCGGTCAGGGCGAGGCGGCGGGTCGCCGGTTCGAACGCCTCCAGGCACGCCTCGCCCCACGACTTGGAGTCACCGGCGTGGTGGATCTCGTCGAGGATGACTAGGGTCTTGCGCTGCTCGACGCGGTTGCGGTGCAGCATGGGCCGGACGCCGACACCGGCGTAGGTCACGGCGACGCCGTGGTACTCCTTGCCGAGCGGGCCCGCGCTGTACTCGGGGTCCAGCTTGATCCCTATGCGCGCCGCCGCCTCGGCCCACTGCTTCTTCAGGTGCTCGGTGGGCGCGACCACGGTCACCTGCTGGACGACGTGGTGGTGCAGCAGCCAGGAGGCGAGCGTCAGCGCGAAGGTCGTCTTGCCGGCGCCGGGGGTGGCGACCGCGAGGAAGTCGCGCGGCTGCTCCTGGATGTACTTCTCCATCGCGCCCTGCTGCCAGGCACGCAGCTTGCCGGCGGTGCCCCAGGGGGCACGTCCGGGGAAGGCGGGCGAGAGATGGTGCGAGTGCGACGAGCTGGCAGACATAGGCGTGGGCCCGGAGGGCCCTCCGTTGAGGGAGGTGGCGGGCGACGGGCGGGCGGTAGTCACGGTCTCCGGTTCGTTGTGCTGGGGCTCGGCTACGAATGACAACCGGGCCACCCTACCGGTGCGCTCACCCCTCACCCGGGCCGACGACACCCCACCGAGCCCGGGTGCGACACGCGTCA
>NZ_MUBM01000487.1 GCF_002154505.1 Streptomyces carpinensis | reverse complement strand
GTCCACCTTCGCGGGCAGGCGGGTGCCGGACGGCACCGCCTCGTTCGCTCCCAGCTCACGCGCGGCGGCCAGTTTGGCCTCGGAGCGGCTGGTGGCGTACACGGTGGCCCCGGCCGCCCGCGCCAGCGCGATGGCGGCCGAGGCGACGCCGCCACCCGCACCCTGCACCAGGACCCGGTCGCCGGGACGGATCCGGGCCTGGGTGAAAAGCATCCGGTAGGCGGTGAGCCATGCGACCGGCAGGCAGGCGGCCTCCTCGAAGGACAGGAAGGCGGGCTTGGGAACCAGATTGCGCCGGGGCACGCACAGCAGCTCGGCGAACGCCCCGTCGTGCCGTTCGGACAGCAGCGCCCGGCCCGGGTCCAGGGTCTCGTCGCCGCCCCCGGCCGAGGGGTCGCCGATCACCGGGTGGACGACGACCGCATTGCCGTCCTCGTCGACGCCGGCCGCGTCGCAGCCCAGCACCATGGGCAGCCGCTCGGCCGGGTGCCCGACGCCGCGCAGGGTCCAGATGTCGTGGTGGTTGAGGGCGGCGGCGTGCACCCGCACCAGGGCCCAGCCGGGCGGAACCGTCGGCTTGGGCACCTCGCGCAGCTCCAGACCGCTCAGCGGGTCGTCCGGATCCTGGCGCACGGCCACGGCAGCAAGCATGCAGTCCTCCTCGGCGGGTCGGGTGGTACCGGTGCCCGACGATCCCGGCGGTCACCGCCAGGCGCCAGCGGCCGTGCCGTGGCACGGCACGACCGTCCGCAGGGACGGCGGGGGAAAGGTGAGGCAGTCGCGTTCCGCAGTGCGGCACATGCGCTGGGCCGCGTCCCGCGGCACGGGGTCTCCTGTTGCACATGCGGCACCACGACACCGGCACGACCGCCGTGGACATCCCGGTGTCGCCCCCTCCGAACGCCCTCGCCGCACTGCTCCGCGGTGCCGAGGCCGGCCGCCGCCCGAAGGCGCCGTCCACCGAGCCGCGTCCGGGCCCGCGCCACCACCCGACGCACCGGCCGCAGCGGCCCGTACACCACTAGTCAGAAGGAATACGCGATGCAACTGAGCGGACTGGGGTACTTCGGACTCCGCACTCAGCGGATCGACCAGTGGCGCACCTTCGCCGAGGGCGTCCTGGGCGTGCGGACCCGGACCACCGAGGACGGTCTGCGGCTGCGCCTGGACGAGCGCGACTGGCGGATCGCCCTCCACGAGAGCGACACGGAGGAGTTCGCCTACGTCGGCTGGGAGCTGCCCGGCCCGGCCGAACTGGACGCCGCCGCGGCGGAGCTGGAGGCCGCCGGTGTCGCGGTCGAGTACGCCGACGACGAGCTGCTGCACCGGCGCGACGTGCTCGGCCTCGTCCACCTTCAGGACCCGAACGGCATCCGCATCGAACTGTTCCACGGCGCCCGCACCGCGACCACGCCGTTCGTCTCCCCCACGGGCGCCCGGTTCGTCACGGGCGACCAGGGCCTGGGCCACGTGGTGTTCAACGTGGACGACTACGATGCCACGTTCCGCTTCTACACCGAGCTGCTCGGCTTCGAGGTCAGCGACTTCTGCGACCTGGGACGCAAGCGGATCGCCTTCCTGCACACCAACCCGCGCCACCACAGCCTGGCCTTCGCCGGCCTGGTCGTCGATCCCGAGCGCAAGCCCAAGAAGGACATCGACCCCGGCGAGCTGTTCCACTTCATGCTCGAGGTCGACGACTACGACACCGTCGGCCACGCGTACGACCGGTGCCTGGACGGCGGCGCGCCCATCGCGCTGACGATCGGCCGGCACAGCAACGACAAGATGCTGTCCTTCTACGCGATCACACCGTCGGGCTTCGAGGTCGAGTACGGCTACGGAGCGATCACGGTGTCCGACCCGTGGGTCGCCACCCGCGTCGACGGTACCAGCCTGTGGGGCCACCACCGCCCGCCGAAGCCGGCGCGGAACGCCGAGGAAGGAGACCGGTCGTGACCCTCTCCCGCACCCCCGAGCCGTCCGCCGACGTCAGCGGGTACTTCGACCTCGAGCGCGGTCTGGTCGACCGCACCATCTTCAGCGACGGCGCGCTCTACCGGCAGGAGCTGCGCCGGATCTTCGCACCCAGCTGGCTGTTCCTGGCCCA
Organism: Streptomyces carpinensis; assembly: GCF_002154505.1. GTDB lineage: Bacteria > Actinomycetota > Actinomycetes > Streptomycetales > Streptomycetaceae > Streptomyces > Streptomyces carpinensis. The sequence goes on along the minus strand of NZ_MUBM01000487.1, from coordinate 5,389 downwards.
CGAGAGCCAGTTCAAGAAGCCGGGCGACTTCTTCACCACCTTCATGGGCGAGGACCCGGTGATCGTCACCATGGGCCGCGACCGCAGGCTGCGGGCCTTCCTCAACGCCTGCCGTCACCGCGGCATGCGGGTCTGCCGCGCCGACGCCGGCGCCACCAAGGCGTTCACCTGCAGCTACCACGGCTGGTCGTACGACACCTCCGGCAAGCTGATCAACGTCCCCAACGGGGAGGACTACCCCGGCCACTTCGAGCAGGACAAGTGGGGCCTGATCGAGGTCGCCCAGCTGGACACCTACAAGGGCCTGGTCTTCGCGACCTGGAGCCCCGAGGCCCCGCCGCTGCGCGAGGCCCTCGGCGATATGACCTGGTACATGGACGCGATGCTCGACCGCGACCCGGAGGGCACCGAGGTCGTCGGCGGCGTCCACAAGTGGGTGCTGGAGGGCAACTGGAAGCTCGCCGCCGAGCAGTTCGCCTCCGACTGGTACCACGTCAACATCTCGCACGCCTCCGCGCTCATGGTGCTCTCGCCCACCGGCAAGGGCCCCAAGAAGGACATCGTGCAGACCCCCGGCCGGCAGTACACCGACCCGCTGGGCCACGGTGCCGGCTTCCCGACCCACCCCAAGAGCCGCTTCGACGACCGCGTGGTGCACGAGTACTACGACTACGACGCGCTGCGCGAGCGGCTGGGCGACGCCCGGGTCGAGGGCCCGACGACCACCGGCCACGCCACCATCTTCCCCAACTTCTCCTATCTGCCGGTCAACGGCAGCATCCGCGTCTGGCACCCCAAGGGCCCGGACAAGATGGAGGTCTGGGCCTGGGCCCTCGTCGACAAGTCGATGCCCGACGAGGTCAAGAACGCCCAGCGCCTGTACAACCTGCGCACCTTCGGACCCACCGGCATCTTCGAGCAGGACGACGGCGAGAACTGGAGCGAGTGCCAGGCCACCGCGGGCGGCTTCGTCGCCGGCGGCATGACCCTCAACTACCAGATGGGCCTCGGCCTGGAGGCCCAGGACGGCGTCCACCCCGGAACCACCGGACGCCTCTACTCCGACGGCGCGGCCCGCGGCTTCTACACCCGCTGGCGCGACCTGATGAACACCCCCGCCTGGCACGAGCAGCCCAAGGCCGCCGAGAGCCGGACCGCCGAGGAGGACCCCCGATGAGCACCACCAGCACCGGTATCCGCGTAGCCGCCGAAGGCGACATCCCCGAGGGCGAGGCCCTGGCCGTCCCGGCCGGTGTCACCGGCCACACCGACGCCATCGCCGTCTTCAACGACGAGGGCACGTACTACGCCCTCGACGACACCTGCTCGCACGGTCAGGCCTCCCTGGCCGAGGGCTGGGTCGAGGGCGGCGAGGTCGAGTGCCCGCTGCACAGCGCACGCTTCTGCCTGCGCACCGGCAAGCCCCAGTGCATGCCCGCCACCGACGCCGTGCGCAGCCACCGGGTCGAGGTCCGCGACGGCGAGATCTTCGTCCACCCCGGGCAGGAGGCCGCCTGATGAAGCGGATCGCTGTCGTCGGGGCCGGGCTGGCCGCCGTCTCCACCTGCGACGCCCTGCGTACGCAGGGCTACGACGGCGAGCTGGTGCTGTTCTCCGCCGAGGAGGGCCTGCCGTACGACCGTCCGCCGCTCAGCAAGGACGTGCTGCTCGGCAAGGCCCGCCGCGAGGACGTCCTGCTGCGCCCCGCCGACTGGTACGAGCAGCGGGGTGTGGAGCTGTGGCCCGGCGCCGCCGTCACGGCCATCCACCCCGAGCAGGGCACCGTGGAGCTCGCCGGCGGCTCGGCCGTCGGTGCCGAGCGGATCGTGCTCGCCACCGGCGGCACGCCGCGCGCCCTGCCGGTGCCGGGCGGTGACGACCCGTCCGTGCACCTGCTGCGCACCTGGGAGGAGTCCGAGCGGCTGCGCGAACGGCTGCTGCCCGGGGCCCGGGTGGTCGTGGTCGGCGCCGGGCTGATCGGCGCCGAGACCGCTGCCGTCGCCGTGGCGCTGGGCTGCCGGGTCACCCTGGTCGACCCGGTCGCGGTGCCGCTGACCGCCGCCGTCGGCCCGGAGATCGCCGAGGTCCTGCACCGCCGCCACGCGGAGGAGGGCATCGAGGTGGTCACCGGCGGCGTCGAGCGGATCGAGCGCGCCGAGGGCTCCGAGGAGGTGTCCGTGCACATCTCGGGCCGCCCTGTGCCGTTGGCTGCCGACACGGTTGTGGTCGGCATCGGCATCCGGCCCGGCACCGCCCTCGCCGAGGCGGCCGGCCTCACCGTCGACAACGGCGTCGTCGTGGACGCCGCCCAGCGCACCTCCCACCCCCATGTCTTCGCCGTCGGCGACGTCGCCCGCCAGGACGGCCACCGGCGCCACGAGCACTGGGAGGCCGCCCAGCAGGACGGTGAGGCCGCGGCCGCCGGGCTGCTCGGCAAGCCGATGCCGCAGCGGCCCGCGCAGTGGTTCTGGTCCGACCGCCACGGTTCGCGTCTCGAGGCGGTCGGCTCCATGGCCGACGCCGGGCGGACCGTGCTGCGCGGAGTCCCCGGCGGCGGTCCCTGCACCGTCTTCGGCCTGCGCGGCGACCGCCTGGTGGCCGCCGCCGCGATCGACCGGGTCCGCGACATCAAGGCCGCCCGCCGGCTGATCGACCGAGGGGTGGCGGTGGACGCCGCTCGCCTGGCAGACGAGACCACCGACCTGCGCACCCTGCTGCGCGGCTGACCGCACGGCCCGCATCACCCGGCCGACCGGCCCGTGCGGGCCGCCGACCACCCACGACGACCGCGGCGGCCCCGACGCCGGCGCTCGTCACCACCGCGCGCCCGGTGTGCCGAGGAACGGCACACCGGCTCCCCGCCCTCGCCGCATCGCGATGGGATGTCCCCAGCCACCGCCGGATGTCCCGGGCAGCGCGGCCCCGCAAGGAGTACCCGATGAGCACTCACACCGAGGAGCCCACGGCCGTCGCGTACGGCGCACCGGCCCTGGAAGACGCCCTGCTGCACTTCGAGGTGCAGCGCTTCTACAGCCTGGAGGCGCAGCTGCTGGACCAGCACCGGTACGCCGACTGGCTGGAGCTCTTCGCCGACGACCTGCACTACTGGGCGCCGGTGCGCACCAATCGTCTGCGCCGCCAGCAGAGCCTCGCCGACGGAGCGCCCGGGGAAGTGGCGATCTTCGACGAGACCAAGGCGAGCCTGGCGTGGCGCATCCGGCGCTTCGACTCCGGCATGGCCTGGGCCGAGGACCCGCCCTCGCGCACCCGCCACCTGATCACCAACGTCGTGGTGCGCCCGGACGACGAGTCCGGGCAGTACGTCGCCGAGTCGGCCTTCCTCTGCTACCGCAACCGCCTGGAGCGCGAGGTCGACATCTACGCGGGCGGCCGCACCGACGTCCTCCGGCGTGACGCGGACAAAGGCCTGCTGGTCGCCCGCCGCACCATCCTGCTCGACCAGAACGTCCTGCTCGCCAAGAACATCAGCACCTTCCTGTGAACCGGAGCTCCCACGTGACCCCTGAAGAGCCGAAGCTCATCGAGCACACCGTGCAGACCACCCTCGGCCCGATCGCGGTCAGCGAGACCGGCCAGGGCCCGGTGCTGGTCATGCTGCACGGCGGCGGCCCCGGCGCCAGCGGGGTGGCCAACTACCACCAGAACCTCCCCGCCCTGGCCCCGTACTTCCGCGTGCTCCTGCCCGACCAGCCCGGCTTCGGAGGCAGCTACCGCCCCACCGAGGCCGACCTCGGCGCCCGCAGCATCACCGAGATCACCGTCGACGCCCTGCTGCAGGCCCTGGACGCCCTGGGCATCGACCGCTTCCACCTGCTGGGCAACAGCCTCGGCGGCGCGGCGGCCATCGCCACCGCCCTGGCCGCACCGGAGCGGGTGGAGAAGCTGGTCCTGATGGCACCGGGCGGCGGATGGCTGCCCTTCGGGCCCACCCCGACCGAGGGCCAGGAGGCGATGTTCCGCTACTACAACGGCGAAGGCCCCACGGTGAAGAAGATGCGCGACTTCATCCGCGTCATGACCGCCGAGCCGGGGCGCTGGGAGGACACCGTCCAGGCCCGGTACGAGGCCTCCCTCGACGAGTCCCACATCGCCTTCTACCACCGCTACAACGCCGCCTTCGCCAAGCGCCACGGCATGGACCCGCTCTGGCGCGACGTCCACAAGATCAAGAACCCGACCCTGCTGCTGTGGGGCCGCGACGACCGCACCATCACACTGGATGGCGCCCAGCTCATGCTCAAGCAGATCCGCGACGTACAGCTCCACGTCTTCGGCGGCTGCGGCCACTGGGTCCAGCTCGAGAGGCAGGCCGAGTTCGAGCGCCTGGTCACCGACTTCCTGCAGGAGGACTGAGCCGTGGCCCCCACCGCGAACAGCGGATGGCTCGAGGGCGACGTCGCCCTGATCACCGGCGGAGCGTCCGGCCTCGGCCGGGCCGTCGCCCTGCGCTACCTCGCCGAGGGGGCCAGCGTCGCCGTCATGGACCGCGACCGCGGCCGGCTGGACGCGGTCGTGTCCGCGGCAGGCGAACACGTCGACCGCGTCCTGCCCGTGCCCGGCGACGTGCGCTCCCCGGACGACCTCCACGCGGCCGTCGCGTCCGCCGTCGACCGGTTCGGCAAACTCGACATCCTCGTGCCCAACGCGGGAATCTGGGACTACCACCGCAGCGTCACGCGGCTCACCGGCCACGAGCTGGCCGCGGCCTTCGACGAGATCTTCGCCGTGAACGTCAAGGGCTACCTCCTCGCCGTCGAGGCCGCGTGGCGGGAACTGGTGGCCACCCGTGGCAGCATCATCATGACCTTGTCGAACTCCTCGTTCCACACCAATGGCGGCGGCCCGGTGTACACCGCCAGCAAGCACGCCTGCCTCGGGCTGGTGCGCGAGTTCGCCTACGAACTCGCCCCCAAGGTCCGCGTCAACGGCGTCGCCTGCGGCGGCATGCGCACCCAGCTGCGCGGCCCGGAGAGCCTGGGCCTGGAAGGAAGGTCGATCGCGGACTCCTTCGCCCGCAGCGAGGCCGCCGGAGAGCGGCCGCACGTCCCGCTGTACGACGCCGGCGTCGAACCGGAGGACTTCACCGGTACCTACGTCCTGCTCGCCTCCCGCCGGAACAGCAGCAACATCACCGGCGCGGTCGTTCCCGTGGACGGCGGCATCGCCGTGCGCGGCTTCCGCACCTCAGCCGGCGGCGCCGACCTCTGAGCGCCCGCGCCCCCGTCCACCGAGCCACATGCCGACAGCCATCGAAGGAGCCGCCATGGCCAGCGTCGACATCAGCCCCGCCGCCGCCATCCACCGCAGAGCGCGCTACGCCGGCGAGGCCACCGCCATCGTCTATGAGGGCAGGGAGATCTCCGCGGCC
>NZ_MUBM01000486.1 GCF_002154505.1 Streptomyces carpinensis | reverse complement strand
TTTCTGCAAGAGTCCCGGTAAAGGACGACCAGAGTCAGGGCGACGCGATCAAGATCAATCCGCTGTCCGTCCAGGCGAAGACCATCAAAGGTGGCCCCGGGTGGCAGGAACGCCGGCCGCGGCGATCGCGGCCAGGACAAGGACGACGGGTGGCACGGCGGCCCAGGCGCGGGCTTCCTTCAGCAGGGCGGCGCAGACGGCGGCACCCGCGATGAGGCCGGCGAAGCGCAGGGGCACCCATACGTCCGGGCGGCCGGTGCCGACGCCCTTGGTGATGTAGGTGGCGAGCGTGCCGGTCAGGTAGGTGGTGGGCGCGGCGGCGCGACCGGCGGCCACCATCGCGGCGGACTGCGACCCCATCGTGAGCGCGGCCCCGAACTGCATGACGTCCCGGGCCGTCTCCCCGGGCGTGCCGCCGGTCAGTCCCCAGGCCAGCGCGCCCACCGCCAGCAGGAGCGCGTCGGCTGCGAGGACGAGCATGACGCGCCGGTCCCAGTGGGTGACCGCAGCGACGCGGCCGCGGGTGAACAGGGCGACCGCCAGTACGCCCACGCCGAAGCCGGCCAGCGCCAGCACGGCCGCCTTCACACTGACGGCCTCGCCTCGTCCGGCGGCCATGCCGAGCAGTGCGAGGTTGCTGGTCATGACTCCCGCGAAGACCTTGTCGAGCGCGGTGAAGGAGACGGCTTCCACGCCTCCGGAAGCTGCCACCAGCAGCACCACGGCGACACGAAGACGCCGTTCAGGGCTGCTGACCTGCGACTGCACCTGCTGCTGCACGACTTCTCCGGAGCTCGTGACGCGAGGTGTGCCATCGTAAGCGTGCGCCGCGGGGCACGCCCGGCGGCGGGCAAGGGCGCGCGGCCCACTCTCGCGGAGTACGAGCGGCGGTCAGCAAGCCCTCGGTGTTTCGGAGAAGCAGCCTGCCCGCACCGGGTGTCGGCGATCCCCTGCTCTCCGACGCGGCCGTTCGTTCGCCCGAGCCGCCCGCGTCCGGACCGCGCGTGCCTGACTTGCGGGCGGCCTCGTGACCGGTACCGTCGGGTGCGGGCGGAGGCACCGCACGAAGGAGCAGGTGGATGGGCCTGAAGCGCTGGATCGACGCCTGGCCGGTGTACCGGCAGCTGACCGGCACGGACCCGCTGGGCCGCGGCAAGGCGGCGCAGTCGCCCCGCTCGGCCGCTCTCGGCTCCCGGACGGAGAGCGCGGACCGGATGGTGCACTCGGTGTGCCCGTACTGCGCGGTGGGTTGCGCTCAGCGCGTGTACGTGAAGGACGAGCGCGTCATCCAGATCGAGGGCAACCCCGACAGCCCGATCTCCCGCGGCCGCCTGTGCCCCAAGGGATCCGCCAGCAAGCAGCTCGTGACGGGCCCGCAGCGCGAGGAACATGTCCTGTACCGGCCGCCTTGCGGCACCCAGTGGCAACGCCTGGACCTGGAGACGGCCATGGACATGGTGGCCGACCGGGTGCTGGACGCCCGTCGCAAGGGCTGGCAGGACACCGACGAGGAGGGCAGGACCCTGCGCCGCACCATGGGCCTGGCCAGCCTCGGCGGCGCGGCGCTGGACAACGAGGAGAACTACCTCATCAAGAAGCTGTTCACGGCCCTCGGCGCCTTGCAGATCGAGAACCAGGCGCGCATTTGACACTCCGCCACGGTTCCCGGTCTGGGAGCCTCGCTCGGACGTGGCGGTGCCACCGACTACCTTCAGGACCTGGTCAACACCGACTGCATCGTCATCATGGGCTCGAACATGGCCGAGGCACATCCGGTCGGGTTCCAGTGGGTCATCGAGGCCAAGGCACGCGGTGCGAAGGTCATCCACATCGACCCGCGGTTCACGCGCACCAGCGCGCACGCCGACCAGCACGTCACCATCCGGGCCGGGACCGACATCGCGTTCCTGGGAGGCGTGATCAACCACATCCTCGGCCACGACCTGGACTTCCGCGAGTACGTGCGGGCGTACACCAACGCGTCCTTCCTCGTGAACGAGCGGTTCCAGGACACCGAGGACCTGGACGGCCTGTTCAGCGGCTACGACCCGCACACCGCGGCGTACGACGCGTCGAGCTGGTCGTACGCCGGCGTGACGGCGCAGGAGCGGCCCGGCGACCACGCGAAGGAGACCTCCGAGCCCTACCGGCACGGCGCCAAGGGCCCGTTCGTCGAGGAGGGTCCCGGTGAGATGGAGGCCGATCCCACCCTGGAGCACCCACGCTGCGTCTTCCAGGTGCTGAAGCGGCACTTCGCGCGCTACACCCCGGAGATGGTGGAGCGGATCTGCGGTGTGCCGCAGGAGTTGTTCCTGGACGTGTGCCGGGCCTGGACGGCGAACTCCGGCCGGGAGCGGACCACCGCCCTGGTCTACAGCGTCGGCTGGACCCAGCACTCCGTCGGCGCCCAGTACATCCGGGCCGGATCGATCGTCCAGCTGCTGCTGGGCAACATCGGCCGCCCGGGCGGCGGTATCTACGCCCTGCGCGGCCATGCGAGCATCCAGGGCTCAACGGACGTGCCCACCCTGTTCAACCTGCTACCGGGCTATCTGCCGATGCCGGACGTCGCTCACGAGGACCTGGCCGGCTATCTGGACACCGTCCGTGGCCCGCGGGAGAAGGGCTTCTGGGGCGACGCCGACGCCTACATGGTGTCGCTGCTCAAGGAGTACTGGGGCGAGGCCGCGACGGCCGAGAACGACTACTGCTTCGACTACATGCCGCGGATGAACGGCGACCACGGCACGTACCGCACCGTGATGGACATGAATGACGGGAAGGTCTTCGGCTACTTCCTGCTCGGCCAGAATCCCGCGGTCGGCTCGGCCCACGGCCGGCTGCAGCGTCTCGGCATGGCGAACCTCGACTGGCTGGTCGTCCGCGACCTCGCCATGATCGAGAGCGCGTCGTTCTGGAAGGACGCGCCCGAGGTCGAGACGGGTGAGATCGCCACCGAGCGCTGCCGCACCGAGGTGTTCTTCTTCCCCGCCGCGTCGCACGTGGAGAAGGCGGGCACCTTCACCCAGACGCAGCGGATGCTCCAGTGGCGCGACCAGGCCGTGGCCCCCTCCGGCGACCAGCGCTCCGAGCTGTGGTTCTTCTACCAGCTCGGGCTCCGGCTGAAGGAGCGTCTGGCGGGTTCGACCGACGAGCGGGACCGCCCGGTCCAGGACCTGGCCTGGGACTACGAGACGGAGGGCGACGAGCCGTCCGCCTCGGACGTGCTGCGCCACATGAACGGGATCGACCTGCGCACGGGCCGCACGGTCGACGGCTACTTCGACCTCAAGGCCGACGGCAGCACCGCCTGCGGCTGCTGGATCTACAGCGGGGTGTACGCCGGCGAGACCAACCAGGCCCGCCGCCGCACACCCCACACCCGGACAGGACCGTACGACGCGGAGTGGGGGTGGACCTGGCCGCTGAACCGCCGCGTGCTGTACAACCGGGCCTCCGCCGACCCGGACGGACAGCCCTGGAGCGAGCGGAAGAAGCTGGTGTGGTGGGACGCCGAGGCCGGTGAGTGGACCGGCCACGACACCCCGGACTTCGAGCGGACCAAACCGCCGCACTACCAGCCCGCCGAGGGCGCGTCCGGCCCGGACGCGCTGAGCGGCAGCGACGCCTTCATCATGATGCGCGACGGCAAGGCATGGCTGTTCGCCCCGGCCGGCCTCGCCGACGGGCCGCTGCCCACCCACTACGAGCCGCACGAGTCGCCGATGCGCAACCTGCTCTACGGCCAGCAGGCCAACCCGGTGCGCAAGGTCTACGGCCGCCCCGACAACCCGTCCAACCCGGCGCCGCCGGAAGCGCACGGCGAGGTGTTCCCCTATGTGTTCACCGCCGCGCGGCTGACCGAGCACCACACGGCGGGGGCCATGAGCCGGCAGCTGCCGTACCTGGCGGAACTCCAGCCGGCGCTGTTCGTCGAGGTCTCCCCCGAACTCGCGCAAGAGCGCGACCTGCGGCACCTCGAATGGGCTCACGTCATCACCAGCCGGACGGCCGTCGACGCGCGGGTCGTCGTCACCGACCGCATGGCACCGCTGCGCGTGGACGACCGCGTCGTCCACCAGGTCTGGATGCCCTACCACTGGGGTACGACGGGCCTGACCACGGGCGACGTGGTCAACGACCTGATCGGCGTGGTGGCCGACCCGAACGTGTTCATCCAGGAGAGCAAGGTGCTCACCTGCGACGTACGGCCCGGACGGCGCCCGCGGGGCCCCGCCCTGCTCGAGTACGTCGCCGACTACCGCCGCCGGGCCGGCATCACACCGGAGACCGGCACCCGGATCGCGACCGCCGGCGGCCATACCGAGCGCGCCCACATCGAGTCGCACGACCGGCCGGAGGATGCGTCATGACCCGCGAGAACAGCTTCCACGGGCCGCTCACCGACCCCGCGGCGGACGCCGGCCACCGCGACCACCCGCCTCGGGTGGGCTTCTTCACCGACACCTCCGTGTGCATCGGCTGCAAGGCCTGCGAGGTCGCCTGCAAGGAGTGGAACGACGTGCCGGAGGACGGCATCGACCTGCTGGGCATGTCCTTCGACAACACCGGCATGCTGGGCGCCAGTTCATGGCGGCACGTCGCCTTCGTCGAGCAGGAGCGCCCGCTCGGCCGGCAGGACGCGGGCCTGGCCGACCTGCCCGTGGGCCCGTCCGGCACGGAGGCCACGACCGAGGTGGTGGCGGACGCCCTGGAGGTCGCCAAACGCGGCGGCGGCGACCTCGGGACGGCCCCGGTCGATCTGGGCTTCCCCTCCTTCGGCCTGCCCGGAGCGGCCACGGGAGTCGAGTCCCGCACGGAGTTTCGCTGGCTGATGTCCTCCGACGTGTGCAAGCACTGCACGCACGCGGGATGTCTCGACGTATGCCCCACCGGCGCCCTGTTCCGCACGGAGTTCGGCACGGTGGTGGTGCAGCCCGACATCTGCAACGGCTGCGGCTACTGCGTGTCCGGATGCCCCTACGGCGTCATCGACCGGCGGCCCGTCGACGGGCGGGCCTGGAAGTGCACGATGTGCTACGACAGGCTCCGCGACGGGCTGGAACCGGCGTGTGCCAAGGCCTGCCCCACCGATTCCATCCAGTTCGGCCCCTTGGACGAGTTGCGCGAGCGGGCTGATCGACGGCTGGCGGCCCTGCACGAGGCCGGGGTGCCGGAGGCCCAGTTGTACGGCCGCGATCCCGAGGACGGCGTGGGCGGCGACGGCGCCTTCTTCCTGCTCCTGGACGACCCCGAGGTGTACGGGCTGCCACCCGACCCGGTCGTGCCGACCCGCGATCTGGTGTCGATCTGGAAGCACGTGGGCCTGGCCGCGTCGGCCCTGGTGGCCGCCTCGGCCGCCGTCTTCCTGCGCGGAGGACGGCGATGAGCGGCGGCGAGGCGATCCGGCCCGAGCGGCACGGCGGTCACCGCTCCGGCCCGGGGCATGACGACGGCAGCCGCGAGCAGTCCATGGTGCCGCGCGCGGCGTTCCGCTCCTACTACGGGCGTCCGGTGCTCAAGCCTCCGGTGTGGGAGTGGAAGATCCCCGCGTACCTCTTCACCGGCGGTCTGTCGGCCGGTGCCGCGCTGCTCGCGGCCGGCGCGGATCTGACGGCGCGTCCCCAACTGCGGCGGGCGGGCCGTGTCGGCGGCTTCGCCGCCTTGCTGGTGAGCATGTACCTGCTGGTGGCGGACCTCGGCCGGCCCGAGCGCTTCCATCACATGCTCAGAGTCGCCAAGCCGAGCTCGCCGATGTCCGTGGGCACGTGGATCCTCGTCGCCTACTCCCCCGGCAGCGCGCTGGCCGCCACGGCGGAGATGCTGCCTGCCGCCGTGCGGGCCTCGTTGCCGGGGCGGTTGCTGCACCTGGCCGCACGCCCGGCCGGGCTGTCCGCGGCCCTGTTCGCGCCCGGCGTGGCCTCGTACACGGCGGCTCTGCTCTCCCAGACGGCGGTGCCCGCATGGAACGACGCCCACCGCGAGCTGCCGTTCGTCTTCGCCGGCTCCGCGGCGGCCAGCGGCGCAGGTCTCGGCATGCTGCTGTCCCCCGTGGCGGAGGCGGCCCCGGCACGGCGGCTCGGCGTGGTCGGAGCGGCGACCGAGATCGTCGCCTCCCGCCTCATCGACCGGCGCCCCGGCTTCGTGACGCAGGCGTACACCACCGGCCGTCCGCATCGCCTGCGCAGGGCGTCCGAGTACCTCACGCTGGGCGGAGCGGTCACCGCGCTGACCCTCGCCCGGCGCAGCCGCGTGGCCGCCGCGGCGGGCGGACTGGCCCTGCTGGCGGGCAGCGTGCTGCAGCGTTTCGGCACCTTCGAGGCCGGAGTGACGTCCACGAAGGATCCCGCCTACGTGGTGCAGCCGCAGCGCCGTCGCCTGCGGCGCCGCAGCGAAGGGCTGGAGGAGAGGTGACCTCGATGGGCGGCCGTCACCGACGTTCGATGCCCTGACCGCGACGGACCGAGAACTGGCTTCCTCCGTCCGAGCCGGAAAGAGAACCCATGCTGCTGTCCTCCCTGCTCTCGGTCGCCGACCCGCCGCAGCTCCTCCCCGCGCGTGAGCAGATGGCGTTCACCTTGGGCTTCCACATCATCATCGTGCCGTTCGGAGTCGCGTTCACCTTCATGATGCTGGTGTGCCAGTTCCGCGCCCTGCGGTACGGCGATCAGCAAGCCCTGCTTCTGGCGCAGCGCTGGTCGCGGGTGGCCGCCGTGCTGTTCGCGGTCGGGGCCGTCTCCGGCACCGTTCTGACCTTCGAGCTGGGTCTGCTCTGGCCCGGGCTCATGGGCGCGTACGGCGCGGCGTTCGGGTTCCCCTTCGCCATCGAGGGACTGTTCTTCTTCCTCGAGGCGATCTTCATGGCCATCTACATCTACGGCTGGAGAAGACTGCCGCCGTGGCCGCACTTCCTCACCGGTGTCGTGGTCACGCTGGCGGGTGTCGGCGGGACGGCTTCCGTGATCGCGGCGAACAGCTGGATGAACCAGCCCGGGGGCTTCACGGTCAAGGACGGGCGGGTGACCGAGGTGGTCCCCTCCAAGGTCTTCTTCAACGGCGCCTTCTGGTGGGAGACGGTGCACATGCTCCTCGCGGCATACATCGTCGCGGGCTTCATGGTCGCCGGGGTGTACGCGTGGGGTCTGCTCAAGGGGCGCCGGGATCGGTACCACCGGCTGGGTTTCCTCGTGCCCTTCACGACGGCCGCGATCGCGATGCCGCTCCAGTTCCTGGTGGGTGACACCATCGCCCGTCAGGTCTTCGACCGGGAGCCCGCCAAGTTCGCCGCCATCGAACTGGTGCCGTCCACCGCCGACCACGTCCCGGAGACGCTCGGCGGTGTCATCGTCAACGGCGCGGTGCGCTACGGCCTGCCCCTGCCGGACGTGGCGTCGATCCTGGCCGGCTTCAGGCCCTCCACCACGATCCGCGGCCTCGACGCGATCCCGCGGGCGGTACGCCCCGACGACGCGGTGGTCAATGTGGTGCACCTGGCCTTCGACGTCATGGTGGGGACCGCCTCCCTGCTGCTCCTGCTGTCCCTCTGGTTCGCCTGGTTCTGGTGGCGCCGGCGCGAGGTGCCCACGAACCGCTGGTTCCTGCGCGGTGCCGCCGTGGCCGGGCTGGTTTCGCTGGCCTCCTTGGAGAGCGGGTGGGTGGTGACCGAGGTCGGCCGCCAGCCCTGGGCCGTCGTGGGTGTCCTGCTGACCAGGGACGCCGTGGCGACACAGGGCAACCTGTGGCCGTTGTTCGCGACCGTCCTGGCCATCTACCTCTGCGTCGGCATCGGGGCGCTGCTCGTTCTGCGCACCATGCGCCGGCGCTGGTCCGAAAGCGGCCCCGACGCCGTCGCGGTGCCCTACGGCCCCCGCCCGGCACCAGCCGCGAAGGATCACTCGGACGGAGCCGACCGCCCGTGAGCACTACGATCGCCGCCATCCTCTTCGTCGGCGTCATCGCCTACGCCCTGTTCGGCGGGGCGGACTACGGCGCCGGTTTCTGGGACCTGACGGCCGGCGGACCCGAACGGGGCCGCCGCTCGCGGGAGCTGATCAGTCTTTCCCTGAGCCCGGTCTGGGAGGCCAACCACACCTGGCTCATCTTCTGTCTCGTCACGCTGTGGACGGGCTTCCCACAAGCCTTCGCCGCGATCACCACCACGCTCTACGTCCCCTTGGGTCTGGCCGCCCTGGGAATCGTCACCAGAGGAGCGGGGTTCGCCTTCCGCCACTCACTGCCCGAGGGCCGGGGAGAGCAGCTGAGCAGCGCCGCATTCGCCTGTTCGTCCGTCCTCACGCCGTTCTTCTTCGGCACCGTGGCCGGCGGCATCGCCTCCGGCCGTGTCCCCACGGACGGACACGGTGACCCGCTGTCGAGCTGGGTCAATCCGACAGCCGCTCTCGGCGGCGTACTCGCCGTCGCGGTCTGCGCGTATCTCGCCGCCGTGTTCCTCAACGGACAGGCCCAGCGCCGTGGAGACGAGCAGCTGGAGGCGGCGTTCCGCGACCGGGCCGTCGCGGCGGCCGTCGCCACCGGGCTCGTGGCGCTGGCGGGTGTCTTCGTGCTGCGCTCGGACTCACCGCGCCTGTTCCACCAGCTGAGCACCGTGGGCGCGCCGCTCCTCGCCGTCTCCGCCGTGTGCGGTCTGATCGCACTGCTGCTGTTGCGCAGGAGCCGCACCGTCGTCGTGCGCGGCATGGCCGCCACGGCGATCGCCACCGTGGTCGCGGGTTGGGGCGTCGCGCAGTACCCCTACCTCCTGGGCACCCACCTGGTCATCCAGCAGGCGGCGGCTCCGACGGCCACGTTGTGGGTGCTGGTCGTGGTCTCCTGCGTCGCGGCGGCGCTGATCGCCCCGTCGCTCCTGGTTCTCTACGTCCTGCAACTGCGCCGGAAACTCGGCTGAGCGACGCCGGCCGGCGGCGCGCACCACCTGGCGGCCACCGCCGACGTCGGCGAGGCCGGTCACGACGACCTGGAGTGGGCCGACGCGGTGCTGTTCGGCACCCCCACCCGCTTCGGCAACCCGGCCGGCTCAGGTCGTTCATCGACACCACCGGCCCCCTGTGGTTCCAAGGCAGGCTCTCGGACAAGGTGTGCCTTCACCGCGTCCAACACCGCCCACGGCGGGCAGGAATCCACCCTCCTGGCGCTGGCGAACACGTTCTACCACTGGGGCGGGATCACCGTGCCCCCCGGCTACACCGACCCCGTCCAGTTCCAGTCGGGCAACCCCTACGGTGCCTCCCACGTGGCCGGCGACGGCCCGCCCGGTGAGGTGGCCCTGCGGGCGGCCCGCTACCAGGCCCGGCGCGTCGTGGAGACCGCGGCCCTGCTCAAGGCCGGCCGCGCCGCCTGACGCGCTCCTCTGGAGCCATGCCCGTTCGAGCGTGTGCTCCGTCAGGGGCAGGCGGCAGGCGGCTGCACGGCCACGAGGGCCAGAAGGCCACTCACGGAGTGGAAGAACGCGGCCCAGGACGCCGAGAGGCGGGCCTCAGCCTTGGTGGCCTTCTGGTACTCGTCCTCGCTGAGCTCGATCCGGTCGCTGCGCAGCTCGGTGTTGTCCCACTTCGTGGAGTGGTAGCCGCCGTGCCCGTCGGCCGCGGCGTCACGCGCCGCTCCCCCGGTCGCCACGGACAGCAGCACCGCGGCCAGCACAACCGCGTAGGAGAACTTCAGACCTGTCGGCAGGCTGCGCAGGAACCGAAGCACAGGGCCGCCGTTCGTCCTGCCGAGCAGGGTCCTGCCGCCCTCGGAGAACGCGGCCCTCAGCAGGGCGAAGCCGAAGACCGGGAAGCAGGAGACGAACACGGTGCCCACGGCAGCGGAGGAGACCTTGTTCGGGCCGGGAAGCCATGTCGCTGCCACGAGCAGTATCGCCAGCGCGCACAGTGCCCAGGCCAGGAAGAAGTGGACTCGGCTGATGCGCGACAGCCCGGAGAAGGTCACCGGATCCATGGGCCGCTCCTCCGCTGTGTGGTCGCTGCCTTCCGCTGGGGCGGCGCCCACAGGATCGCCCGGCCGGGCGACAGGCGGAAGATCGGCGAACCGGCAGCCTGCGGACACGAATCCTGCCCGGCCCCGGCAACCACTGCTGTGGCCCGGCTTGAGCCTCGGCACACCGTCGGCCGGCTTCAGGCGGACTGAATGAAGACCTGCTCCCCCTCTCCCTGCGGTTCCTCGAAATCGGCCAGGTAGCGGTTGAACAGCTCCTCGTCCACGGTGACGGAGTTGGCTCCTGCCTCGCCGTTCCGGACCTTGAGGCGACGCTCCAGCGTCGTTTGGTCGGCCTTGAGGTGGACCAGCTCCCAACGGCAGCCGTGGCTCTCGACCAGCGCCTTGTAGTCATCACGGGCGGCGCGACTCCAGAAGCTGTAGTCCACCACCACGTCGCGCCCGGCCAGCATCAGCTCGACCAGTTCCGCCCGCTGCTCCCGGCGGACCTCCTCCTTGAGCCGATCGAACGCCTGAGCCCCCAGGACCAGGCCGGCGTCGCGCCGCCCGAGTCGTTGCCAGACCGCCTCGTCGATCGAGAGTCGGGCGTAACCGCGCCGGACCAGTTCCATCGCGTAGGTGGTCTTGCCCGCTCCCGGAAGACCACACATCAGCACCACTGTGCTCACTCGCCCCGTCACGGAGCCAGGTTAGCCGTGCACTCGGGGCCGCTCGCCCGACATCGGTTCGGCCGGCCCCGGCCGGGGCCGGCAGCCCGGCCGGACGTGGTCGGCTTCCTCCTTAGAAGGCTCATGAAGATCTT
>NZ_MUBM01000485.1 GCF_002154505.1 Streptomyces carpinensis | reverse complement strand
GCGGCGACGAGGGCGAGGGCGGCTTTCAGGGTGTCCGTGGTTGTCCCCGTCTCCGTCTCCGTCTCCGTGACGAGTGGGGGCTCGGCGGGATGGTGGGAGGTGTTTTCCCCGGAGTCTCTCTTTGGATGACCGCCGGTGGGCGGACTGGTCGGCTCACCGACGGCCGGAATCCGGGGACTCGGTGCGAGCTGCGGCGATACGGGGACCTGGCCAAGGATCTTGGCGGCTTCGGCGGGGGTCAACGGCACGTTGGAGACGAGCTGTTGAGTGACCCAGTGACCGCCGGAGCCCTGGACGCGCCGCTCGTGCACGAACCCCTCCTCCTTGAGCTGGCGCTTGGCGCGGGTGAAGGCGCAGGCGCCGATGTTGGCTCGTTCGGCGGTTCGGGAGAGAGATTCCCGGGCGCCGGGAGGGAGGGAGAGTTGCCAGGTCAGGAGGCAGACCGCGTCCGAGGACAGGCGGGGGTGCCGGATGATGTCGTGCGAGAACTGGGTGTAGGCGCGCGGAGGCGCGATATGGTGCCGGTAAATCACAGTGGAGGCCTTTTCCACTGGTGGTTCAGGCCCTCGCGAACGGTTGCCGCCGTTGCGGGGGCCGAGTTGTTTGTGCGCTGTCGGGGTGACCGTACCGTACGGAGAGTGCACGCATGAACGCGTTGAGTGAAGAAAGCTTTCGCTGGTCAGCGTTCACTCACACGAGTCAACCTGCCCAAGTTTGCGCTTGGTTGACGTACGGGACTCCTGCTCTGGGATCACGGACAGTGATCGGTGGGTGGGGCGGTCCGCATGGAGTCGGGGGCGGAAGCCGGGGGGCCAGCGACGTGCAGTCCCCCCAGTCGGCTCACCCCTCCGAGCCGACAGGCCAGGACCGAGAAGCCGCGCATCGTGAGGTCAGCCCGCGCCCTCCACATAAGGGCGGGCCAGACGGCGAAGCGGCGACGTCCTGTCCCACACGTGCCAGCGCGCACCGCACACGGGATCGGTCGCGTAGGTCACCACGGCCGGGAAGCCCTCGGCTCTGACCCGCTCGGCCGGTGGACCGGCGAGAGGTCTGCCGCAGCCCGGACAGTGATCCGGCGTACGCATGGGATACATGCCCATCGAGCTTCTCCCTGCCTGTCTCAGCGCTTGCCCAAGCCGCCGGAGCGGCCCTTCTCGGCCGCCGCCCATCCGCTCACCGCCGCGGCAGCGGTGTCGCAGGCCAGGACACGCCAGGCGTCAGGACTCCAGGCGAAGATCGCGTCCTGACCGAACCGGCGGCCCAGATCACGCGCAGCGGTATCGCCCAGGCCGACGACGGCCACGCTCTCTTCGCGGTGCGTGCCGGACGCGTCGCCGCCCTGCGCGGGCCACCAGGTGAGACCGCGGCGGCGGACCTCATCGAGCAACAGGCGGTGGGCGCGGGCGTTGGCGTCGACCGACGCGGTACGGCCCAGGGGGTTCCAGGCGGTGATCACATGGACGGTGGCGCTGCCGGCCGCTTCCGGGAAGGAACCCTCGGCCGTCCCAGAGGGACGTGGCTCGACGTGGACGGTCCGGTCCGGGATCCGGATGTCGACGACCGCGGCCCGATAGTGATCCCAGTTGCGGGGCATGACGGGTGCTGCGTCGATGGCGTGCACAAGGGCCTCCTGCGGAACGAAGACCCCCTTACAGGTCATGCAGGGAGATCAGTGCTCATCCCGACCCGGCCACGCTCGGCGGGTCGGCCAGGCCGCAAGATTTCATGATCGCGGCCGTGAGGCAAGGGGTGGGGAAGATCTCGCGGATGATCGGTACGGGTGTTGGCTTCCCGCCCGGTCGTGCGGTCCAGCGCCAAGCTCTTGCTTGCTGGACGGCATCACACCCGGGCGCGAGATGTCCCGAGTGACGCCCGGCCCGCGCGAGGTGCGCGGGAAAGCGCAGGTCACGGGGTGCGGCAGCGCGCTACCGGGGTCATTGGGCTCCGGGAGGCTGCTCTCATGCCCGTACCCTCCGAGACTGTGCCAGGCCGCGCGGGCCTTCCGGTCATCGACCTCGCTACGGCGCGGGAACCGTTCCGCACGGCCCACTCGAGCGGCCTCGGCCGGCTGGCCTGAGCGGCGAACTCCCGTCGGACTTCCACGCACGCTCGATCCAAGGGCTCACCGTCCTCACCGAAGTCGCCCCGAGGACGCTGCTCCTGCGAGAGCGACGTCACCGGACCCTCGGCTGGTCCCGCTGCTACGTCCCGCTGGCCGGCTGAGCGCGCCGACACGGGCCACGACTCAGTGTGGTGAGTGATGTGTGGCGGCAGCGGAATGACGAGGGGATCAGAGGGGCGGGAAACAGCCCGTGCGTGGGGCGCCGGCCAGTGTGCAGACGTCACCCGTACGTGCGCGGTCGGGTCCTCGATGCCGCCCGGGTGCTGCGGAACGTGCGGCCTTACTGCTCCAACTCGTCCAATGCCCCGAGCTGTTGCAGCAGGCCCAGCTGGTCGTGCTGCCACCACGTCTCGGCGATCTTGCCGTTGTCGCCGAACCGGAAGAGGGTCATGCCGGTCATGGCGACCTGCCTGCCCGTGGGCGCGATGCCCAGGAACTCGCCTTTGTGGGTGGCGTTCCAGGTCCAGCGGGCGCAGACCCGGTCGTCCTGTGCGGTCAGGTCCTCCAGGGTGAAGGCGAAGTCGAAGGCGTCCCGCCACATCCGGTACTCGCGCCGGATCGCGTCGAGCCCGATGGTGTCCTGCGGGTTGACCGGGTCATGGCTGTGACAGTCCTCGTCGATCAGGTCGTTGAGCGGGGGCAGTTCGCCGGCGCCGGCGAA
>NZ_MUBM01000484.1:872-1186 GCF_002154505.1 Streptomyces carpinensis | reverse complement strand
CCGCGACGAGGACGGCCGGCGGGTCGCGGTGCCCTCAAGGCACATCCGCATCCGGGACTGCGTGTACCTCAGCGGCGGGGCCGCGGTGGCGATCGGCAGCGAGATGAGCGGCGGCGTCTCGGACGTGGTCGCCCGGAGGCTGTACCTGCCGTACGACCCGGACCTGGGCGAGGCATCCGTCGCTTCGGTCCTCAACGTCAAGTCCACGCCCTCGCGGGGTGGTTACGTACGGGACGTCCGCGTCACCGACGTCGACGCACCGGCCTGGATGTATGTGCCCTTCGAGGTCACCTTCCAGTACGCGGGCGGCACGG
>NZ_MUBM01000484.1:623-823 GCF_002154505.1 Streptomyces carpinensis | reverse complement strand
TATCCGGTGCGCGTCCGTGCCCGGCCCGAGGCGCCGGTCAGCGACGTCCGACTCGACCGGCTCGCCTTCCAGGAAGCAGCGCAGGACATGCTGCTCCAGTCCGTCACGGACCTGTCGGTGCGCCGTGTGACGGTCAACGGCCGGCCTGTGGAAGGTCCCGCATGACGTCCTCCCGTCCGGCCCGTGCCGTCGTGGTGGGC
>NZ_MUBM01000484.1:0-606 GCF_002154505.1 Streptomyces carpinensis | reverse complement strand
GTGACAAGAAGGCGGCCGGCCGCAGACGAACGGCGGGCCATGCGGTGCCGGTCCGAGCCGTGGATGCGGGACGCGCAGCCGGCGCACGGTTCCGGTGTCCAGCCTCGCCCGTCGTCGTATCCGAACGACGGCCGGTGACACTACGGGCAGGCGAGCCCTCCGAGGCGCTGCGCCTGCTCGATGCGGAGCTCCTGGCACATCCGCGCAGAGGCGTGCTCCGGTCGCACCGTCGACGGTGCTGGCCCTCCCCCGGTGCAGGCTGGTCTTCCGAGTCAGAAGTTCGTTCCATGAGTGGATCTGTTCATGGCTCGAACGGCGGCCCAGGGCTGAACCGGCCCTGGCTGCGTTCGGTATCACCTGGCAGGGGTTGATGACATGCCTCGCCTCGCCGGCCATGTGAGCCGAATCGCCGACTCAAAGGACTGGCGATCGGGCCAAGCCTGGTCGCGCCATCCAGAAGACCCGGCTCATCGGCCAGGTTGGGCAGCCGGGCCGGTCTCCGTCAGCACGGGCGCGAGGAACGCCTGCTCGCATGGTGCGATCACGAGCCGCGGCGGACCCGCAGGTGTGTCACTCCTCCATCCACATCGAGCGCCGTTCCCGTCG
>NZ_MUBM01000483.1:1280-1857 GCF_002154505.1 Streptomyces carpinensis | reverse complement strand
GGCTTGCGAGATAGGCGACGGCGGCGGCCACCTCGGACGGCGCGACCATTCGGCCCGTGGCCTGGCGCGCGTCGAGTGCGGCCTTCTCCTGCTCCGGGACGGGAAACTTCTGAAGCATCCGGTCCACGAAACCCGTGTGCACCGTGCCGGGGCTCACGCAGTTCACCCGGATCCCCTCACCGACGTGGTCGGTGGCCATCGCATAGGTGAGAGCCAGGACAGCCCCCTTGGACGCACTGTAGAGGGCGCGCTGGGGCAGTCCGTTGAGCGCCGCGATCGAGGCAACGTTGACGATCACCGCGTGGGCGGACGCGCGGAGCAGCGGCAGCGCGGCGGCCGAGACGCGGGCCATGCCGGTGACGTTGACGTCCAAGACACGCGCCCACTCCTCGTCGCCGTTCTCCTCGACGGTGCCGACGGCGCTGATGCCGGCGTTGTTGACAAGGACGTCCAGGCCGCCGAAGGCCGAGGCAACGTCCTGGACGGCCCGTCCCACCGATGCCCGGTCGGTGACATCGCAGGTGATGCCCGCCAGATAGTCGGGTGCCGAGGTTGTGTCGAGATCGAGGACGGCGAC
>NZ_MUBM01000483.1:0-1209 GCF_002154505.1 Streptomyces carpinensis | reverse complement strand
CGCGACGCCTGCCGGGGTTCCGGTGTTGATGAGGTCGCCGGGCTGCAGCACCATGAACTGGCTGAGATACCACAGCACATGATCAACGCTGAAGATCATGTCGGCCGTCGTGCCGTCCTGGCGCTTGACCCCGTTGACCGACAGTGACAGCCGCAGGTTCTGCGGGTCGGGCACTTCGTCGGCGGTCACCAGTTCGGGTCCGAGCGGATTGAAGGTCTCACAACTCTTCCCCTTGTCCCACTGGCCGCCTCGTTCGAGCTGGAACTCGCGCTCCGACACGTCGTGGGAGAGCACATATCCCGCGACGTGCGCTCGGGCCTGCGCGGGCGACGGGAGATAGCGGGCTGTGGTGCCGACGACGACACCCAGTTCGACCTCCCAGTCGGTCTTGTGGGAGTGCCTGGGAATCAGCACGGTGTCGTACGGACCGACCACGGTGGACGGGTCTTTCATGAAGACCACGGGTTCGCCGGGGATCTGGGCGCCGGTCTCCGCGGCGTGGTCACGATAGTTGAGACCCACGCAGATGATCTTGCCGGGCCGTGCGATGGGCGCTCCCGTGCGCAGTTCTTCGGCGCCTTCCAGACATGGCAGGCNNCCGCCCAGCAGCGGGCGCAGGTCCCGGTGGCCCCCGTCCGACCTGACCGCGGGGATCTCCTGGCCGACGGGGCCGAGACGTACCAGACGCATGTTCTCCTCCAGAGAAGGTTGTGGTGCGCGAGGTGCGGGCCCGGTGGTGCCGGGCCGGGGTCACCGGCCCAGCCATCCCCCGTCGACCGGAAGGACGACCCCGTGGACGTAGTCGGACGCACTGCTGCACAGGAAGACCGCCGCACCGGCGAGGTCGGCCGGCCGCCCCCACTTGCNNNCGTCGCGCAGCACCTGGGTGTTGTCGGTGGCGATGTATCCGGGAGCGATGGCGTTGACGTTGACGCCATGGGGCGACCACTCGTTCGCCAGGGCACGGGTGAGACCGGCGATGCCCGACTTCGAGGCGGCATATCCGGGCACGTTGATGCCGCCTTGGAAGCTCAGCAGCGATGCGGTGAAGACGACCTTGCCACTGCCGCGGTCCAGCATCGGCCGCGCCAGCGCCTGGGTGAGCAGGAACTGCGAGGAGAGGTTCACTGCCAGTACCTCGTCCCAGAGCTCCGGAGCGTGGTCCACGGCCGGCTGACGGCGGATGGAGCCGGCGTTGTTGACGAGGAT
>NZ_MUBM01000482.1 GCF_002154505.1 Streptomyces carpinensis | reverse complement strand
CCGCAGGGACCACAGGTCGAGCACGGGGCAGCCGTAGCGGTCGGCGACGGCCCGCACATGCCCGTTGTACGTGGCGATCTTGCCGCGCAGATGCTTGAGCACGGGCACGCCGCGGGTGTCGAAGCCGGTGGTGACCATGACGGTGCCGGCGGCCGAGGTGAGCCGGGCGACCGCCTTCTCGAAGCGTTCCGCCACCTCGTCCGGGTCGGTGCCGGGGCGGATGATGTCGTTGCCGCCCGCGCAGAACGAGACCAGGTCGGGGGCGAGTTCGACGGCTCGCTGGACCTGGCCCGCCACGATCTGGTCGAGCAGCTTTCCGCGCACGGCGAGGTTGGTGTACTGGAAGTCGCCCTCGGGCCGCCGGTCGGCGAGCAGGACGGCGAACCGGTCGGCCCAGCCGACGAACGCCCCGTCGGGGCCGGGGTCGCCGACGCCCTCGGTGAAGCTGTCCCCCACCGCCACGTACGACCCGATCACTGATCTGCTGTCACTCTTCGAATCGTCTGCCACGTCGGCCCATCATTCACCTCCGAATGTGACCTACGCGACCGTAGGCAAGGGTTGACTGGCGGTGAGATAAGCCACTCGACATCATCACCCCGGTCGGGAATATTTCGATTCGACCGTCTTTCATTTTCGATTCGCCGAGCGCCCGCCGGAATTGCCTGCCCCGAGGGGCGACGGGTGACGAACGGTCACCGTTATGACCCACCTCACGCCCGGTCCCCCAGCGCCCTTCGTTCCGGGTCGAGTTCCGACCAGGACCGCGATTCGGGCGGAAGGGCCGGAGTGACGGTGGTGGATGTCCGCCGCTACGAAGCCGCCGTTGGCCCCGGGCGACCATGTCGTATCGTCGAGGTCGCGCCCGCCGACGAGCCGTGACGGTGGGGCCCAGAGGGAGGAGTCCTCGTGACGCAGCAGGTCCCGTCGACCGAGCCGGAGCTGGCCGGCGTGCGCAACTTCCGTGATGTGGGCGGGCTGCCGACCGTGGACGGACGGCGGGTACGGCACGGGGTGCTGTTCCGCAGCGGCCACCTCGCGCACGCGACCGAGAAGGACGCGGCCTTCCTCGCCTCCCTGGGCCTGCACACGATCTTCGACTTCCGCAACGCGGCCGACAAGAAGCTCGAGGGGCCGGACGTCGAGCTGCCGGGCGTGCGCAACGTGAATCTGCCGCTGAGCGACCCGGCGGACGGCGCCGAGTTCTGGAAGATGGTCCGTGACGGCGACCTCGACCAGCTGCGGGCGATCCTCGCCGACGGCAAGGGCGCGGACCGGATGGTCGCCTCCTACCGCACGATGATCAAGGAGCGCACCGGCGAGCACTCCCGGGTGCTGCACGCCCTCGCGGAGGAC
>NZ_MUBM01000481.1 GCF_002154505.1 Streptomyces carpinensis | reverse complement strand
CGCCTGCCCGGTCCAGGCCATACTCCTCGGTGAGGAGGTGTCCGCCGATGGCCGCCGGTGATCTTCGCGAGGGCCGCATCGTCATCGTCGGCGCGTCACTGGCCGGGCTGAGGGCCGCGGAGGCGCTCCGTGAGGAGGGCTTCACCGGCTCACTCACCGTAGTCGGGGACGAGCCCCACCCGCCCTACGACCGGCCACCACTCTCCAAGCAGGTCCTTCTCGGCCGGGCGACGGCGGACACCACCGAGCTGCCGATGCGACGGGATCCTGACGCCGAGTGGCTACTGGGGGTACGCGCCACCGGCTTGGACCTCCTTGCGAAACGTGTGCTCCTGGAGGACGGAGAGTCGCTCCCGTACGACCGGTTGCTGATCACCACCGGCACCCGGGCGCGACCGTGGCCCAACCCGGTCGAGGGAGCCCTGGACGGCGTGATCACCCTCCGTACCTGCGACGACGCCGCGTGGCTGGCCGAGCGGCTGGCCGCCGGCCCGGAGCGGGTGCTGGTGATCGGTGCCGGCTTCACCGGCTCGGAGATCGCCTCGGCCTGCCGGGAACTGGGGCTGAACGTCACGGTCGCCGAACGCGGCCCCGCGCCTCTGGTGGGCGCCATCGGCGGCACCCTGTCGAAGCTCGCTGCCGTCATGCACCGCAACCACGGCGTGGACCTGCGCACCGGGGTGACGGTCACCGGCCTGCACGGCGACGGCAGCTTCAGCGGCGCGGAGCTGTCCGACGGCAGCCGTGTCGAGGCCGACGTCTGCGTCGTGGCGCTGGGGGCGATCCGCAATGTCGAGTGGCTGGCGGAGTCCGGGCTGGCGGCGGGACCCCGCGGGATCGCCTGCGACGCCGGGTGCCGGGCCTTCACCATGTACGGGATCGTCACCGACGACGTCTTCGTGGCCGGGGACGTCTCCCGCTTCCCGCACCCGCTGTTCGGCTACCAGATGCTGTCCCTGGAGCACTGGGGCAACGCGGTCGAGCAGGCGGAGGTGGCCGCTCACAACATGGTCAATCCCGGTCCCCTGCAGCGTCCGCACCTGGCCGTCCCGACCTTCTGGTCGACCCAGTTCGGGCTCAACATCAAGTCGGTGGGCGTGCCCACGTACTCCGACCACGTCGTCATCGCCCAGGGCTCCTTGGAGGCACGCCGGCTGGCGATGGTCTACGGCTACCAGGGGCGCGTCACCGCCGCGGTCACCGTCGACATGGCCAAGTCGCTCGACTACTACAAACGCCTGATCGAGACCGCCGCGCCCTTCCCGCCCCCACCCGGCGCACAGGACCGCGCGATCGCGGCCGACGTCCCGATCCCGTCCGACGTGCCGGATCCGAAGGGTCTGTCCCACGGCCCGACCGTGGCGCTCACCGGTTACCTGCCCGACCGCCGCCTGACGGTGGTCTAGGCCCTGTCGTCGAACTCCCGTCTGCCCCGCGACGCCATGCACGCTCCGCCCACTGCCTTGACGGCGCGGGAGGTGCCCCCACTCGCCGCACCGAGCCCAGGCCCAAGTACATCCAGTACGAGGGCAGTGCCCGGCACACCGAGGATACGCACCTGACGCCGCAGGACCCGCCCTCCGGGCGGACGACGGGAGTTCGACGACAGGACCCAACCACCCGGCCGACCCACGCCCCGCCCAACGACGAGGAGCCAACCATGGACTCCGGCACCCTGCTGGCACGGATCACCGACTACGCGAATCGTCCCAACCCCTACCCGCTCTACGCGGAACTGCGCGAGGCCGGTCCCGTGGTGCGGCAGGCAGACGGCAGCTACATGGTCGGTACGTACCACGAGATCGCCGCCCTGCTCCACGACCCTCGGATGAGTGCCGTTCCGCGCGGGCGCGGCGAGGAGTCATCGAGGTTGCCGTTCCTGCGGCTCGACGACCCCGAGCACCACAGGCTGCGCACCCTTGCCATGCGGCCGTTCGGCCCGCCGCACAGCCCGTACCGGGTCGATTCCATGCGCGGGGAGATCGACGGGCTCTGCAAGGAACTGACGCGGTCCTTCGAGGCGGGTCGGCAGATCGACATCGTCGACGACTTCGCCTACCCGCTGCCCGTCACGGTGATCTGCCGCCTGCTCGGCGTTCCTCGCGAGGACGAACCGCTCTTCCGGGCCTGGTCCGACGCGATCGTCGCAGCGGCCGACGTCAAGCCCGAAGAGGACACCGCCGAGGCGGACGAGGCGGGCCGGCAGGCGCGGGTCGAGATGGGCGGGTACCTGGTGAACCTCGCGGAGCAACGCCGTGGCAACCCGAGCGACGACATGCTCTCCGCCTTCGTCAACGAGCCGGACCCGGCCCTGCGACTCACCCGGGAGGAACTCGCCGAAACCGCGGTACTGCTGCTCATAGCGGGACACGAGACCACGGTCAACCTGATCACCAACGGTGCGCTGACCTTCCTCCGCCACCCGGAGCACCTGGACCACCTGCGCCGAGAACCCGACCTGCTGCCACGAGCGGTGGAGGAACTGCTGCGCTACGAACCACCGGTCCACATGCGCGAGCGCATCCCCAGCGCCGACATCGACGTCGCCGGCACCACCGTTCCCGAAGGCACGCCCGTCATCCTGGCGCTGGCCTCTGCCAACCGGGACCCCATGCGGTTCCACGAACCCGACCGGTTCGATCCCACGCGCCCGGACAACCAGCACCTCGGCTTCGGCAGCGGAATCCACCTCTGCTACGGCGGGCCCCTCGCCCGCGAAGAGGCTCATGCCGCGCTCAGCACCCTGATCCCCCACCTGGGCACGGCACGCCTGGTCGACGACCCGCCCCCCTACCGGCAGAACGCCATGCTGCGCGGGCCGCGCCACCTGAACATCCAACTGTGAGGCAGTGAATCGGCCTCCTCGAGGCGCACTTCGCCGCCGCCCAAGGGTTCATGGACCGAGCGGGACGATGCATGCACTGACAGCGCAGCTCTCCCGTCGAACTGCGAGGTTCGCCCATTCGGCCCAGACTGGACGAAAAGCGTGTTTCCGCCGCCGCGTTCCCGTGACCACTGCTTCATCGGGAGGCGTCATGGTCGTGATAGTTCTCCTCCTGCCGGTGATACTCCTGCTCATGCTGTTCGGGCTGGATGCCTTCGAGAACCTCTTGTTTCCCCCGTCATCAGCGCCCCCTCCGGGGGAAACCCACCAGCAGTCCATGACGGAAAGCCCCGATCCCGAAATTGCCATCAGGCAGCTCACCCCGTCCCAACCACGACCGCCCGAACCCCGACCCCAGCAGGGCGGCGCCATCGGCGCCCTCGAAGCTGCACCGGCCGTGGAGCAGCGCGGCGAGAGGTGGGCGAACGACTCGGCGGGATGACGGATCGCTGCCCCCACAGACCCCGCCATCAGAAGTGCGGCTGATCGACACCGCGACCAGGTGGCCGCCCTCTCCCTTCGAGGGGCGGCGGCCGGATACACGGGTGTGGCGTGCACACGGTCGTGTGCACGCCACACCAGGGGTCATGACGGGGGATGCCGGAGCTTAGCCGCCTACTTGAAGCGGACCACCTGAGGGTCGTGGTCGCTCGTCTGGTCGGAGAACTCCGAGTTGATGTGGACGACCTGGTAGTCGGGCTTCTTGACGGCGGGTGAGACCAGGATGTGGTCCAGCGTCTGGGAGTTGCCGTCGTACACGTAGCTGTAGCGCTCGTTCACCGGCAGCGTGTTGATCAGGTCCGTGAGGACACCACCGGAGGTGAGCTCGCCCAGCGGCTTGGAGAACTGGTAGTCGTTCAGGTCACCGAGGACGACGACCTTGGCCTTCGCGTCCTTGGCGAGCAGGCCGGACACGAAGGTGTTGACCTCCTTCGCCTGGGCCGTGCGCTGGGTCTCGGAACTCAGCGTCGGCGGCTGGAAGACGCCGTGCACCGGCTGGTCGCCACCCTTGGAGTTGAAGTGGTTTCCGACGACGAAGACCTGCTTGCCGCGGAAGAGGAACTCGCCGACCAGCGGCTTGCGGCTGCTCGTCCAGGCGTCCGAGGTGGGGTCGATCCGCCCCGGGGAGACCGAGAGCTGTACACCCTTCTTGCCGTCGGAGACGGCTTCGACGGCCGTGGTGGAGTCGCCACCCTGCCGGTCGACGAAGGTGACGCGCTGCGGGTTGAAGAGGAAGACGTTGCGGATGTTGCCGCCGGGCTCGCCGCCGTCGGAGTCGTTGACCGGGTCGATCGCGCGCCAGTCGTACGACGGGCCTCCGGCCGCCTTGATGGCGTCGATGAACTGGGAGATGGTCTTGCCGGCGGTGACCGTGCCGTCGTCCTTGGGACCGTTGTCGTCCTGGATCTCCTCCA